>NZ_JBDGLR010000044.1:0-203 GCF_057655755.1 Lysobacter sp. Soil_N_51 | reverse complement strand
CCGGCCGGCACCTTGCCAGGTACGTACACGCTGACCTACACGACCACCGTCGACGCGGATGCGGCCGGCACGGTCGGCAACAGCGTTACCGGCGCCGGTGGTGGCGATCCGGATCCGGAGTGCATCAACTGCGCGACGACCCACACGGTCGCCGCGCCGGTGATCAGCAGCAGCAAGTCGTCGGATCCGGCGACCGGCACCAC
>NZ_JBDGLR010000043.1:0-209 GCF_057655755.1 Lysobacter sp. Soil_N_51 | reverse complement strand
GGTAGTCAGTGCAGTTACCTTTCTTTTGTCGCTTTAGACAAAAGAAAGTAACTCGGCCGCTTGCGGACGAAAGCTGTAGATCTTGCCTCTGGCTTCAAAAGCTCTGGAGCTTTAAGGCTCTAAAGCTTTAGGAGCTGCAAGCAGGATCAAAAGCTTCCGCCACTAAAGCGGCGGGTCACTTTCTTTTGTCTAAAGCAACAAAAGAAAGG
>NZ_JBDGLR010000042.1:0-209 GCF_057655755.1 Lysobacter sp. Soil_N_51 | reverse complement strand
CTTCTTGGCTGAAGTGGCTGTACTGCGTTCCCATCGGATTGGACTCAAGGCGGGTGATGCACTTGAGGGTAGTCAGTACAAACCAAAGAAAAACGCTTTTCTTTGAATCAAGTGCCCGCGCGTGCGGTGCAGACGCAGGCATGCGCCACACGAGACATCCTGTCTCGGTGGCGCACGGCGCACATCCATGTGCGCCGCCCTACGGGTGT
>NZ_JBDGLR010000041.1:0-212 GCF_057655755.1 Lysobacter sp. Soil_N_51 | reverse complement strand
GAGCTGGCGTACCGCGCCGACTTCGACGACCAGAGCGTGAACGCGCCGCAGGAAGACTGGTTCGGCGACGTGCTGGCCTCGGTCGGCATCATCGTCCCGCTGGGTCCGGAACCGACCGCTCCGGTCGCGGTGGCTCCGGAAGTGCAGCCGGGCTGCGCGGACAAGGACGACGACGGCGACGGCGTGAACAACTGCGACGACAAGTGCCCCGG
>NZ_JBDGLR010000040.1:0-219 GCF_057655755.1 Lysobacter sp. Soil_N_51 | reverse complement strand
TTCTTTTGTCGCTTTTGACAAAAGAAAGTAACTCGGCCGCTTGCGGACGAAAGCTGTTGCCTTTGCCTCAAAGGCTTAAAAGCTTTGAAGCTTTTAAAGCTGCAATCAAGATCAAAAGCTTCCGCCACTAAAGCGGCGGGTTACTTTCTTTTGTCTAAAGCAACAAAAGAAAGGTAACTGCACTGTCAACGTCTAAGTGCATCAAACGAGTCAAACACG
>NZ_JBDGLR010000039.1:0-227 GCF_057655755.1 Lysobacter sp. Soil_N_51 | reverse complement strand
CCACCGCCGCTGCCGGTCACGTTGTTACCGACCGTGCCGGCCGCATCCGCGTCAACGGTGGTCGTGTAGCTCAGCGTGTAGGTGCCCGGCAGGGTGCCGGCCGGCAGGGTGCAGGACAGCGGACCGGTGCCCGTGCAGGTGTACGCACCCGCATTGGTCACGCTGCCGAACGTCTGATCGCCGCTGATCGTGTCGGTCAGGGTGTAGACGTCCGTCAGCGCCGCGGT
>NZ_JBDGLR010000038.1:0-251 GCF_057655755.1 Lysobacter sp. Soil_N_51 | reverse complement strand
CACCCGAAGGGCGGCGTGCAGGATGCACGCCGTGCGCCACCGGGACATGGATGTCCCGTGTGGCGCATGCCCGCGTCTGCACCGATCGCGCGGGCCTTTGATTCACAAAAAAGCATTTTTCTTTGGTTATGCACTGACTACCCTCAAGTGCATCACCCGCCTTGAGTCCAATCCATGGGAACGCAGTACAGCCACTTCAGCCAAGAAGAACGCGGCGTGATCATGATCATGACGAAGCAGGGCCACAGTAG
>NZ_JBDGLR010000037.1:0-251 GCF_057655755.1 Lysobacter sp. Soil_N_51 | reverse complement strand
GAAATGGCGTTGCACAAGGTGCTGACGCAGCGCACGAAGGTAGAGGTCTATTTCACCGATCCCGGCAGCCCGTGGCAACGCGGGATCTGCGAGAACACCAATGGACTGTTGCGTCAGTACTTCCCCAAGGGCACCGACCTGTCGCATTTCACCCAGCGGCAGTTGGATCGCATCGCCCACGAGTTCAACACCCGGCCGCGGGCGTCATTGGGCTATCAATTTCCGGCCGTCGTATTTCTTCGTGAGTTGGG
>NZ_JBDGLR010000036.1:0-282 GCF_057655755.1 Lysobacter sp. Soil_N_51 | reverse complement strand
TCGTCGGATCCGGCGACCGGCACCACGGTCAATCCGGGTGCGACGATCACCTACACCCTGAGCACCACGATCAGCACTGCGGCGCTGACGGACGTCTACACGCTGACCGACACGATCAGTGGCGATCAGACGTTCGGCAGCGTGACCAATGCCGGCAACTACACCTGCACGGGCGCGTTGTCCTGCACCCTGCCGGCCGGCACGTTGCCGGGCACCTACACGCTGAGCTACACGACCACCGTCGACGCGGATGCGGCCGGCACGGTCGGTAACAACGTGACC
>NZ_JBDGLR010000035.1:0-317 GCF_057655755.1 Lysobacter sp. Soil_N_51 | reverse complement strand
TGCCACGGGCTGCCGGGATCGGTGAAATAGACCTCTACCTTCGTGCGCTGCGTCAGCACCTTGTGCAACGCCATTTCCTTGCCCTGGTCGTAGGTCATCGTTTTGCGCGCCGATTCCGGCAGGCGTCGCAACACCCGGTTGAATCCTTTCAGGGCATCGATCGCCTTGCAGCCATCCACGCGCGCGAGCACGGTGAACAGGGTCTTGCGGTCCACCAGCACGCCGATCGCCGAGGCGTTCCGGGCGCCCACCAGCAGATCGCCTTCCCAGTGTCCCGGCACCTGTCGATGTTCGGCCTCAAGCGGGCGATCGTGAAT
>NZ_JBDGLR010000034.1:0-325 GCF_057655755.1 Lysobacter sp. Soil_N_51 | reverse complement strand
TGCACTGTCAACGTCTAAGTGCATCAAACGAGTCAAACACGGCCTGGCGAACTTTCGCAGCCGCCTCGGGCATGCCTAACTCGCGAAGAAATACGACGGCCGGAAATTGATAGCCCAATGACGCTCGCGGCCGGGTGTTGAACTCGTGGGCGATGCGATCCAACTGCCGCTGGGTGAAATGCGACAAGTCGGTGCCCTTGGGGAAGTACTGACGCAACAGTCCATTGGTGTTCTCGCAGATCCCGCGCTGCCACGGGCTGCCGGGATCGGTGAAATAGACCTCTACCTTCGTGCGCTGCGTCAGCACCTTGTGCAACGCCATTTC
>NZ_JBDGLR010000033.1:0-326 GCF_057655755.1 Lysobacter sp. Soil_N_51 | reverse complement strand
TCGTGATGAAGAATCAATCCAGCCGTCGGCCGACGGTGGTGCAACGCCATCTGCAACGCACGTTCCGCCAGTTCCACGCGCTGATGGGTGTCCATCGCCCAGCCCACCACGCGACGGCTATGCACATCCAGGATGATCGCCAGCATCAGCACGCCTTCCTGTGTCGAAAGGTGAGTGATGTCCCCTACCCAGATGCGATCGGGCGCACTGGCCGCGAACGGCCAGGTCACTCGCCTCGGGGCCGCCGGCGTGCGTTGCAGCGCCGCACGTGCGCGGACGAAGCGACGACGACGGCGTGTCCAAAGATCGTGCTCACGGCGGAGTCG
>NZ_JBDGLR010000032.1:0-359 GCF_057655755.1 Lysobacter sp. Soil_N_51 | reverse complement strand
GGTGCGACGATCACCTACACCTTGTCGACCACGATCAGCACCGCGGCGCTGACGGACGTCTACACCCTGACCGACACCATCAGCGGCGATCAGACGTTCGGCAGCGTGACCAGCGCCGGCAGCTACACCTGCACGGGTGCGTTGTCCTGCACCCTGCCGGCCGGCACCCTGCCGGGCACCTACACGCTGAGCTACACGACCACCGTCGACGCCGATGCGGCCGGCACGGTCGGTAACAGCGTGACCGGCATCGGCGGTGGCGATCCGGATCCGGAGTGCACGAACTGCGCGACGACCCACACGGTCGCCGCGCCGGTGATCAGCAGCAGCAAGTCGTCGGATCCGGCGACCGGCACCAC
>NZ_JBDGLR010000031.1:0-383 GCF_057655755.1 Lysobacter sp. Soil_N_51 | reverse complement strand
TCGTCGGATCCGGCGACCGGCACCACGGTCAATCCGGGTGCGACGATCACGTACACCCTGAGCACCACGATCAGCACCGCGGCGCTGACGGACGTCTACACGCTGACCGACACCATCAGCGGCGACCAGACGTTCGGCAGCGTGACCAATGCCGGCAACTACACCTGCACGGGCGCGTTGTCCTGCACCTTGCCGGCCGGCACGTTGCCAGGTACGTACACGCTGACCTACACGACCACCGTCGACGCGGATGCGGCCGGCACGGTCGGTAACAGCGTGACCGGCAGCGGCGGTGGCGACCCGGACCCGGAATGCACCAACTGCACGACGACCCATACGGTCGCCGCGCCGGTGATCAGCAGCAGCAAATCGTCGGATCCGGC
>NZ_JBDGLR010000030.1:0-399 GCF_057655755.1 Lysobacter sp. Soil_N_51 | reverse complement strand
GCCTCAAGCGGGCGATCGTGAATACTCTGCATGTCCGTGCGTCGCCCGCGCCGTTCGGGCCCCGGCCGCGGCGAACGACGCGCCGCGCGCTGCTGCTTCAACAGCAACGTCAACTCGCGTCGGATTGTGCCGCGGGGCATCGCATAGATCGCGTTGTAGATGGTCTCGTGCGACACCTGCCACTCCGGTTGGTCGGGGTACTGATCGCGCAGGCCTTGGCTGATCTGTCGTGGCGACCAGAACCGCATCAGCCGGTCTTCGACCTCCCGCCACAGCGCGCTGTCCGCCGTGAGTTTGCGTTGCCGGCGCGCGCGGTGGCGCAGTCGGCGCGCCCGTATGCCTGCATGCACCGCATCATAGCCGCGACGCGGGCGGCCCAGGGCCGGCGTCGCGGTCGGG
>NZ_JBDGLR010000029.1:0-476 GCF_057655755.1 Lysobacter sp. Soil_N_51 | reverse complement strand
ATCGTGTCGGTCAGCGTGTAGACGTCCGTCAGCGCCGCAGTGCTGATCGTGGTGCTCAGGGTGTAGGTGATCGTCGCGCCCGGGTTGACCGTGGTGCCGGTCGCCGGATCCGACGACTTGCTGCTGGTGATCACCGGCGCCGCGACCGTATGGGTCGTCGTGCAGTTGGTGCACTCCGGGTCCGGGTCGCCACCACCGATGCCCGTCACGCTGTTACCGACCGTGCCGGCCGCATCCGCGTCGACGGTGGTGGTGTAGGTCAGCGTATAGGTGCCCGGCAGGGTGCCGGCCGGCAGGGTGCACGACAGCGGGCCGGTGCCCGTGCAGGTGTACGCACCGGCATTGGTCACGCTGCCGAACGTCTGATCGCCGCTGATGGTGTCGGTCAGCGTGTAGACATCCGTCAGCGCCGCAGTGCTGATCGTGGTGCTCAGGGTATAGGTGATCGTCGCACCCGGATTGACCGTGGTGCCGGT
>NZ_JBDGLR010000028.1:0-505 GCF_057655755.1 Lysobacter sp. Soil_N_51 | reverse complement strand
CCGGAAGTGCAGCCGGGCTGCGCGGACAAGGACGACGACGGCGACGGCGTGAACAACTGCGACGACAAGTGCCCCGGTTCGCAGGCTGGCCAGACCATCGGTCCGGACGGCTGCCCGGTGCCGGTCACCATCGACCTGAAGGGCGTGAACTTCGACTTCGACAAGGCGACCCTGCGTCCTGACGCGGTGGCGATCCTGAGCGAAGCGAGCGAAATCCTGAAGCGTTACCCCGACCTGAAGGTCGAAGTCGCCGGTCACACCGACCTGTGCGGCAAGGACGACTACAACCAGAAGCTGTCGGAGCGTCGCGCGAAGGCTGCGTACGACTACCTGACCAGCAACGGTGTGGACGCGGGCCGTCTGATCGGACCGGTGGGCTACGGCGAAAGCCGTCCGCTGGAGCCGACCGCGCAGACCATGCCGGCGTGCAAGAGCGAGAAGAACCGCCGCACCGAGTTGAACGTTCAGAACTAAGCGACATCCGCGGGTTCTTCGGAACCCGCAC
>NZ_JBDGLR010000027.1:386-536 GCF_057655755.1 Lysobacter sp. Soil_N_51 | reverse complement strand
GGCGGTCTGCGCTGGGTCGCGCTTCGGCTTCGTGTAGGAGCGGCGTAAGCCGCGACCGCGCCAATTCGACTATTGCGGATTCTGCCAGCAGAGCGAGCGACCGGCGGTGCCGCGCTTGAACGAGGTGCATCGGCTGCCGATTGGCCGGGT
>NZ_JBDGLR010000027.1:0-289 GCF_057655755.1 Lysobacter sp. Soil_N_51 | reverse complement strand
GGTCGCGGCTTACGCCGCTCCTACAGGGGCTACGGGCGGTCTGCGCTGGGTCGCGCTTCGGCTTCGTGTAGGAGCGGCGCGAGCCGCGACCGCGCCAATTCGACTATTGCGGATTCCGCCCGTAGAGCGAGCGACCGGCGGTGCCGCGCTTGAACGAGGTGCATCGGCTGCCGATTGGCCGGGTCGCGGCTTACGCCGCTCCTACAGGGGCTACGGGCGGTCTGCGCTGGGTCGCGCTTCGGCTTCGTGTAGGAGCGGCGTAAGCCGCGACCGCGCCAATTCGACTATT
>NZ_JBDGLR010000026.1:0-697 GCF_057655755.1 Lysobacter sp. Soil_N_51 | reverse complement strand
GCCCCGTCCAGTCCCGTAGCGTAGCAAGCTGCTCGCGCGGGGTGCCGTAGTTGAAGCGGAACTCACATTCCTTCAAAAACAAGAAGAAGTTTTTGCGTGGAATTCCGTTGTACTTACGCAGAATCCGCTTGGATTGATTCCAGAAGTTCTCGATGCCGTTGATGTGGTTTCCACGACGACTGACGAACTCGTGACTGTGATTGACCCGACGATGCTTGAACCCGGAAACGTCCAAGATGTTGTAGCTGGCCAGGTGGTCGGTGTAGACCACCGAATGGGCTAAAACCCTGGTTTTTAGGGCTGTCAGCAAGGTTTGGCTGCGTGCATCTGCAACCGGCAGGGCGTACACCCGTCCACCTCGCTTGAGGATGCCGAACACGCAGACCTTACCGGCCGCGCCTCGTCCACGCTTGCCTTTTCGCGCACCGCCGAAGTAGCTCTCATCGCATTCGAACACCGCCAACTCCGGCTCCAATTCGGCCATCCGCGCCGCGATGCATTGACGCAACTTGTGGAAGTACAGCGCGGCCGAGTTGCGATGGATTCCGACCAGATCAGCCGCTGTTCGAGCTGTCGCTTGAGCCACGAACAGCTCGACCAGTCGAAGCTGGTTGTTTTTGCTTATCCGACAACGACTTAGAGTCATTTCTCATCCTAGATCGAATCCTTATCTAGGACAGCCCCAAAGCGAATCCCC
>NZ_JBDGLR010000025.1:0-765 GCF_057655755.1 Lysobacter sp. Soil_N_51 | reverse complement strand
TCACCGTCGAGCGACCAGTTCTTGCTCAGGAACTTGCCCAGGCCGATCGCGCCGAACGGAGCGTTGCGGGTGCCGCGGTCGTTGTCCTGGACGTTCATGCCGGCCGAGCCGGTCAGGTACCAGCGGTCGTCGAAATCCTGGGCGCTGGCCACCTGCGAAAAAGCCAAGCCCGCCAGCAGTGCGGTGCTCAACATACGGATCTTCATTCTGTAACTCCTTCAGATCGATCGGAACGGGGGGTGATCGGGACTGTGTGATCGGAACAGTCTTCTGCGGCGCTGACTCTATGACAGAGACACTTTCAGCACTGGCAAGGCCTAGCACCGCGGTCACTGGCGGGGGGATCATACACGGTCAAGATGATTGTTAATACCACTTAACGTAGTTCAGTCGGGGGGCGAACCGTTTTGTGTGTAACGCGTCCGCAAGCAATACGTCCACCCGGGTTTAGCCGCGCCGACGAACGGTCGATATTCGCTAATAAAATGGGTTGGTCGTCGTAGTTTCAGGGGAATCGGGAATCGGGAATCGGGAATCGGGAATCGGGAATCGGGAATCGGGAATCGGGAATCGGGAACAGCAAAGCACCACCACTCCTGCTTTGTCCCTGCTTTTGCGAATCTCGAATCCCCAATCCCGGCCCCAAAAAAACGAAGCCCGGCACAAGGCCGGGCTTCGAAGTGTCGCAGTGCGGGTTCCGAAGAACCCGCGGATGTCGCTTAGTTCTGAACGTTCAACTCGGTGCGGCGGTTCTTCTCGCTCTTG
>NZ_JBDGLR010000024.1:0-1274 GCF_057655755.1 Lysobacter sp. Soil_N_51 | reverse complement strand
GCCGCGGTGCTGATCGTGGTGCTCAGGGTGTAGGTGATCGTCGCACCCGGATTGACCGTGGTGCCGGTCGCCGGATCCGACGACTTGCTGCTGCTGATCACCGGCGCGGCGACCGTATGGGTCGTCGTGCAGTTGGTGCACTCCGGGTCCGGATCGCCACCGCCGCTGCCGGTCACGTTGTTACCGACCGTGCCGGCCGCATCCGCGTCGACGGTGGTCGTGTAGGTCAGCGTGTACGTACCTGGCAAGGTGCCGGCCGGCAGGGTGCAGGACAACGCGCCCGTGCAGGTGTAGCTGCCCGCATTGGTGACCGAACCAAAGGTCTGATCGCCGCTGATCGTGTCGGTCAGCGTGTAGACGTCCGTCAGCGCCGCGGTGCTGATCGTGGTGCTCAGGGTGTAGGTGATCGTCGCACCCGGATTGACCGTGGTGCCGGTCGCCGGATCCGACGACTTGCTGCTGCTGATCACCGGCGCGGCGACCGTATGGGTCGTCGTGCAGTTGGTGCATTCCGGGTCCGGATCGCCACCGCCGCTGCCGGTCACGTTGTTACCGACCGTGCCGGCCGCATCCGCGTCGACGGTGGTCGTGTAGCTCAGCGTGTAGGTGCCCGGCAGGGTGCCGGCCGGCAGGGTGCACGACAGCGGACCGGTACCGGTGCAGGTGTAGCTGCCCGCATTGGTCACGCTGCCGAACGTCTGATCGCCGCTGATCGTGTCGGTCAGGGTGTAGACGTCCGTCAGCGCCGCGGTGCTGATCGTGGTCGACAAGGTGTAGGTGATCGTCGCACCCGGATTGACCGTAGTGCCGGTCGCCGGATCGGACGACTTGGTGCTGGTGATCACCGGCGCGGCGACCGTATGGGTCGTCGCGCAGTTGGTGCACTCCGGATCCGGGTCGCCACCGCCGCTGCCGGTCACGTTGTTACCGACCGTGCCGGCCGCATCCGCGTCGACGGTGGTCGTGTAGCTCAGCGTGTACGTACCCGGCAACGTGCCGGCCGGCAAGGTGCAGGACAACGCGCCCGTGCAGGTGTAGTTGCCGGCGTTGGTCACCGAACCGAACGTCTGATCGCCGCTGATCGTGTCGGTCAGGGTGTAGACGTCCGTCAGCGCCGCGGTGCTGATCGTGGTCGACAAGGTGTAGGTGATCGTCGCACCCGGATTGACCGTGGTGCCGGTCGCCGGATCCGACGACTTGCTGCTGGTGATCACCGGCGCGGCGACCGTGTGGGTCGTCGTGCAGTTGGTGCATTCCGGGTCCGGATCGCCACC
>NZ_JBDGLR010000023.1:0-5717 GCF_057655755.1 Lysobacter sp. Soil_N_51 | reverse complement strand
GCAAAGAAAAACGCCGCAACCAGAAGGTTGCGGCGTTTTAGGGTAAAGCCCCTGGCGATGACCTACTCTTGCATGGCTTAGGCCACACTACCATCGGCGCATGTGCGTTTCACTTCCGAGTTCGGGATGGGATCGGGTGGTGCCACACAGCTATTATCACCAGGGAGAGGGTGGAGGGTCGCAGACTTCGGTGGATTGAAGTTGCGCTCACGCTCACGTGGGTGTGCTTTCAACGGAATGCCCCCCGTTGTCGGCGAATAAGTTGGAATGTAGCGAGCAGTATTTTGGGAGAAACGTCTTAACGTGTCAATGAAGCCAAGGCAACTTGAGGTTATATGGTCAAGCCACACGGATCATTAGTACAGGTTAGCTCAATGCGTTGCCGCACTTACACACCCTGCCTATCAACCACCTAGTCTTGATGGTTCCTTTAGGGGACTTAAAGTCCCGGGAGATCTCATCTTGAGGCGCGCTTCCCGCTTAGATGCTTTCAGCGGTTATCGCTTCCGAACATAGCTACCCGGCAGTGCCACTGGCGTGACAACCGGAACACCAGAGGTTCGTCCACTCCGGTCCTCTCGTACTAGGAGCAGCCCCTCTCAAATCTCCAACGCCCACGACAGATAGGGACCGAACTGTCTCACGACGTTCTGAACCCAGCTCGCGTACCACTTTAAATGGCGAACAGCCATACCCTTGGGACCGACTACAGCCCCAGGATGTGATGAGCCGACATCGAGGTGCCAAACACCGCCGTCGATATGAACTCTTGGGCGGTATCAGCCTGTTATCCCCGGAGTACCTTTTATCCGTTGAGCGATGGCCCTTCCATACAGAACCACCGGATCACTAAGACCTACTTTCGTACCTGCTTGATCCGTCGATCTTGCAGTCAAGCACGCTTATGCCTTTGCACACAGTGCGCGATGTCCGACCGCGCTGAGCGTACCTTCGTGCTCCTCCGTTACACTTTGGGAGGAGACCGCCCCAGTCAAACTACCCACCATACACGGTCCCTGACCCGGATAACGGGCCTAGGTTAGAACGTCAAGCACGACAGGGTGGTATTTCAAGGATGGCTCCACCACAGCTAGCGCCATGGTTTCATAGCCTCCCACCTATCCTACACAGACGAACTCAACGTTCAGTGTAAAGCTATAGTAAAGGTTCACGGGGTCTTTCCGTCTTGCCGCGGGAACGCTGCATCTTCACAGCGATTTCAATTTCACTGAGTCTCGGGTGGAGACAGCGCCGCTGTCGTTACGCCATTCGTGCAGGTCGGAACTTACCCGACAAGGAATTTCGCTACCTTAGGACCGTTATAGTTACGGCCGCCGTTTACTGGGGCTTCGATCAAGAGCTTCGCCTTGCGGCTGACCCCATCAATTAACCTTCCAGCACCGGGCAGGCGTCACACCCTATACGTCCACTTTCGTGTTTGCAGAGTGCTGTGTTTTTGATAAACAGTCGCAGCGGCCTGGTCACTGCGGCCCCCCTCAGCTATTAACCGTGGAGGGCGCACCTTCTCCCGAAGTTACGGTGCTATTTTGCCTAGTTCCTTCACCCGAGTTCTCTCAAGCGCCTTAGAATTCTCATCCTGCCCACCTGTGTCGGTTTACGGTACGGTCTGCGTAAGCTGAAGCTTAGGAGCTTTTCCTGGAAGCGTGATATCGGCAGCCTAGCCCTAATGGGCCGGTCCTTAGTCTCAACGTTGCTCCCCCGGATTTGCCAAAGGGAACCGCCTCAACTCTCTCACCAGGACAACCAACGCCTGGCCTGCCTAACCTTCTCCGTCCCTCCATCGCACTTACGCGAGGTGCAGGAATATTAACCTGCTTCCCATCGACTACGCTTTTCAGCCTCGCCTTAGGGGCCGACTCACCCTGCGTCGATTAACGTTGCGCAAGGAAACCTTGGGCTTTCGGCGTGCGGGCTTTTCACCCGCATTATCGTTACTCATGTCAGCATTCGCACTTCCGATACCTCCAGCAGACTTCTCAATCCACCTTCAACGGCTTACGGAACGCTCCTCTACCGCGCATCACGAAGTGATGCACCCCAAGCTTCGGTTTATCGCTTAGCCCCGTTAAATCTTCCGCGCAGACCGACTCGACCAGTGAGCTATTACGCTTTCTTTAAAGGGTGGCTGCTTCTAAGCCAACCTCCTGGCTGTCTGTGCCTTTCCACATCGTTCACCACTTAGCGATAAATTTGGGACCTTAGCTGTGGGTCTGGGTTGTTTCCCTTTTCACGACGGACGTTAGCACCCGCCGTGTGTCTCCCGGATAGTACGTGCTGGTATTCGGAGTTTGCCATGGTTTGGTAAGTCGCAATGACCCCCTAGCCATAACAGTGCTCTACCCCCAGCAGTATTCGTCCGAGGCGCTACCTAAATAGCTTTCGAGGAGAACCAGCTATCTCCGGGTTCGATTAGCTTTTCACTCCTAATCACACCTCATCCCCGTCTTTTGCAACAGACGTGGGTTCGGGCCTCCAGTTGATGTTACTCAACCTTCACCCTGGGCATGACTAGATCACCCGGTTTCGGGTCTACTGCCCGCGACTATGCGCCCTTATCAGACTCGGTTTCCCTTCGCCTCCCCTATACGGTTAAGCTTGCCACGAACAGTAAGTCGCTGACCCATTATACAAAAGGTACGCAGTCACTCTTGCGAGCTCCTACTGCTTGTACGCACACGGTTTCAGGGTCTATTTCACTCCCTTCACCAGGGTTCTTTTCGCCTTTCCCTCACGGTACTGGTTCACTATCGGTCGGTCAGGAGTATTTAGCCTTGGAGGATGGTCCCCCCATGTTCAGACAGGGTTTCTCGTGCCCCGCCCTACTCGATTTCATCGCATCAGCCCCTTCACATACAGGGCTGTCACCTTCTATGGCCGAGCTTTCCAACTCGTTTTGCTGAAGCTGATGCAACTTAAGGGCTAGTCCCCGTTCGCTCGTCACTACTTAGGGAATCTCGGTTGATTTCTTTTCCTCCGGGTACTTAGATATTTCAGTTCTCCGGGTTCGCTTCCAGCAGCTATGTATTCACTGCAGGATACCTATTGCTAGGTGGGTTTCCCCATTCGGACATCGCGGGATCAAAGCTTATTGCCAGCTCCCCCGCGCTTTTCGCAGGCTATCACGTCCTTCATCGCCTCTGACCGCCAAGGCATCCACCGTGTGCGCTTATTCGCTTGACCATATAACCCCAAGTTGCCTCGGAGTTACACGGGTCCAGGGGTACAAAGCCCGGACTCGAATATAACGACTCAATTAATAAAGTGTCTTTCGACACTCGCCTTAGCCTCACGACACGTCATGGACATTCCGTCTCAAAACGCTCGCTACATTCCAGTTTTTCAAAGAACACTTGAAAGGCTTCAGCGCCTTCCCAGTTTCAAATCTTTATGTGTGTGCGCAATTCAGAAGTCTTGCCGTTTGCCTTAACTTTTCACCAGGGTGGTGGGTCTGGGAGGACTCGAACCACCGGCCTCGCCCTTATCAGGGGCGCGCTCTAACCACCTGAGCTACAGACCCAAAACTGCTACTGGCTAGGTGGTGGAGCTTGTCGGGATCGAACCGACGACCCCCTGCTTGCAAAGCAGGTGCTCTCCCAGCTGAGCTAAAGCCCCATCGAAACGGGACGACTCCTCAATCGCCCTGTGGCGATCGGGAACTCTGAATGCAGGTCACTTGTGCGGACGTCTGGACAGGCAATTGGCTGTCTTTATGTCTCTAAAGGAGGTGATCCAGCCGCACCTTCCGATACGGCTACCTTGTTACGACTTCACCCCAGTCATCGGCCACACCGTGGCAAGCGCCCTCCCGAAGGTTAAGCTACCTGCTTCTGGTGCAACAAACTCCCATGGTGTGACGGGCGGTGTGTACAAGGCCCGGGAACGTATTCACCGCAGCAATGCTGATCTGCGATTACTAGCGATTCCGACTTCACGGAGTCGAGTTGCAGACTCCGATCCGGACTGAGATAGGGTTTCTGGGATTGGCTTGCCCTCGCGGGTTTGCAGCCCTCTGTCCCTACCATTGTAGTACGTGTGTAGCCCTGGCCGTAAGGGCCATGATGACTTGACGTCATCCCCACCTTCCTCCGGTTTGTCACCGGCGGTCTCCTTAGAGTTCCCACCATTACGTGCTGGCAACTAAGGACAAGGGTTGCGCTCGTTGCGGGACTTAACCCAACATCTCACGACACGAGCTGACGACAGCCATGCAGCACCTGTCTCACGGTTCCCGAAGGCACCAATCTATCTCTAGAAAGTTCCGTGGATGTCAAGGCCAGGTAAGGTTCTTCGCGTTGCATCGAATTAAACCACATACTCCACCGCTTGTGCGGGCCCCCGTCAATTCCTTTGAGTTTCAGTCTTGCGACCGTACTTCCCAGGCGGCGAACTTAACGCGTTAGCTTCGATACTGAGAGCCAAGTTGCTCCCAACATCCAGTTCGCATCGTTTAGGGCGTGGACTACCAGGGTATCTAATCCTGTTTGCTCCCCACGCTTTCGTGCCTCAGTGTCAGTGCTGGTCCAGGTAGTCGCCTTCGCCACAGATGTTCCTCCCGATATCTACGCATTTCACTGCTACACCGGGAATTCCACTACCCTCTACCGCACTCTAGTCAGCCAGTTTCCAATGCCATTCCCAGGTTGAGCCCAGGGCTTTCACATCAGACTTAACAAACCACCTACGCACGCTTTACGCCCAGTAATTCCGAGTAACGCTTGCACCCTTCGTATTACCGCGGCTGCTGGCACGAAGTTAGCCGGTGCTTATTCTTCCGGTACCGTCATGATCCCCGGGTATTAACCGGGAACTTTTCTTTCCGGACAAAAGTGCTTTACAACCCGAAGGCCTTCTTCACACACGCGGCATGGCTGGATCAGGCTTGCGCCCATTGTCCAATATTCCCCACTGCTGCCTCCCGTAGGAGTCTGGACCGTGTCTCAGTTCCAGTGTGGCTGATCATCCTCTCAGACCAGCTACGGATCGTCGCCTTGGTGGGCCTTTACCCCGCCAACTAGCTAATCCGACGTCGGCTCATCTATCTGCGCGAAGCCCGAAGGTCCTCCGCTTTCACCCGTAGGTCGTATGCGGTATTAGCGTAAGTTTCCCTACGTTATCCCCCACAAATAGGCAGATTCCGACGTATTCCTCACCCGTCCGCCACTCGCCACCCAAGGAGCAAGCTCCTCTGTGCTGCCGTTCGACTTGCATGTGTTAGGCCTGCCGCCAGCGTTCACTCTGAGCCAGGATCAAACTCTTCACTTAAATGTTTCGATTCCAGCCTTGCGGCCTTCATCAATGCTTTGAGTGCAGACTTCGTTCCAGGCCAATTACTCAATTGCATTTGCATGCTTCTTAAATCGTTGGACTCTGTTACGAACGTCTGCAAGATGGACAACTATCCACCCGCCAGACGCCCGCACAAGTCACCTGCGCACACTGTCAAAGATCTTTAGGAACCGGCCTCAGCGCCTTGTTCCGTCTCGTCACCGAAGTGCCCGAGGGAGCCGCACACTATACAGCAGTTTTCGTGAACGTCAACACCTGTTCGCGAACTTCTTGCTGCTTCCCGACTCGCCGAAATCCTTCGTTTCCGAAGCATTCCACCTCACCGGGCCGCGCATCTTACAGCATGTTTTCGACTCGTCAACACTTGTCGAAACCGCCGCTTTCCGCGCGTCCCGCCAACCTACAAACCG
>NZ_JBDGLR010000022.1:0-6889 GCF_057655755.1 Lysobacter sp. Soil_N_51 | reverse complement strand
CTTATCCGACAACGACTTAGAGTCATTTCTCATCCTAGATCGAATCCTTATCTAGGACAGCCCCAAAGCGAATCCCCGCGATGGTTGTTTCGGCCGCGGAGGGTTGCGCGGGCGCGGCCCCCTTTTGCAAAGGGGGCAAGCAGTGGCGCTGCGGTAGCAACTACGGATCGACAACAAATCACGTCACCGCATCAAGCCGATGCTTTTCCCCCCTTGCAAGGGGGGCAGGGGGGATTCGCTTTTGCCCCAAGCGCTAACGAAATTTTAGCGTTGCCCTCAAAATTCCAAGCAAAACTGAGCGCAAGCTAAAACTTCGCGCGCCATTCGCATGCCGATCCGGTCGTATGCCGCTTCCGCCATGGCGTTCACAGTTTTCCCCGGGCTAGACTCGACCTCCCGCGGACCCAGGACGTTTTTGATGCGATATACGGCGCTGGCCAGAGCGATGGCCATGACAGGGACGTTGGTGTGCGGCACGGTCTGGGTCGATGCCGCGCAAGCGGTCGAAGGGCTATGGACGCCGCCGCAATTGCCCGAGCTCGCCTCGCAACTCAAGCAAGCCGGCCTGCGCGCCACTCCCAAGCAACTCGGGCAATGGGCCGATCCCAAGGGCGATCCGCTCGGCGCGGTGGTGCCGCTGGGCGGCTGTACCGCGAGCTTCGTCTCGCCCAAGGGATTGTTGCTGACCAACCAGCACTGCGCGCTCGGCGCGATCAATCTCAATTCCACCCCGCAACGCAATCTGCTGCGCGACGGCTTCAAGACCGGCACCAACAACGAAGAAGTGTCGGCCGGGCCGAACGCACGCATCTACGTGCTCGACTCGGTCCAGGACGTGACCGCGAAGGTGCAGTCCGCATTGACCGCCGCCAGCGACCCGCTCGCGCGCATCGAAGCGCTCGACGCGCTGGAAAAACAACTGGTCGCCGACTGCGAGAAAACCCCCGGATACGGCTGCCGTCTGTACAGTTTTTCCGGTGGCAACAGCTATCAACTGCAGCGCAGCATCGAGATTCGCGACCTGCGCCTGGTGTACTCGCCGCCCGACAGCATCGGCAACTTCGGCGGCGACAACGACAATTGGATGTGGCCGCGCCACAGCGGCGATTTCGCCTTCTACCGCGCCTACGTCGGCAAGGACGGCAAGCCGGCGGCGTACGCGATCGACAATGTGCCGTATCAACCCAAGCGCTGGCTCAAGATCGCCGACAAGCCGCTGGGCGCCGGCGATTTCGTGATGCTCGCGGGTTTTCCGGCGCTGACCAACCGCTACGCGATGGCCGATGACTTCCAGGCCAACGCCGACTGGACCTATCCGACCGTCGCCGCGCATTACCGCAAGCTGGCGGCGCTGATCGAGGCCGAAGGCCGCAAGAATCCCGAGATCGCCAGCAAGTACGCCGGCACCTTGCGCGGCTGGCAGGGCGCGGCCAAGAGCTACGAAGGCCAGGTCGACAGCTTCCGCCGCGCCAACACCGCGCAGATCAAGCGCGACGAAGAAACCGCCTTGCTCGAATGGCTGGGCAAGAAGGGCGCGGCCGGCAGCGCCGCGGTGTCGGCGCACGCGCGTCTGGTCGAACTGGGTCAGCAGGCGCGCGCGCAGCGCGATCGCGACCTGGTGATCGGCCAGTTGTACGCGACCGGCGCGTTGGCGACCGCGATGCAGTTGTACCGTTCGGCGATCGAACGCGCCAAGCCCGACAGCCTGCGCGAAAACGGCTATCGCCAGCGCGATCAGACCGCGTTCGAAAATCAGCTGCGGCAGATGGACCGGCGCTCGGATCCGCGCATGGACCGGCAATTGCAGAACTATTGGCTGCGCGAATACATCAAGCTGCCGAAGGAGCATCGGGTCGAGGCGCTGGACCGTTGGCTGGAAGGCGACGACGACAAATACATCAAGCGCGCGCTCGACCGCATCGCCAAGTCGCGCTTGAACAATCCCGATCAACGCACCAACTGGCTGCGCGCCGATCGCCTCGCGTTCGAGCAAGGCAAGGACGGGGCGAAGGACGGCGCGATCGGCTTCGCGGTCGCGGTGATGCCGACCGTGTTGCAGATGGAGCAGGAAATCCGCAGCCGCGCCGGCGAAACCCTGGCGGTGCGGCCGGTGTATCTCAAGGCGCTGGCCGATTACCGCAAGAGCGTGGGGCAGGTCGCGTACCCCGACGCCAACGGCTCGCTGCGGGTCGGTTACGGCACGGTCACCCCTTACACCAAGGACAACGGCGCGCGGCAATTGCCGTTCACGCGGGTGGAGGAAATCGTCGCGCGCAACAGCGGCGCCGCGCCGTTCAACGCGCCGCCGGCGCTGCTCAATGCGGTGTCGGCCAAGCGCTACGGCGGCGCGCTGGTGGACAAGCGATTGGAGTCGGTGCCGGTGAATTTCCTCTCGGACCTGGACATCAGCGGTGGCAATTCCGGCTCGCCGGTGCTCGATGCGCAGGGCAAGCTGGTGGGCCTGGTGTTCGACAGCAACTGGGAATCGGTGAGCGCGAGCTGGCTGTTCGATCCAGCGTTGACCCGGACGATCTCGGTCGATCAGCGCTACATGCGCTGGATCTTGCAGGAAGTGTTTCCGGCGCCGCGCTTGTTGGCCGAGATGGGCGTGCCGGCGTCGGGGAAATGATTGCTTCGGTGTCGCGAAAAAAATTGCCTGAGCTTCTGAGCTTCGCGCGCTGGTGCGAGTCGAGCGGTCTTGTAAGTGAGGCTTCATGCTGATCTAGCAGCATGAAGGCCCACGCTGGCCGAGAGGTCTTTTGTGGGAGGGGCTTCAGCCCCGACGCCCTTCGCTCCGGGTATGTGAAACACACCACGGCTGATCGAAAAGCATCAGGGCTGAAGCCCCTCCCACAAAAGACCTCGGCGATTCCCAGGGAATTGCCGAATTCACGAACCAACAAACAACGGGCCGGCAATGCCGGCCCGTCGCTTATTGCATAGGCGCATGACGCCGCGCCGAACACCGCATCAATCGCGCGGCGGCGGGCAGATCATATGGCCGGCGCTGTAGTTGGCGGTGCGCACGCCCGACTCGGTGTACACGCCCGAGCAACTCAGCTGAGCGTGGCCGACTTCGTTGCCGTTGGCGTCGTAGTAGAAATAGAACTCGCCGATTTCGTCCGGACCCGGCGGGCGGGCGAGGGCGACGGTGGCGACGAGGGCGGCGGCGAGGCCGAAGCCGAGGGCAAGGGATTTACGCATGACGAACTCCTGGTGTGGCGAAGCGAAGGACGGACGTCCGTAGCGACGCGAATCGCCGCGCGGACGGTTGCGGATCCCTCGAAGGTGCGGCGCGATTCGCGATTGACGTCGCTCACGTCAGGCGGGCCGTGCCATGCGCCGATCGCTGGATCGATACAGCGGATAACGCGTTGCCGACGGTGACTGCGCGGACGGACGACGCGGATGGATCGGTCCGGCGATCGCACGCTGCCGCATGCGCCGTTCGAGCAACTGCACGATCGGATCGACGAACGCCGCGCTCACTCAGGTGGGCGCGCTTGCCGATCCGCGACGATCACGGCTCCGGATCGCAGATGTAGTAACCCTCGCCGTAGATTTTTGACGTGCGGCCCCAGAATTCAGGCGTGCCGTCGCAATGGATCGAGGACTGGCCGATCACCGTGCCGTTGGCGTCGTAGTAGGTGAAGATCTGGCCCGGACCGGTGGGGCCGATCGCGGCGACCGCGGCGCCGACCGCGGCGAGCGCCGCGAAGCCGAGTGCCAGAGCGAGTTTCTTGCGCATGATGAGGTTCTCTCTTCGTGTGCCGGCAGACGCCGGCGCGTCGAAGCTAGGACGCAGTTCGCGATTACTCAACGTGACAAGTAACACCTTTGTGTAGCTTTGTGATGGGGGTCGGGTTGGTTTCGGGAAGTGGGAGGCGTGAAGACGGGAATCGGGAATCGGTTCAAGCGGGCGACCACGGTATGCCGACTTATGCGAAGGCTTCGTCTGCCGCTTTTGCTTTGAACCGATTCCCCATTCCCGATTCCCCATTCCCGCGGGCCCTTGCAAAGCAAGCGCCCGCTACCGTAGGCTGCGCGGGCAGTCGCGGATTCCCATGCCAGCCGGCCCCGTCTCCCGACCCGTGTCAGATGCCGCTTCCACGCGGCGCCGCTTTCGGCGGATTCGTCCCTGTTCAGGGCTGTAATCCGAACCAGAAGCGATCTATCTACCCGTAGTGCCGGCTCGCAGTGTCTCCCGTCTGTCCCTCACGACTTGGAGCTTGCGATGAAAGTACTGGCCTGCGATGGCATTCATGAAGACGGTCTGGCCCTGTTCCGCGATGCGGGCTGGGATGTCGTCGTGTCCGATCCGATCAAGGAACCCGCCGCGCTGGCCGCCGCGCTCAAGGGCGTGGACGCGATCCTGGTGCGTTCGGCGACCAAGGTCCCGGCCGAAGCCCTGGCCGATGCCGGCCAGTTGCGGGTGATTGGCCGCGCCGGCGCCGGCGTCGACACCATCGACGTGGACGCCGCGACCGAGCGCGGCATCGCGGTGATGAACGCGCCCGACGGCAACACCCTGGCCGCGGCCGAACACGCGATCTCGTTGCTGTTCGCGCTGGCCCGTCACATCCCGCGCGCCGACGCCGGCATGAAGGCCGGTGAATGGCCGAAGGCCGGGCTCACCGGGTTCGAACTCGAAGGCAAACGCCTCGGCGTGATCGGCCTGGGCCGCATCGGCGGCACGGTCGCGCGCAAGGCGCAGGGCATCGGCATGGAAGTCGCTGCGCACGATCCCTTCCTGCCCGCTTCGGCCGCCGGCAAGGGCAGCGTGCCGCTGAAGACGCTCGACGAATTGCTGGCCTGGGCCGACGTGGTGACGCTGCATATCCCGCGCACCAAGGAAACCACCAACCTGCTGTCGGAAACCAGCATGCGCACGATGAAGAAGGGCGCGTACTTGATCAACGCCGCGCGCGGCGGTCTGGTCGATGAAGCCGCGTTGCTGACGCTGATCGAAGAAGGCCATATCGCCGGCGCCGCGCTCGATACCTTCGTCACCGAACCGCTGCCGGCCGATTCGGCGCTGCGCGCGAATCCGAAACTGATCCTGACCCCGCACCTGGGCGCGTCGACCAGCGAAGCGCAGCAGGCGGTCAGCACGATTCTGGCCCGCCAGATCATCGATTTCGTCGCCACCGGAGCGGTCGCCGGCTGCGTCAACCTGCCACCGCTGACCGCCGAAGCCGCGCGCGAAGTCGGCCCGTGGATGCCGCTGATGTCCTCGCTCGGCCGCCTCGCCGCGCGCCTGGTGCCGGCGCCTACGCGCCTGGAAATCACCTACGCCGGCCGCACCGAAGCGTTGGATACGCGGCCGCTGTCGCGCTTGTTGGTCGCTGCGTTGCTGGGCACCGCGTCGGGCCGGGTCACGCCGGTGAACGCGTTGCAGGAAGCGGCCGCGCGCGGCCTGGTGGTGTCGGAAACCCTCGGCGGCGATGGCGACGGTTTCGATCGTCTGCTCAAGTTGCGCGTGGTCGGCGAGAACCGCACCCGCGAGATCGAAGCGACCTTGCACCGTGGTCCGCGCGTGGTGCGTCTGGACGGCGTGGAAATCGAATTCGATCCGCAGGCGCACGTGCTGCTGCTGCGCAACGAAGACCGTCCCGGCATGATCGGCGTGGTCGGTTCGACCCTCGGTGCGGCCGGCGTCAACATCGTGAATTTCGCCCTCGGCGCGGCCGGCGACGGCCAGGCGCGCGCGGCGATCACGGTCGATCGTCCGGTCAACGACGAACAACTCGCCGCCTTGCGCGCGACTCCCGGCATCCTTTCGCTGGCGCAGGTGTAAGCATGCGCATCTTGCTAGCCCGCCACGGCGAAACCCCGTGGAATGCCGAAGGTCGCTACCAGGGCCAGGAAGACATCGCGTTGTCGCCGGTCGGCGAAACCCAGGCGCGCGCGCTCGGCGCGCGCCTGCGCGAAGTGTCGATCACCCGCGCGGTGGCCTCGCCGCTGTCGCGTGCGCGCTACACCGCGCAACTCGCGCTCGGCGAGGAACGCGCGTCGATGCTCAAGCTCGACCCGGGCCTGATGGAAATCGCCCATGGCACCTGGGAGGGCCTGCTCGCCAGCGAAATCCGCGAACGCGACGGCGACCGTCTGCGCGCCTGGCGCGACACGCCGCATGAGGTGTTGATGCCCGGCGGCGAATCGATCGTGCACGTGCTCGACCGCGCCTGGCCGGCGTTCGCGCGCGCCTGCGAGGGCCTGCGCGACGACGACACCTTGCTGGTGGTCGCGCACGATGCGGTCAACCGAGTGCTGTTGTGTCGCGTGTTGGGGATTCCGCTGTCGAAGCTGTGGACGTTTCGGCAGGCGCCGACGACGTTGAATCTGCTCGAGGGTGATGATGTGGATCATCTCGAAGTCGTGCGGCTCAACGATTGCAGTCATCACACGGCGTTGTTCGGGGAGGCGGTGCATCGGGCGTTGTAGTCGGATGGCGACGCGCGTGGATGGTCGTCGTGCGCCGTCGATGACGCACGAAGCGACGTGGCGGCGTCGCAGCCCTTGTAGGAGCGGCGTAAGCCGCGACCGCGCCATCTCGAATACGTCGTTACCCGCGCCGTAGTTGCGTTTTCGCGGTCGCGGCTTGCGCCGCTCCTACAGGTAGGCCATGCACCTTCGGCTTGCGCTTGAAGTCGCGCAGTTCATCCAGCGCTGCGAGGCTTGTAACTCGCGTTAGCAAAAGCACACCCGAAGGGCGACGCGCATGGATGCGCGTCGCGCGCCACCGGGACATGGATGTCCCGTGTGACGCGTGCCCGCGTCTGCGCCGCACTTGCGGGCACTTGACTCACAACAAAAGCATTTTTCTTTGGTTACCTTTCTTTTGTTGCTTTAGACAAAAGAAAGTGACCCGCCGCTTTAGTGGCGGAAG
>NZ_JBDGLR010000021.1:3873-13935 GCF_057655755.1 Lysobacter sp. Soil_N_51 | reverse complement strand
TTTGAAGGAATGTGAGTTCCGCTTCAACTACGGCACCCCGCGCGAGCAGCTTGCTACGCTACGGGACTGGACGGGGCTATAACCCTTATCTAGGACAGCCCCTTCGCTTTTAGCTTTTAGCTTTTCACCGCAACCACAACACCCCACAAAACAAAACGCCAGCCGGTTCCCCGACTGGCGTTTCGCACATCCAACGATGCAACCGCGATTACTTCTTCGCGGGCACGCCCAGCTCGACCAGCAACTGCGGCGCCGGGTACACCTCCTGCATGATCCAGCGCATATAGCGCTGATCGACCGCGATCATGCGGGTCATGGTCGGATCGAACAGCCAGTTCGAACTCACCGATTCCCAGTTGCCGTCGAACGCCAGACCCACCAGCTTGCCTTCGCCGTCGAGCACCGGCGAGCCGGAATTGCCGCCGGTGATGTCCAGGTCGGACAGGAAATTCACCGGCACCGACTTCAGGCGCTTGTCGGCCAGACCGCCATAACGCTTGTCGGCGACCGCTTCGAGCAAAGTGTCGGGCGCATCGAACGGATCCTGGCCGGTGGCCTTGGCCGCGATCTCTTCGAGCTTGGTGAACGCCGCCTGCTTGCTGCCGTCGAGCTTGGTGTAGGGCTTGACGTTGCCGAAGGTGATGCGCAGGGTCGAGTTCGCGTCCGGATACACCGACTGCTTCTTGCTCTTGCGGTAATCGATCACGCCCTGCAGATACACCGGACGCGCCGCCAGCGATTCGCCTTCGCGGGTCTTGGCTTCCTGTTCGATGCGCAGCACCGCCGGCAACAGCGCCTTGGCCAGCTGGATCGCCGGGTCCTTGCTCTTGTCCAGGCTCGCGCGATCGTCGTCGATCAGCGCCAGACGTTCCTTGGTGGTGCCGAGCTTGGTCTTGGCCAGCTTGTCGAGACCGCGCTTGATCGCCTTCTCGTCGGAGCCGCCGAGCCAGCGATCGAGTTCGGCGATGCGTTCGCCGGCCGGCAGCTTGACGTACTCGCGCAGCCAATAGGCCTGCAGCTCGCGGTCCATGCGCGGGTCGTAGCGGCGCTCCATCTGTTCCAACGCGCCCTTGATGCTCGGCAGATCGCGCTGCTGATAACCGGCTTCGCGCTCGGCGTCGGGCTTGGCGCGTTCGACCGACAGGCGGTACAGCGTGCCCGCCGCCGAGATCACGCCGACGCGGCGCAACTGGCTGAAGACCAGATCGCGCTGACGGTGCGCGACCGCACTTTGATTGACCGCGACCAGCTTGTCGTGCGCGGCCAGCGCCGCGGCGCCCTGCGCACCGCGCTTGCGCAGCCAGTCGAGCACGGCCGCTTCATCGGCGCTTTTCTTCTGCGCCGCGCCGATGCGCTCGAAGCCTTCCAACTGGCCATCGTAGTTCTTCGAGGTGTTCTGCCAGCCGCGCACGGTGCTGGCGTATTTCACCGCGATTTCCGGGTCTTTCTTCGCGGTTTCGCCGACCAGTTCGATCAGCGCCTTGTAGTGGCCGGCGATGGTCGGATAGGTCCAGCCCGCGGTCGAATCGAACTCGCTGGCCAGCGCGTAACGGTTGGTGCGGCCCGGGTAACCGGCGACCATGACGAAATCGCCCTCGCCCAGCGGCTTGTCGGCGAGTTTCAGATAGCGCTTGGGCTGATACGGCACGTTGTCCTTGGAGTACTCGGCCGGCTTGCCGTCCTTGCCGACATAGGCGCGGTAGAACGAGAAGTCGCCGGTGTGGCGCGGCCACATCCAGTTGTCGACTTCGCCGCCGTAGTTGCCGACGCTGCCCGGAGGCGCATACACCAGACGCACGTCCTTGATCTCGACCGTGCGGAACAAACGGTAAGTGCCGCCACCGAAGAAGCTGTACAGCTCGCAGCTGTAACCGGCTTCGGCTTCGCATGAGGCGATCAGTTTCTTCTCGATCGCTTCCAGCGCATGGGTGCGATCGATCGGCTCGACCGCATCGTCGATCACGGCCTTGACCTGCGCGGTCACGTCCTGAATCGAGTCGAGCACGTAGATGCGCGAGGACGGGCCGGCGGAGACTTCCTGCTCCATCGTCGCGGCGTTGAAGCCGTCGCGCATCAGGTTTTTCTGCGCGGTCGAGTTCAACTGGATCGCGCCGTAGGCGCAATGGTGGTTGGTCACCACCAGCCCGCGCGGAGCGACGAAGCTCGCGGTGCAGCCACCCAGCGACACCACCGCGCCCATCGGGTCGCCGGTGAGGTCGGCCAGCTGCTTGGCATTGAGCTTGAGCCCGGCCTTCTTCAGCGCCACGGAGATTTCCGGCAGCTGCTGCGGCACCCACATGCCTTCGACGGCGCTTGCCGTAGTCGCAGCGCCCAGTGCCAGCGTCCCTGCCGCGATCGCGGCGGCCATTACGGTGTAGCGCATCGTATTCCCCTGCTGAGTGCGAAAAAACAGTGTGAAAGTCTAGCCCCATCGGGCCGGGGCCGCCACGAACGAGGGCCGCGTGGCGGCAAAAACGAGTCGGTGCAAGCCCGAAAGCGGGCCGCTATCGGCCGATTCTGCGATACCGGTCGCGACCCGGCGCAGCCGCGACCCACCGCCGGCGGACGCCAACATCGGCAAACACCCCGGCCGCCCCGATCGCATCGGCCGGGGCCTATCCAGATCGCGTGCGGCACATCCCGCGCGCCGCACGCGAATCCCGGATCACTCCGCCGGCAGCTTCATTTCCTTGAGCAGATGCGGCGCCGGATACACCTTGGCCAGCAACCAGCGCATATAGCGCATGTCGACGTGGATCGCGCGCTTGTAGCGCGGATCGAACATCCAACTGGCGCTGACCGCTTCCCAGTTGCTGTCGAAGTTCAGCCCGATCAGCTTGCCGTTGGCGTCGAGCACCGGCGAGCCGGAATTGCCCCCGGTGGTGTCGAGGTTGGTAAGGAAATCGACCGTCTGGGTCTTGAGTTCGGGATCGAGCGTGCTGCCGAAATCGCCCTTGGCGATCGCATCGCGCAAGGCCTGCGGCGCGTCGAACGGCTTGACCCCGGTGTGCTTCTCGACGATGCCCTGGACCGTGGTCAGCGGCCGATAGCGCACGCCGTCGCGCGGGTCCATCGTGCTGACCTTGCCGTAGCTCACCCGCAGGGTCGAGTTCGCATCCGGATAGACTGCCCGGCCCTGCGAATGACGATACGCGATCAAGGCGCGCATATAGGCCGGGCGCAGGCGCAACAGCTCGCCTTCGCGCGCCTTGGTTTCCTCTTCGATGCGCAGCACCGCCGGCAGCAGCGTGGCCGCGGCCTTGAGCAGGCTGTCGTCGCTGGCCTGCAACTGTTTGGCATCGCTGTTCATCGCCTGCAGGCGCGCGGCTTCGTCGCCCAGGCGGGTGCCCGCGTACAGAGCATCGAGCGTGCGTTGCAGCGAGGCGCGATCCTCGCCTGCGAATACCTGATCGAACTCGGCCACGCGCGCGGCCTTCGGCAGCGCCTTGTACTGGCTCAGCAGATACAGCAGCAATTCCTTTTCGACCGGCAGCCAGTACCGCCGCTGCACCTGCTTGAAGCGGCCGGCGATCAGCGCATCGTCGCGTTGCTGATAGCCGCTTTCGCGCTGCGCATCGGGCTTGCCGCGTTCCAACGCCAGGCGTTGCACGGTCAGCGCGGTGTTGAGCAACTGGGTCTGGGTGCGGATCGCGGTCAACAGCTGATCGCGTTCGCGCATCGCCGCGCCCGCGGCGAGCACCTGCTGCGCGGCGTCGATGTCGGCGCGGATCGCCTTGGCCTCGGGTTGCTTGTCCAGCCACGCCAGCATCGCCGCCTCGTCGTCGCCGCGCACCTTGACCGCATCGCTGCGACGCAGGCCATCGAGTTCGCCCTGCGCGCGCTTGAGGGTGTTCTTGAAGCCGGCGACCTGCGCGGCGTAGCGCACCTTCGCCTCGGCGTCGTTGGCGCCGGCCGCTTCGACGGTCTTGATCAGGCCGCCGTACAGCGCCACCCGCGACGGCAGTTGCCACTCGATCTGCTGAGTGAATTCGGACGCCATGCGATGACGGAAGGTCACGCCCGGATAACCGGCGAGCATCGCGTAATCGCCTTCGCGCACCGGGTCGGTCGACACCTGCAGATGCCCGGGCGGCGCATACGGCACGTTGTCGGGCGAATAGTCGGCCGGCTTGCCGTCCTTGCCGACGTAGGCGCGCAGCAAGGTGAAATCGCCGCTGTGGCGCGGCCATACGAAGTTGTCGACCTCGTCGCCATAGTTGCCGATGCTGTCGGGCGGCGCGTACACCAGACGGATATCGCGCAGTTCCAGCTGGCGGATCAGATAGAAGTCGGTGCCGTAGTACATGTTGGCGACGCTGCAACGGGTACCGCCGTCGCGTTCGCACTCGGCGACCACCGCCTTGCTCGCGCTGTCGACCGCATCGTAGTAAGCGCGGCCGTGCTTGCCGCGCGCGCCGGCGAGGATGCGCTCGGTGACCTTGTCGAAACCGGTCGTGACCAGCACCCGGAAATCCGGATTGGCCGGCAGCTCGGCGGCGCGGTCGGCGGCGACGAAGCCGTTGCCGATCAGGTCGCGGTCCGGCTTGGAGTTGTACTGGATCACGCCGAAGGCGACGTGGTGGTTGGTCAGGACCAGACCATCGGGGGAAACGAAGGCGCCGGTCGCACCGCCGACCTTCACCACCGCGTTCATCGGCGCGCGGGTGAGTTCGGCGAGATCGCTCGGATTGCCCTTGAACCCCGCCGCGCGCAGCTGGCGCGCGAGGTCGGGCAGTTGCGAGGGCATCCACATGCCTTCATCGGCCTGGGCGGCGGTGGCGCACAGCGCCAAGGACAGGGCTAACACACGGGGGCGCATGGATTTTCCGGAGCGACGAGGAAGTCGCGACGATAGGCCAAGCCGCCCGCCGCGGGCAAACCCGGACGGGCCAACCCAGGCAGAGCTGCGGCGTATAATTCGCGCTTCTCTCCTGCCCGGCCTGGCCGTGGCCCCTAGGTATCGACTCCAATGACGCAAACGATGAAAGCGCTGGTCAAGCGCGAAGCCGGCAAGGGCATCTGGCTGGAAGAAGTGCCGGTGCCGGTGCCCGGTCCGAACGAGGTCCTGATCAAGCTCGAGAAGACCGCCATCTGCGGCACCGACCTGCACATCTATCTGTGGGACGAGTGGAGCCAGCGCACGATCAAGCCCGGCCTGGTGATCGGCCATGAATTCGTCGGCCGCGTCGCCGAAGTCGGTCCCGGCGTGGTCGGCTACCGTCCCGGTCAGCGCGTTTCGGCCGAAGGCCACATCGTCTGCGGCCACTGCCGCAACTGCCGCGGCGGCCGTCAGCATCTTTGTCCGAACACGGTCGGCATCGGTGTGAACCGCAACGGTGCGTTCGCCGAATACATCGTCATGCCGGCCAGCAACCTGTGGCCGATCCCCGACCAGATCCCGAGCGAACTGGCCGCGTTCTTCGATCCCTACGGCAACGCCGCGCATTGCGCGCTGGAATTCGACGTGGTCGGCGAGGACGTGCTGATCACCGGCGCCGGTCCGATCGGCATCATCGCCGCCGGCATCTGCAAGCACATCGGCGCGCGCAACGTGGTCGTCACCGACGTCAACGATTTCCGCCTCAAGCTCGCCGCCGACATGGGCGCCACCCGCGTGGTCAACGTCGCCAACCAGTCGCTCAAGGACGTGATGGCCGACCTGCACATGGAAGGTTTCGACGTCGGCCTGGAAATGAGCGGCAACCCGCGCGCGTTCAACGACATGCTCGACTGCATGTACCACGGCGGCAAGATCGCCATGCTCGGCATCATGCCCAAGGGCGCCGGCGCCGACTGGGACAAGATCATCTTCAAGGGCCTGACCCTGCACGGCATGTACGGCCGCAAGATGTACGAGACCTGGTACAAGATGACCCAACTGGTGTTGAGCGGTTTCCCGCTCGGCAAGGTGCTCACTCATCAATTGCCGATCGACGAATTCCAGAAGGGTTTCGACCTGATGGAAGCGGGCAAGGCGGGCAAGGTGGTCCTCAGCTGGAATTAGTGGGCAGGAACGAGTGCAGAGGAGTGAGGAGTGAGTAGAAGCTCCTCGCTGCCGCTGTTACTCACTTCTCACTTTTCTCCACTCTTTTTTCTTCCAAACCTCACGCACCGACGAAACCCACACCATGTCCCTGACCCAACACTACGCCGACACCCTCGACGAAATCCGCGCGCAGGGGCTGTTCAAGTCCGAGCGCGTGATCACCAGCCCGCAGTCGGCCGAGATTCAATTGGAAGACGGGCGCACGGTGTTGAACTTCTGCGCCAATAATTATCTGGGCCTGGCCGATCATCCGGACATCATCCAGGCGGCGAAGGACGCGCTCGACACGCATGGTTTCGGCATGGCCTCGGTGCGCTTCATCTGCGGCACCCAGGACCTGCACAAGCAGCTGGAAAAGACCATCGCCGATTTCTTCGGTACGCAAGACACGATCCTGTATGCGGCCTGCTTCGATGCCAACGGCGGTCTGTTCGAACCGCTGCTCGGCGAAAACGACGCGATCATCTCCGATGCGCTCAACCATGCCTCGATCATCGACGGCGTGCGTCTGTGCAAGGCCAAGCGCTTCCGCTACGCGAACTGCGACATGGCCGATCTGGAAAAGCAGTTGCAGGCCGCCGATGCGGCCGGCTGCAAGACCAAGCTGATCACCAGCGACGGCGTGTTCTCGATGGACGGCTTCATCGCCCCGCTCGATGAAATCACCGCGCTGGCGAAGAAGTACGGCGCGCTGGTGCATATCGACGAATGCCACGCGACCGGTTTCCTCGGCGCGAACGGCCGCGGCTCGGCCGAGGTCAAGGGCGTGATGGACAAGATCGACATCTTCACCGGCACCCTCGGCAAGGCCATGGGCGGCGCGCTCGGCGGTTTCACCACCGCGAAGAAGGAAGTGGTCGAACTGCTGCGTCAGCGTTCGCGTCCGTACCTGTTCTCGAACTCGCTGCCGCCGCATGTGGTCGCGGCCGGCATCAAGGCCTTCGAAATGTTGTCGGCCGCCGGCGATCTGCGCGATCAGCTTGCGCAGAACACCGCCTACTTCCGCGAGCAGATGACCCAACTGGGTTTCGACGTGAAGCCCGGCGTGCATCCGATCAGCCCGGTGATGCTGTACGACGCGCCGCTGGCGCAGAAGTTCGCCTCGCGCCTGCTTGAAGAAGGCATCTACGCGATCGGCTTCTTCTTCCCGGTGGTGCCGCAGGGCCAGGCGCGCATCCGCACCCAGATGTCGGCCGCGCACACGCGCGAACACCTGGACCGCGCGATCGCCGCCTTCGCCAAGATCGGCCGCGAACTCGGGGTCATCAAAGCTTGATCCAAACCCGGCGATTCGCACGCAGCACCGGCCGCGCCGGTGTTGCGCCGCGTCGCGGTGGTTTCGACGAAGCCCGCGCTGCGGGCCTCGTGTCCGCATCGCGATAGACCCATGCGCGCCGCGCTGCGTCGCCGCCTGCTGCAGGCCGTACAGACCGACGCGCTGGCCGTGTTCGACGGCGACGTCTGGCAGACCCGCTGCCTGCATTGCCGGCGCGCGCTGAGCCTGCGCGAGGACGGCGAAGCCCTGGGCACGACTTCGCTGGAGCATGTCGTGCCCAGCGCCTGGTTCGGCAAACGCGCGGCCGCCGCGCTCACCGCGCGCGTCGGCGACGACGCCGACGACCCGCGCAACCTCGCCCTGGCCTGCGCCACCTGCAATCACGGTAAAGGCTGTAGCCACGATGCGCGCGGCCCGGGCGACCAACGCGCGCGCGAGGTGGTATCGGCCTTGCTCGATGCGCGCCTGGCGCGCTGGCGCGACGCCGGGCCGCGCGACTGACACGCCGTCGCTGCGAGGCGGCGCTTACTGCTGTGAAGCGATCATGGCCTTTTCGAGTTGGATCAAGCGGTTCGACACCTGCGCCATCGCCGCATCGGCGATCGCCAGTTCGGTCTGCGAGGCCGGCTGCGCGGCCAGCGTGGCGAATATCCGGGTCGGACTTCGAGTCTTGTGACGGGGCGTCGTAACGCCGACATCAAGACGATCGCTGCGACCGAGGGCTTGTGGAGAGGTTTCAACCCCGACGCGGTTCTTTGATTGACTGCGGACCTTCCCAAGCGCCAGATCGCAACGCATCAAGGCTGGAGCCGCGCCGACAACAGACCGCGTTTCAGTCGCCAGCGACCAACGCAGCGACCTCGATCGCGCTGAGTCCGCGCCACTGGCCCTTGCCCAACTCGCCGAGCGCCAATCCGCCGATCCCGACCCGCACCAGCCGCAGCACGCCGATATCGAACGCCGCCAGCAGACGCCGGATCTGCCGGTTGCGGCCTTCGTCGAGCACGATCTGCAGCCACGCGTTCTTCTCGCCGGCGCGCAGCAGCGTCGCCGACTTCGCGCGCAGGCGTTCGCCGTGCTCGATCACGCCCTCGCCCAACGCGGCCAACCGCGCGGCATCGGGGATCGCATCGATCTGGACGTGATAGGTCTTGTCCGGCCCGCGGTCCGGATCGGTGATGCGCGCGGCCCATTGCGGATCGTTGCAGAACAGCAGCAGGCCTTCGCTGGCCTTGTCGAGGCGACCGACCGGCGCCAGCCACGGCAACGGCGCGTCGCCCAGTCGCGCGCCGTCGAGGCAGCGGTACACGGTGTCGCGGCCGCGTTCGTCCTGGGCGGTGGTCACCAGCCCGCGCGGCTTGTTGAGCATCAGGTACAAGCGCGGCGCGGCGTCGGCAGCGTTACCGTCGACTTGGACCCTGTGCCGGCCCTGCACGATCGGAAATTCGGGATCGCGCACGATGCGGCCGTCGACCGACACGCGCCCGGCGGCGATCCATTTCGCCGCTTCGCTGCGCGAGCACAGGCCCTGCTTGGACAGCACGCGGGCCAGGCCATGTCGGGGCGATGAGGATGAGGTACTCAAGCGCGGTCCTGGAAGCTGTGGAACGTCGGCGGCATGGCGACAGGGACGAACCCGACGGCGATCGGGTCGAAGCGATCTGGACGCATCGCCTGGGTTAAGCGCGACCGCAGAGCGAACCCGGATCCGCCGCACGATACGAACCGCTCGCGAAGTACCCAGGCGACCATCCGGCCTCGCCACGATCATGAGCCGAAAGCCCGCGCATGGCTTCAAGCCACTTATCGCCGCGAGACCAAGCCGCGCGGGTCAAAACAAAACGGCCGCAGGCATTGCCCGCGGCCGCTGCAGTCGCGTCGCCGCGGCGAGGCTTACTTCTTTTTCTTCTTCTCGTCGGCCGGAGCCGGCGCCGGTGCGGGATCGACGGCCGGAGCCGGCGCGGCCGCCGCGGCGGGCGCGCCGTTGCCCTTGGCCACGCGCACGCCCTTGGCCTTCATCCAGGCGCTGAATTCGTCGGCGGTCATGCGCTTGCCGCCCTGGCTCATGTCGAAGCGCCACGGCGTGTTGTCGTATTGGGTCTGCGGCTTGTACGCGGCCGGATCGTTGGCCGACGGCATGCCGGTCGAGGCCGGCGTGGCCTTGGCAACGTTGCAGCCGTCCAGGCGGATGCGCAACAGCACCTGGTCGACCGACAGCGCTTCGTCCAGCGCCTGCGACAGCACGCCGGTGGGCGCGCCGAGCTGATGCGAGGGCGCGACCAGTTCCGGCGCGATCGGCGCGATCAGGGTCGGCTGCACCGGCTGCGCGCGCGAGGCGGTCAGCGCCGCGCAATTGGCCGCGCTCTGCGCTTGCGAGGCGCCGGCAATCAAGATCAACGACAGTCCGGCAATAACTCGGCGCATGATTTTCTCCTGGATTCGGCGCGAAGACGATTCCTACGCCGTTTGAACAGTGCGCGCCAGTGTAGGCGCCAGGGCTGGATCGGACAACATTTGGGGCCGGGATTGGGGATTCGGGATTGGGGATTCGCAAAAGCCGAAAGCGGCGCTGCTTCGCTTTTGCCGAATCTCGAATCCCCAATCCCCAATCCCGGCCCCCAAAAACGAAGCCCGGCACAAGGCCGGGCTTCGAAGTGTCGCGGTGCGGGTTCCGAAGAACCCGCGGATGTCGCTTAGTTCTGAACGTTCAACTCGGTGCGGCGGTTCTTCTCGCTCTTGC
>NZ_JBDGLR010000021.1:0-3776 GCF_057655755.1 Lysobacter sp. Soil_N_51 | reverse complement strand
ACCCGGGGCACTTGTCGTCGCAGTTGTTCACGCCGTCGCCGTCGTCGTCCTTGTCCGCGCAGCCCGGCTGCACTTCCGGGGCCGGAGCCACCGGGGCAACGGGTTCCGGACCCAGCGGCACGATGATGCCGACCGAAGCCAGCACGTCGCCGAACCAGTCTTCCTGCGGCGCGTTCACGCTCTGGTCGTCGAAGTCGGCGCGGTACGCCAGCTCGGTGCGGATGCCGACGCGGCCCAGGTCACCCTGCACGCCCAGACCGACCTTGGCGGCGAAGTTGCCGTCCTTGCGGTTGGCCGGCGATTGAGGCGACGGGATGAAGTACTCCTCTTCCGAGCGCTGGTAGCCCAGGCCCATCAGCAGGTACGGGTTCCAGTTGCGGCCTTCGGTGACGAAGTGGCGGCGCAGGTCCAGCGAGATGCCGTACTGGCTCCAGTTGGCGTCCTGGTTGGCGTCGAACTTCGGGTTCTGGTAGTTCAGCTCACCGTCGAGCGACCAGTTCTTGCTCAGGAACTTGCCCAGGCCGATCGCGCCGAACGGAGCGTTGCGGGTGCCGCGATCGTTGTCCTGGATGTTCATGCCGGCCGAGCCGGTCAGGTACCAACGGTCGTCGAAGTCCTGGGCGCTGGCGACCTGCGCGAGGCTCAGGCCACCCAGCAGGGCGGCGCAGAGGAGTTTCTTATTCATTGTTGTAGCTCCTGGTTCTAAAAATTATGGAAACCGCGTCTGCGAGGTTTCTACCGTTCAGGACGGTCGCCTGGACGACGCCATCCCGCGCAGAGTAGGTTTGCCAACGTGAAAGCGGTGTTAACAAGCGTCTAACATTCGACCGAGTTCCGTGAATTCTGAGACTGGGTCGCCCTGCGTTCAGTTTCGCGAGGGCGACCCGTTCAGCGCGGAACTGCACTTATAAGGTGTGCAATTGGCCGTCTGCGCTGACGACTTACTTGCCGGTCTGGCTGAACAGCGCCATGAACTCGGTCACCGGCAGGGCTTCGAGTTCGGCCGGGTTGTTGGCCAGGGCCAGCAGGCGGTCGGCCTGGGCGGCCGGCAGCTTGGCCCGCACGGCGGCTTCGAACTTGGCCATCAGCACCGGGATGCCCTCGGCGCGACGCTTGCGGTGGCCGATCGGGAAATCGATCGAGACCTTGTCGGTCGAGCTACCGTCCTTGAAGAACACCTGCACCGAGTTGCCGATGTAGCGCTTGTCGGGGTCGAAGTAGTCCTTGGTGAACTGCTCGTTCTCCTTCACCACCATCTTGTCGCGCAGCGCGTCGATGCGCGGATCGGCGGCGACGGCGTCGACGTAGTCGTCGGCGGTCAGGCGGCCGAAGATCAGCGGCACGGCGACCATGTACTGCAGGCAGTGGTCGCGGTCGGCGTAGTTGGCCAGCGGGCCGGTCTTGTCGATGATGCGAACGCCGGCTTCCTGGGTTTCCAGCTCGACGCGCTCGATCTGGTCCAGCTTGTCCTTGACCTGGTCGTGCAGCTGCATCGCGCACTCGACCGCGGTCTGGGCGTGGAACTCGGCCGGGAAGCTGATCTTGAACAGCACGTTCTCCATCACGTAGCTGCCGAACGGGCGCTCGAACTCGAACTGCTTGCCCTTGAAGGCGATGTCGTAGAAGCCCCAGGTCTTGACGCTCAAAGCGCTGGGGTAGCCGACCACGCCCTTGACGGCGTTGAGCGCGTGGGTGACGGCGCGGCGGCAGGCGTCGCCGGCGGCCCAGCTCTTGCGCGGGCCAGTGTTCGGCGCGTGGCGGTAGGTGCGCAGCACGCCGTTGTCGATCCACGAGTGCGACACGGCGGTCACGATCGCTTCTTTACTGCCGCCCAGCATCTGGGTGGTCACGGCGGTCGAGGCCAGACGGACCAGGATCACGTGGTCCAGGCCGACCCGGTTGAACGAATTCTTGAGCGCGTAGCCGCCCTGGATTTCGTGCGCCTTGATCGCGTGGCCGAGCACATCGCGCACGGTCATGGCCTTGCCGCCTTCGGCCTCGGCCTTGCGGCCCAGGTAGTCGGCGACGCCGAGGATGGCGCCGAGGTTGTCGGACGGGTGGCCCCATTCGGCCGCCAGCCAGGTGTCGTTGAAGTCGAGCCAGCGGATCTGCACGCCGATGTTGTAGGCGGCCTGGACCGGGTCGAGTTCGTGCGCGGTGTACGGCACGCGCGCGCCGCCGCTCATGCCGGCGCCGGGCACCAGCGGGCCGAGGTGCTTGACGCACTCGGGGTGGTCCATCGCCATCGCCGCGCAGGCCAGCGAGTCGAGCAGCATGTAGCGCGCGGTGTCAAAGGCTTCCTTCGAATCGATCTGGTAATCGGCGACGTAGTCGGCGATGTCGACCATCGGCTTGTCGGGATCGGGGCGGACGGTCGAACGGATGTCGAAGTGGCTCATGGGTACGGGGGCCTGCGGACGGGTGAGTTAGCCCGCTATTTTGCCAGACTCGGGCGACGCGGGGCGGCGGCGGGTCCGGCGCGGTCGTGGTGCGGGCCGATCGTGCATCGTTTCTGCACCGGGCCGGACCTCAACAATCAGCGCACTTGATGCGAATTGATCGCAATTACAGAACGATCAGGCACAGCCGTCCAACTTGGAAATCGCCCCGGCGAGGATCACCCTGCTAAGCATGGACATCCCTACTCGCCTGCCCACGCTGTTTCTCTCCCACGGTTCGCCGATGCTCGCGCTGGAGGATTCGCCGGCCGGGCGTTTTCTCGACCAGCTCGGCCAGCAACTGCCGTGGCCGCGCGCGATCGTGATCGCTTCGGCCCATTTCATGACCGACCGGCCGATGGTCGGCGGCCACGACCGGCCGCACACCGTGCACGACTTCGGCGGCTTTCCGCAGCCGCTGTATCAGATTCAGTACCCCGCGCCGGGGCATGCGCGTCTGGCCGAGCAGATCACCCAGCGCCTGGTCGATGCCGGCCTCAACGCCAAGCTGCGCGACAACCACGGCCTCGACCACGGCGTGTGGGTGCCGCTGCGACGCATGTACCCGCAGGCCGATATTCCGGTGGTGCCGTTGTCGGTCATGCCGCACGGGACCGCGGCGCAGCACTATGCGGTCGGTCAGGCCTTGGCGGCGTTGCGGGACGAAGGGGTGTTGGTGATCGGCTCGGGCGGGTTCGTGCATAACCTGGGTGATCTGGACTGGCAGCACCGCGATGCGCCGATGCCGGCGTGGGCGGCGGAGTTCAGTGCGTGGATGCATCAGAAATTGGCCGCGCGCGATCATGCGGCGTTGTTGGACTGGCAGGCGCAGGCGCCCCATGCGCGGCATGCGCATCCGACCGTGGAGCATCTGATGCCGTTGTTCGTGGCGATGGGCGCGGCCGGCGAGGCGCCCGGGGTGCGGACGATTCATCGGTCGCATGAGATGGGGTCGTTGGCGTTGGATGCGTTTGCGTTTGATTGATTGGCGCGAGGTGATGGGGTCGTAGCGGTTGCGGATGTTCGATGCGACGGGTGGGTTCGCGGTCGCGGCTTGCGCCGCTCCTACAGGTAGGCCATGCGGCTTTTGCTTGGGCTTGAAGCCGCGCAGTTCATCCAGCGCTGCGAAGCCACGCACTCGCGTTAGAAAGCGCACACCCGAAGGGCGGCGTGCAGGATGCACGCCGTGCGCCACCGGGACATGGATGTCCCGTGTGGCGCATGCCTACGTCTGCACCGCACGCGCGGGCACTTGATTCAAAAAAAGCGTTTTTCTTTGGTTTGCACTGACTACCCTCAAGTGCATCACCCGCCTTGAGTCCAATCCGATGGGAACGC
>NZ_JBDGLR010000020.1:0-15445 GCF_057655755.1 Lysobacter sp. Soil_N_51 | reverse complement strand
TCCGCAAGCGGCCGAGTTACTTTCTTTTGTCAAAAGCGACAAAAGAAAGGTAACCAAAGAAAAACGCTTTTCTTTGAATCAAGAGCCCGCGCGTGCGGTGCATACGCAGGCATGCGCCACACGAGACATCCTGTCTCGGTGGCGCACGGCGCACATCCCTGTGCGCTGCCCTACGGGTGTGCTTTTGTTCTCGCGAGTTACAAGCCTCGCGGCGCTGGATGAGCTGCGCGAATTGCGGCCCCAAAGCAAAAGCTTCTTCCTACCTGTAGGAGCGGCGTCCTACTGGATTTCCTTTGGTCACAAGCCGCGACCGCGTAATCACGGCAACATCGCAACCTGCGCCAGGCCCGCAGCCCCGCCAGGACCACGCGAGCTTAAATCTCAAACAAAAAGCAAGCGCTTCTAGACCGAAGCGCCAGCCAACGCATTCGCCGGCACCAGCACGATGCAATCCACCGGACACGCCGGAACGCACAACTCGCAGCCCGTGCACAACGGCTCGATCACCGTATGCATATGCTTCGCCGCGCCGATGATCGCATCGACCGGACAGGCCTGGATGCACTTGGTGCAGCCGATGCAATCGGCTTCGACGATCAAGGCCACCGGCGCGGGCTTGTGCTCACCGCGAGCGCGGTCGTACGGCCGCGCCGGCACGTCGAGCAAGCGCGCCAGCGCGCGCGCACCGGCATCGCCGCCGGGCGGGCAATGATCGATACCGGCCTCGCCCCGCGCCATCGCCTCCGCATACGGACGGCAACCGGCGTAGCCGCACTGGCCGCATTGGGTTTGCGGCAGCAGGCGGTCGAGGCGTTCGGTCAGATCCATGGGGGCAGAAATGAGTTCAGAGAAGTGAGGAGTGAGTAAGAGCGAAGGAACGGCAAGCGTGCTCGAGCTTCGGCTCTTACTCGTTCCTCACTCTTCCGCACTCGTTCCTCACTCTTCCGCACTCGTTTCTCGCTTCAACGCACAGGCATGCCCGGCGCGGCGCCGTCGTCCGCGTCGAGCAGGGCCAGCGCGCCGCCGTCGAAACCGGCCGACAAAATCATGCCTTCGCTCAGGCCGAAGCGCATCTTGCGCGGGGCGAGGTTGGCGATGAACACGACCTTGCGGCCGACCAGTTTTTCCGGCTCGGCGTAGGAGCCGCGGATGCCGGAGAAGATCTGGCGCGTGCCCAGTTCGCCGGCATCGAGTTCGAAACGCAGCAGCTTGTCAGAGCCTTCGACGAATTCGCAGGCCAGCACCTTGCCGATGCGCAGGTCGAGCTTGGCGAAGTCGTCGATGCCGATCGTCGCCGCGGCGGCGGCATCGGACTTCGCGGCCTCGGATTTCACCGCGGCAACCGGCGCGGCTTTCGCGGTTTCGGTCGCGACCACGGCGGTCGGTGCGGTCGGTGAGAGGGATTCTTTGCTGGCTTCGATCATGGCGTCGATGAGTTTGGTGTCGATACGAGTGAACAGCGGCGTGTAGGCGCCGATGGTGTGGGCGGTCAGCGGCGCGGCGAGATCGCCCCAATGCACGACCGGCGCGGCGAGGAAGGCTTCGGCTTCCGAGGCGACCCGCGGCAGCACCGGCTTGAGCGCGGCGGCGAGCACTCGGAACAGATTCAGGCCCTGGGTGCACACGGCTTGCAACTGGGCCTCGCTGCCTTCTTCCTTGGCCAGCACCCACGGCTTGTGTTCGTCGATGTACTTGTTGGCTTCGTCGGCCAGCGCCATGGTCATGCGCACCGCGGCCGCGGCTTCGTTGCGATCGTAGGCATCGGCGATCGGGCCGAGCTGGGCGACGAAGCGCTCGTACATCGCCTCATCCGGCAATTGCGCGGCGAGCTGGCCGCCGAAGCGCTTCTCGATGAAACCGGCGCAGCGGCTGGCGAGGTTGACGAACTTGCCGACCACGTCGGAATTCACCCGCGCGACGAAGTCGGCGAGGTTGAGGTCGATGTCCTCGACGCCGCCGTTGGTCTTGGTGGCGAAGTAGTAACGCAGCGCTTCGGGATCCAGCCCGATGTCGAGATACGTGCGGGCCTGGATGAAGGTGCCGCGCGACTTGGACATCTTCTCGCTGTTGACCATCAGGTAGCCGTTGACGTGCAGCTTGGTCGGCGCGCGGAAACCGGCGCCGTGCAGCACCGCCGGCCAGAACAGGCCGTGGAAGGTGACGATGTCCTTGCCGATGAAATGGTGCAGTTCGGCCTGGCTGTCGCGCGCGAGGTAGGACCAGAAGTCCAGGCCCTTGCGCTCGGCCAGCGCCTGGAAGCTGCTGAGGTAACCGATCGGCGCGTCCAGCCACACGTACAGGAACTTGCCCGGGTGGCCGGGAATCTCGAAGCCGAAGTAGGGCGCGTCGCGCGAGATGTCCCACGCGCGCAGGCCGCCTTCGGCATCGAGCCATTCGTGCAGCTTGGCCTTGATGCCGTCGGTGGCGACATCGCCGGCCATCCACTCGCGCAGGAACGCTTCGAAGTGGCCGACTTCGAAGAAGAAGTGCTCCGACTCGCGCAGCTCCGGTGTCGCGCCGCTGACCACCGAGCGCGGTTCCTTGAGCTCGGTCGGTGCGTAGGTCGCGCCGCAGTGTTCGCAGTTGTCGCCGTACTGGTCGGGGGTGCCGCAGTTCGGGCAGATGCCCTTGACGTAGCGGTCGGGCAGAAACATGCCCTTGACCGGGTCGTACAGCTGCGCGACCGAGCGGCGGCTGATGTGGCCGGCGTTGTCCAGGCGCGCGTAGAAGCCTTCGGTCAGGCTGCGGTTGCCGGCCGAGTGGGTCGAGTCGTAGTGATCGAAAGCCACGCCGAACGCGGCGAAGTCGCGCTCGTGGCTGACCTGGATCGCGGCGATGAAGGCTTCCGGGGTGACCCCGGCCTTTTCCGCGGCCAGCATGATCGGCGTGCCGTGGGTGTCGTCGGCGCAGATGTAATGGACCGTGTTCGCGCTCATGCGCTGCGCGCGGCACCAGATGTCGGCTTGCATGTAGCCGACCAGGTGGCCCAGATGCAGGTGACCGTTGGCGTAGGGCAGGGCGTTGGAAACGACGATTTCGCGAGACATGGGCGGGGTGGCCGTGGGTGGTCGTGAATTATGGCATGGGGCTGCGCGGGGGCTGGCGCAGGGGATGGGGGCTCTTACTGGAGCGTGGCTTGGCTTGTGATGATTGGTCAGGTTGGGATGGGGTGAGTTTGTTTGGCTTTGGCTTTGGCTTGCTTCCGCGCTTGCTTTTGCCCGTCATTCCCGCGAAGGCGGGCTCCGCTTTACTTCGGCGGAGCCGAACATCCAGGGCCTTTCGTGCGAGAACGTTTGAAGTCACTGGATTCCCGCGTTCGCGGGAATGACGAATCGAGGGGGATGCGCGAACGGATACTTCAAAACAAGAAACCCGGCCAAGGCCGGGTTTTCGTGTAACCACACCGGACCGGCCTGAGCTTATTCGTGACGCATCCAGGTCTGGGTGCGGCCGATCAGCGAGAAGCCCATGAAGCCGCGCACGTCGAGCTTCTTGCCGCCGTCGGCGGGGGTTACTTTCACCGAATACACCTTGCCGGTGACCGGGTCGAGGATCTGGCCGCCTTCCCAGGTGTCGCCGTCCTTGCGGATGCCCCACAGGATGACCATGCCCTTGACCGGCTTGTTCTTGCGCTCGCCCGAGCACTTGTCGCACAGCGGGTTCGGGCCGCGCTCGGATTGCAGGATTTCGGTGACCCGGCCGGCCAGGCTGCCGTCCTTGGCTTCGTAGATTTCGACCACCGACTTCGGCTTGCCGGTCTTGTCGTCGATCGTGGTCCACGAGCCAACCGGCGTGGACTGGGCGAACGCCGCGGTCGGCAGCGCCAGCAGCAGCAATGCAAGCAGTTTGATACGCATGTGTCCCCTCCCAGGGATAAGGCGTGATTCGGACCGCGCCGGCCGGGCCGGGTGGCGGTTGTGATCTTTATACCGCATCCGCCGGGGTATGGAAGTCGCGGCGCGGTGGGCCACAGGCAAAAAGAAGCCCGGCTTGCGCCGGGCTCCGTGTGCTCGATGAACGGCTCAGTTGAAGTTGTATTCCAACTGCGCCGAGACCTCGCGGCCGATCGGGCTGTAGGCGCGATAGAAATACGGATACGCGTCGTAGCCGTCGTCGCTCGGGTGGAACTTGTTGAACACGTTGTTGACGAACACGGTGACCTTGGCCCGGTCGGTGATCTGCTTGCCGAGGTTCAGGTTCCACAGGAAGTACGGGGCGATGCGGCCGGTTTCCTGCCAGTTCGGCAAGGTGCCGTAGCGGGTCATGAACACGGTCGCGTTCCAGGCGTCCTTCTGCCACGACACCGAGCCGCGCACGCGGCTGCGGAAGTCGAAGTTGCCCGGATCGTCGCGCCAGTTCTTTTCGATCGGATCGGTCGCCAGCAGCTGGCGTTCGCTCTTGAGCGTGTGGGTCCAGCCCAGTTCCATGCGGTAATCGCCGAAGCGCTGCGTGCTCACGCGCCAGTTGACCGCCGCGTCCACGCCGGCCACGTGCAGCAGCGACTGGTTGACCGGGCCGCTGCGGATGTTGGTCACGCGGTCGGTCAGTTCGCCCGGCGCGGCCACGCGGGTGACGCGGCTGGTGATCTCGCGGCAGAACGCCGAATCGGCGGCGAACTGGAACGGCTGGCGGGTGCGGGTCAGGCCGGTGCGGCAGCCGCCCTCGTTATCGAGGATGTAGGTGCTGCTGAGGGTGGTCACCGCGTCGTCGAGCTTGATGTCGTAGTAGTCCACCGACATCGACAGGCCGTCGGTGAGGTCCCAGACCAGGCCCGCGCCCCACGACTCGCCGGTTTCCTCGGTCAATCCCGGCTCGCCCTTGCTGGTGGCGAACATCGAGTAGTTGTAGACCGAGCCCGTGCACGACGCCGCCGGCAGGTTGGCGTTGAGGCAGCGGTAGGTGTCGAGCGGGGTGTTGAAGCTGCCGCTGCCTTCGTTGAACACGAAGTGCATGTCCGGCGCCTTGAAGCTGGTCGAGTAGTTGGCGCGCAGCAGCAGGCTGTCGAGCGGACGCCACTCCAGGCCGGCGCCCCAGGTCTTGGCGTCGTCGACCGCGGTGACGTCGTCGTACTTGTCGAAGCGGCCGGCCAGGCTGGCCTTCAACGACGGCAGGATCGGAATGCTGAACTCCAGGCCCGCGGCGTAGCGGTCGCGATCGCCGCCGCCGTTGGTGCCGGTCAGGCCGTAGGCCTCCATCACCGTCGGCAGGATCGCCGGCGGCGATTCCAGGTCGTAGCCCTGCGAGGTGAGGTCCAGCACCGCGGCGAAGCTGAGCGGACCGGCCGGGAGGTCGAACAGTTCGCCCGACAGCGTCGCGCTGCCTTGGTTGACCCACGACTTGGACTGGTACTTGAGGATCGTCGACATCGACTGGTACTGCGCCGGCGTCAGCGGCGTGTACAGGCGATCGAGATTGATCCTGTAGCGCGGCGTGCCGGTGGTGTTCAGGCGCGGACCGAAGAACCAGTCGGTGACCTTCGAGCCGTCCAGGCGCGGACGGGTGCGGTCGGCGCGGTATTCGGCGCGGCCGACGGTCACGTCCCAGTCGAAGCGGTCGCCGAGGGTGCCGCGCAGGCCGAAGGCGACGTCGAGCGACTTCTCGGTGAAGCGCTGGTACATCGCATCCAGGCCGCCCACTTCCGCCGGGGTGAAGATGCGCTGCATGTTCATGTTGGCGTTGAGGCCGGTGTCGAACCAGGTGGTGACCCGGCCGGTGCCGTCGATGTGCGGGCCGCTGATCGCCTCGGTGCCGCCGGACAGCTTGGACTTGGAATAGAAGCCCTGCAGGCTGGTCCAGGCCTCGATGCCGTTGGCGAAATCGTAGGTGGCGTACAGATAGCCCGACCAGTCGCTGTTGCCGTTGGCGATGGTCTGGTAGCCCACGTCCTTCCACGAGCCGCAGGCCTGGCCGAGGTTGACCACGGCGCGCGTACCGGCGGAGACCGAACGGAAGTTGAAAGGCACCAGCTCGCCGCCGAAGCGGTCGCAGGCGCCCGGCGGCGGCGCGATGTAGGAATTGGCCGCGCCGCCCGGGCGATTGAGGCGGATCGAGGCGCTGGGCTGGTTGACGCCGAGCTCGGGCACCGGGCGCGGGTTGTCGTCGGTGGAATCCATGAAGTCGCGCTGGAACGCGAACACCGGTTCGTCGGCGAAATACTCGAGCGCGTAAGTCACGCTCCAGTTGTCGCCGGAACGGCCGCCGACCCACTGCAGGTTGCCGAAGTCGCCGCCGCCGGTGGTCGAGGTGCCGCCGCGCACGGTGACCTTGTCGCCGCTGAAGTCGGTCTTGAGCACGACGTTGATCACGCCGGCCACGGCGTCGGAGCCGTAGATCGCCGAGGCGCCGCCGGACAGGATTTCGATCCGGTCGACCGCGGCCGAGGGGATGTTGCCGAAATTCTGGAAGTTGCTCTGGCCGTTGTACGGGAACGGGTAGTCCGCCGCGCGGCGGCCGTTGATCAGCAGCAGGGTGCGGCCCGGGCCGAGCCCGCGCAGGTTGACCGGGCTGCCGTTCGGGGTGAAGCCGCCGGCCGAGTTGAGTTCGTTCTGGGTCACGCCGCCGTTCTGGGTCAGCGTGGTCAGCGCATCGAACACGGTGACGAAGCCTTCGCGCTGGATCTGCGCGGAACTGATCACGGTGACCGGCGACGGCCCTTCGATCTGGGTGCGCTTGATGCGCGAGCCGGTGACCACGACGCCGCCGATGTCGGTGGTCTTCTTGTTGCTGGTGGACAGCTCGTCGACCGTGGCGGCCGGCGTCTGGGCGAACGCCGCCCCCGCGGCGCTGACGAAAATCGCGGCGACAAGCGCCCGCGACAGCCTGCTCGGGCGCAGGCCGCTGTGATGGTGTGGCATCGGTTTGGATCCCCTGGAAGCGTCGAAACGTGCGTGGCTGGGTCTCAGCCTGTATGCCGATCCTGGCGGTCATTCAGTCCTTTCGTGCTGGAACTTAACATGCAGTTAACCGAAATGTCATGCAAATCCAATCTGTTCGTGTATCGGCCTTGTCAACCGATTATAGGTTATTGATTTTTATTGTTTAAATTTCCTGTTTGGCGGTCTATTTACGTTCTTTTATCGTCTATTAGACCTATTAAGCATGTCGTTTTGCGCCGTAAATACGCTGTTTGGTCGGAAAATTTGCCAATTTTAGATTGTATTTTGCGCCGGGACCGGGGCTCGCCCCGGGCGGCTCGCGTCTGGTCCGGGACGCGGTCGAAGCGGCGGGGTCGCGGCGGGGTCGCGGCAAGGTTGGCGCTGCGCCGGACCGGGCGGGTCGCCGCGTCGACGCGGGACGCGCGAACCGGCAGGCTTTACCATGTGGTCCGGCCGCCCCGCGGCGCGTTCCCCTATCAGAGCTTCCATGCGCAACCACACCCCGCGCCCGGCCGGATCGCCGGCATGAGCGACAGTCTGCAAGCCGCGATCGCGGCGATTTTTCTTCCCGATACCGAACTGAGCCTGGCCGACAGCGAGGCGCGCGTGCGCGCCGGCGCGGCCGAGGGCCGGGTCGCGGTGTCGATCACCGCCGGCTACGCGCTCGAAGGCATGCGCGCCGCGCTCGAAGCGGCGATCGCCGCGGTGCTGGCGCCGCAGGGCCTGAGCCTGGCGAGCCTGGAACTGACCTCGCGGATCGTTTCGCATGCGGTGCAGCCGAAGCTGTCGCCGCTGCCGAACGTGCGCAACCTGATCGCGATCGGCTCGGGCAAGGGCGGCGTCGGCAAGTCGACCACCGCGGTCAATCTGGCCCTGGCGCTGGCCGCCGACGGCGCCCGCGTCGGCGTGCTCGATGCCGACATCTACGGCCCCAGCGTGCCGATGATGCTCGGCCTGCACGGCCGCCCCGACAGCCCCGACGGCAAGAGCATCGAGCCGCTGCGCGCGCACGGCATCGAGGCGATGTCGATCGGCCCGCTGGTCGAACAGGACACGCCGATGATCTGGCGCGGCCCGATGGCGACCTCGGCGCTGACCACCTTGCTCAACGACACCCAATGGAGCGAACTGGACTACCTGATCGTCGATCTGCCGCCGGGCACCGGCGACATCCAGTTGACCTTGTCGCAGAAGATTCCGGTCGCCGGCGCGGTGATCGTGACCACGCCGCAGGACGTGGCCACGCTGGATGCGCGCAAGGCGCTGCGGATGTTCGAGAAGGTCGAGGTGCCGGTGCTGGGCCTGATCGAGAACATGGCCGTGCACGTGTGTTCGAACTGCGGCCACGCCGAGCATCTGTTCGGCGAAGGCGGCGGCGCGCGCATGGCCGCGCAGTACGGCGTGCCGCTGCTCGGCAGCCTGCCGCTGCAGATCGCGATCCGCGAGCAGGGCGATGCCGGCGTGCCGGTGGTCGTCGCCCAGCCCGATTCGGCCGCGGCCCGCGCCTACCGCGGCGCCGCGCGCCGGTTGGCCGTGCAGCTGGCGCGGCGGCCGCGGGTCAGTCCGTCGATCTCGGCGTCGCTGCTGGGTTGACGCCCGCCGCTGAAAATCAGCGAGCAGGCGCGGGCCGGATCGAAGCCGGCCGCCGCATCCACCTCTTACAATGCGCGGCTACGGCCGCTTACCACTGGAACACCGCATGAGCATCAAGTCCGACCGTTGGATCCGCCGCATGTCCGAGCAACCCGGCGGCATGATCGAGCCGTTCGAAGCCGGCCAGGTCAAGCACGCCGCCGACGGCCAGCGCATCGTCAGCTACGGCACCTCCAGCTACGGCTACGACGTGCGCTGCTCGCGCGAGTTCAAGGTGTTCACCAACATCAACTCGACCATCGTCGACCCGAAGCATTTCGATCCGGGCAGCTTCGTCGACATCGAGAACGACGTGTGCATCATCCCGCCGAATTCGTTCGCGCTGGCGCGCACGGTCGAGTACTTCCGCATCCCGCGCGACGTGCTGGTGGTCTGCCTGGGCAAGAGCACCTACGCGCGCTGCGGCATCATCGTCAACGTGACCCCGCTGGAACCGGAGTGGGAAGGCCACGTGACCCTGGAATTCAGCAACACCACACCGCTGCCGGCGCGCATCTACGCCAACGAAGGCGTGGCGCAGATGCTGTTCTTCCAGTCCGACGAAGTCTGCGAGACCTCGTACAAGGACCGCGGCGGCAAGTACCAGGGCCAGACCGGCGTGACCCTGCCGCGCACCTGATCGCGGCGACGGGTCGATCCGCGGCGCCGCGGCCGGCAGGGCGCGGGTCGCCGCAAGCGGCGGTTCGATACGCCGGGCGCGACTGACCGTCGGTACGACTGACCACGCGTTCGCGGACGAGCGGATGCCTGCGCACGCGCAACGGTGTGCAGTCGGCGTGGCCGGCCTGATATCTTTTTGTGGGAATCTCCCATCGGTGCGTCGCGGCGGGGAGCCGCGCGCGTCGCCCTTTCGCGTACGGAGCAGGCATGGACCCGCAACAAAACCCTTATCAGACGCCGCAGTCGTCGTTGAACGAATTCCACTACAGCGGCGGCGACGACGAACTGGCCGACCGCGGCATCCGCCTGGTCGCGGCGCTGATCGACGCGGCGATCATGTTCGCGCTGATAGTGCCGATCATGTTTGTCGGCGGCTACTTCGACCAGGTACTGCAGGCGTACCAGTCGGGCGAAGGCACCTTGGGCCTGCAATTCATGTGGGGCATGATCGGAATCATCCTGTCGTTCCTCGTCCAGGCATATCCGCTCAACGCGAGCGGTCAGACCTGGGGCAAGAAGGTCATGCGGATCAAGATCGTCGACATGGACGGTCTGCAGCCGAGCCTGGCCGAGTTGCTGGGCAAGCGTTATGGATTCGCGCAGGGGATCGGGCTGATTCCTTGTCTGGGCGCGGTGGTGCAGTTGGTCGATGTGTTGATGATCTTTCGCGATGATCGTCGTTGCTTGCACGATCATGTTGCTGGCACCAAGGTGGTGGTGGCGCGTTGATCGAGTGATTGGGTTTGAGGGTTGGATGAGGACGCGTCGGTGCCTAGCATCGGCGCGTTTTCTTTTTTGGGGTGGTGTGGACGTGTCGCAAGGCGGCGCGGTGCTGAGGGTTTGAACCGATTGTCAGATCAGGCGGCGCGGATTTTGCAGTTCTCGTCTTTGGGACGAGGTGGTTGGGGGCGCTCTTAGGCGCGAAGAAGCCTCCTGCGGCGCAGTCATCAAGCCTCCGAGGCTTTTGCTGTTCCCCCCTTTGGAAAAGGGGGGGGGAGGGGGGATTCGCTTTTACACGACCCAGCGCCATGCGGTGCAGCCATAGGCTTTGAAGCTTTTAAAGCTTGAAGCAGGATCAAAAGCTTCCGCCACTAAAGCGGCGGGTCACTTTCTTTTGTCTAAAGCAACAAAAGTCCGTCTGGATTCCCTTCGGTCAAAAGGTAACCAAAGAAAAATGCTTTTCTTTGAATCAAGTGCCCGCAAGTGCGGAGCTTGCGCGGGCATGCGCCACACGGGACATCCATGTCCCGATGGCGCACGGCGTGCATCCTGCACGCCGCCATTCGGGTGTGCGTTTGCTAACGCGAGTCCCTGGCTTCGCAGCGCTGGATGGACTGCGCGGCTTCAAGCCAAAGCCAAAGCTGAAGTCGCATGTCCCCCTGTAGGAGCGGCGCGAGCCGCGACCGCGACATCTCGGCAATGGCGCAACGTTCGTCGTAGCTGCATTCCCGTGGTCGCGGCTCGCGCCGCTCCTACAGGTAGGCCATGCAGCTTTGGCTTGCGCTTGAAGCCGCGCAGCTCATCCAGCGCTGAGAGGCAGCTAACTCGCGAGAACAATTGGACACCCGAAGGGCGGCGCACATGGATGTGCGCCGTGCGCCACCGAGACAGGAGGTCTCGTGTGGCGCATGCCTGCGTTTGCGCCGCACGCGCGGGCACTTGATCCACAAAAAAAGCGTTTTTCTTTGGTTACCTTTCTTTTGTCGCTTTTGACAAAAGAAAGTAACTCGGCCGCTTGCGGACGAAAGCTGTTGCCTTTGCCTCAAAGGCTTTGAAGCTGCAAGCAGGATCAAAAGTTTCCGCCACTAAAACGGTCTGTAACTTTTCACCTCAAGCCGCGCATGCGCCTCAACGCCCCTGCGGCTTCTGATACGTAACAAAAAACCCCTGCAAATCACCATTCTCGATATACGGCGCCACGCTAAGCACGTCATAACCTCGCGTGGTGAAGGCCTGATGCGCGCGGCTGAGCGCGTTGGCCGCGCCCTGGTTGCGGAAGCCCCAACTGGCGTCGACCCACACGGTGACCGCGCGCAAGCGCTGGGTCACGGCTTCGTCGGCGACTTTATCGGGGTTCTTGTCGAACAGGACGGCATGGGCGGGCGCGGTGATGGCGGCGGCGGTGAGCAGGGCGGCGAGCAGCAGGCGGTGCATGGGGGGCTCCGGGATTGGTGAAAGGCGGGATGTCAGTGTTCGGCGCCGGCGGCGATGCGGCGGTCGGTGTGGGTGCTCAGCGCGGTCTCGAGCGCCACGCGCAAGCCGCGCGCGACCGTTTCGATCGCCAGGCTCGCCACGCCGGGATGGCGCGCGGCCTGCGCCGGCGAATACGGGATATGCACGAAACCGCCGCGCACGCCGACGGCGTCGTCGCGTTGGTGCAGCCGATGCATCAGGCCGTAGAAAACGTGATTGCACACATAGGTGCCGGCGGTCTGCGAAATCTCCGCGGGGATGCCGGCCGCGCGTACCGCGACGAGCATGGCCTTGATCGGCAGGTCGCTGAAATAGGCGGCGGGGCCTTCGGCGGCGATCGCGCGGTCGATTGGCTGCGCGCCGAGGTTGTCGGGAATGCGCGCGTCGTCGATGTTGATCGCGATGCGCTCGATCGACAACTGGGCGCGGCCGCTGGCCTGGCCCACGCACAGCACCAAGGCCGGACGCAGCGCGCTGATGGCGTCGTCGAGTTCGCGCAGAGATTGATCGAAAGTAACCGACAGGCAGCGCGTGGCGATGCGATGGCCGGCGATTATTTCGCCGTCGAGCATGCGCACCGCTTCCCAACTGGGGTTGTCCGACTCGCCGCCGAACGGCGCGAAGCCGGTCAGCAGCACCGTGCGCGGCGCCGCGTGGCGATGCATCGAATCGGTCGCGCCCGACTTCGGTTTCGTGGCGGGTTTCGTCGCTTTCTTGGTCGCGGCGCGCTTGCGTCCAGCGCCGGTCGCGGCAGATCTCGGCTTATTCATCGCAATGCGATCCAATACATCAGCAGGACGTTGCAGGCCAGCAGCACCAGCCCGGTCGGCCATTGCGCGCGAATCACGCCGTACGGGTCCTTCAGCTCCAGCAAGGCCGCCGGCACCAGGTTGAAATTCGCCGCCATCGGCGTCATCAGCGAGCCGCAATAGCCCGAGAGCATGCCGATCGCGGCCAGTGGCGCGGCATCGGCGCCGTGGTGCTGAACCAGCAACGGCAGGGCGATGCCGCCGGTCATCACCGGGAACGCGGCGAAAGCGTTGCCCATGATCGCCGAGAACAAGGCCATGCCCAGCGCATAGGCCATGACCACGACGAAGGCGTTGTCGACCGGAATCACCGCGCGCACCACGCCGGCCACGGCCTGGCCGACGCCGCCGGCTTCGAACACGCTGCCGAGCGCGGCGAGCAACAGCGGCAGCAACGCGGCCCAGCCGATCGAGTCGACCAGGCGGCGCGATTGCTCGACCCCGCTCCACGGCGTCTGCCGGGTCAGTCGGCACGCGGCGACCAAGGCGACGATGCAGGCCAGGGTCAGCGCGATCAGGGTGACGTTCTTGGTTTCCAGCAACGGTTGATCGCCGAACGACACGTATTTCAGGCCGAGTGCGCCGACCAGGGTCACCGCCGGGATCAGCAGCGCGGGCCAGAACAAGCGATTGCCGAGCCGCAGCGACTCGGCCTGTTTCTCCTCGCCGGTGGTTTCGGCGTAGCGGCCCTTGCCGAGCCCGCCGAAACCGGCGAGCACCGCCAGCACCACCACGCAGCCGCCGACGACTTTGTTCGGCATGTGTTCGGCGGCGAACATCAGCAGTGCGATCAGGCCCCAGAACAGCGCGGTGGTATAGCGGCGCGGGTTGGCGGCATCGCGCAGGCCGCGCCAGGCGAGCGCGGCGAAGTACGCGCCCATCAACCAGTAGACGAAGGTCAGGGTGATCATGGCGACGGCGTTTCCGCGTTCGCGTCGACGGGTTCGGTTCGCGCGTGTCTGGCGGGCTGGTGATCGCGCGCGAGCTTTCGTTCGAACCGCAGCACGCGCACCGCGTGGATCACGAACGCGCAGATCGCGGTCGGAATGCCCCACAAGGCGATGTGCCATGGATCGAGCGCGATCCCGTGTTCGGTGAAGAAACTCTGGATCAGCAGCACCGCGCCGAAGGCGATGAAGATGTCCTCGCCGAAGAACAGGCCGACGTTGTCGGTGCCAGCGGCCATCGCGCGGATACGCTGGCGTTCGTCGTCGTCGAGTTCGCCATGGGTGGTCTGCGCCGCGCCCTCGGCCATCGGCGCGAGTAGCGGGCGCACGGTCTGCGGATGACCGCCGAGGCTGGTCAGGCCGACCGCCGAAGCGAGCTGGCGCATCAGCAGATAGGCGATCAGCAGCCGGCCCATGGTCGCGCCGCGCAATCGCGCGATCCAGTGCTGCGCGTGTTCCTTCAGGCCGTGGCGTTCGAGCAGGCCGATCACCGGCAGGGTCAGCAGAAACAGCAGCAGGAAGCGTTTCTCGGTGTAGGCCTTGCCGAGCACTTCGAGTACGTCCAGCGGCGACAACTGCGCGGCCAGGCCGGTGATGAACCCGGCCACGACCACCACCAGCGCCGGATTGAGCCGCAACGCGAAACCGAGCACGACCGCCGCGACGCCGATCAAGGGCCAATAGTTCATCTCGCGTCCTCGAAGAAACGTGGCGGGGTCGTGGCTGTCATGCGCACAGGTTCATACCTGTCGCGTCCTGCCGCGTGGTGCGCAGGCGGACAGCGAAAGAATCGTGTCGAAGATGTTGCGAAGTGCCGCAGCGAAAAAGCCGATGCGCTGCATTCTCACAATGCCGCAACCCGGATCCCGGCGGCTTGCAGCGCCTCGTGCACCGCACGCGCGAACGCCGGCGCATCGCTGCGGTCGCCGTGCAGGCACAAGGTGTCGGCGCGCAGCGCGATCTTTCCGCCGTCGGCGACGGCGACTTCGCCATGCAGCACCAGATCGCGCACTTGCTGGATCGATTGCGCCAGCGATTCGATCACCGCGCCGGGCTGTCCGCGCGGCAGCAGCCGGCCGTTGGCGGCGTAACCGCGCTCGGCAAATACTTCGTGGGCGACGCGCAGCCCGGCGGCTTCGGCCGCGTCGGTGAGTTGCGACTGGGCCAGGCCGTACACGATCAGGTTCGGATCGAACGCCGCCACCGCGGCGACGATGGCGTCGGCGACGATGCGGTCGTCGGCGGCCAGGTTGTACAGCGCGCCGTGCGGCTTGACGTGGGTGAGCGCCACGCCTTCGTCGGCGGCGATCGACGCCAGCCGCGCCATCTGGCCGAGCATCAGCATGCCGATCTCGTCGCGGCTCAGCGGCAGGGCGCGGCGGCCGAAGTGTTCGGGATCCTCGAAGCCCGGATGCGCGCCGGCGGCGACCCGGTGTTCGCGGCACAGGCGCAGGGTCGCGCGCATGCTCGCATCGTCGCCGGCGTGGCCGCCGCAGGCGATGTTGGCCGAGCTGACGTAGGGCAGGATCGCCGCGTCGTCGCCGCAGCCTTCGCCCAGATCGCAGTTGAAGTCGATGCGGTCGCGCATGGGCCGGCGCGGGCTAGTTGCGCTTGAACAGCAGGCCCAGACCGACCACGACCAGCGCCGCCGGCCACCAGGTCACCAGGACCTTGGTCAGGCTGAGGTTGGTGTAGCCCAGGTTGTTGAGCAGGAACAAGGTGCCGATGACGATCAGGATCAGGGCGCCGACAACGTGGGATTTCATCTGGGACGGGTCTCGGTTCGAAGCGGTGGGCGACGCGGGTGGGCGTCGTCGGGACAGGGGATGAGTCTAGTCGGGTTGGGTGGGTTTGCCCAAGGGGATGGGGGTGTCTGAGGTGGGCAATCGTGGATGGGATGTTGCGCTGCACCGTATTGGTGAGTATCGGTAGTTCGCCTGTTCAGGCAAGCTTTCGAGCAATTTGATTTTTTACGCGTGGGAGAGGTGGTGGTGCGCTTGATATGCATCGCCCGTTGTTGAAGTCGGGAACGACGTAGCGACATCGCAGTCCCTGTAGGAGCGACGCGAGTCGCGACCGCGACCTATCGACAACGTCGAAACCTTCGCCGAAGTCGTGTTTTCGTGGCCGCGGCTTGCGCCGCTCCAACAGATAGGCCATGCACTTTCGGCTTGAGCTTGAAGTCGCGCAGTTCATCCAGCGCCGCGAAGTCGTTGACTCGCGTTAGAAAAAGGACACCCGTAGGGCGGCGCACATGGATGTGCGCCGTGCGCCACCGAGACAGGATGTCTCGTGTGGCGCATGCCTG
>NZ_JBDGLR010000019.1:0-16792 GCF_057655755.1 Lysobacter sp. Soil_N_51 | reverse complement strand
GGCATGCCCGAGGCGGCCGCGAAAGTTCGCCAGGCCGTGTTTGACTCGTTTGATGCACTTAGACGTTGACAGTGCAGACGCATGCCTTCGACCACGCGCGATTGCGACACGAACAACTGCATTCCAGTAACGCAATCGCATCGCCGCCATTCGCAGGCTGAGCGACGCTGTCGCCGCAAAATAACAGGCGAGCCACCGGTCGCTGCGCGAGGGCCGGTGAAGCGCAGGAGCGCGGTATCTCGTCGTCTACAGGGAGGTTCACCATGAACAAGCTGGCGTTGGTATTGGCGGTGTCGATGTTGAGCGGTTGCAATCCGGCGATGGACGAATTGCAGCCTCGGGATTTTTCTTTCGCCGGCATGAGCGCGAGTGTGAGCGCGGCGATGGACGCGCCGCGCACGGTCGAAGTCCAAGCGCCGCGGCGCACCGAAACCTGCCGGCCCGCGGCGCAGGACAGGTTCGACTGAAACGCAGGCATCGCACGCCGCGGCGCTCGATTCGTGCGCGACGTGCGATGTCGGGCGCCGTACGGAAAAGTCAAAAACTGCATGGAAATCAGCGCGGAATTGCTCTCGTTCAGCGACGGGGGCATCATGCGAGTCCGCCCGCGGACCTGCCGCCGGCGCTCGGGGTCATGGGGATGACCCCTCCGACATGGAGCCGTGCATATGAATGCAGCAGTCGATTCGATCCTGGACGCCCACCTGCCGCGCAGCGATGCCGCCGCCCAGCCGCGTCATTACGCCGGCCAAGGCGCCGCGCAGGAACACGCGCAAACCTATACCGCGCTGCTGCCCGCCGACGCTGAGTGGTCGCGCGACACCGTGCTGCGCGCGTTCGTCGCCGATGCCTTGCAACGCAACGGCCAGGTGGTCGACGAGGACACCCTCGAAGCCACCATCGCCTCGGCCTCCGCGCCCGGCGGCGCGCTCGCCGATGTCGACCTGACCTGGAAACTGCATCCGGGCGAAACCCGCGCCGATGGCCGGGTCGCGCCGCCGTTCCACGGTTACGAAGTGGAGTTGCCGGCGAACGCGCAGAAGGCGCTGGTCGAATACTCCAAGACCTGGTCGGCGCAGCGCGACGCCAACGGCCCGGCGCCGGTCGACGAGCATCTGCGTGAGCTCAAGCAGCTCGCGGTCAACGGCGGCCACGGCGACATCACCCAGACCCTGGAAGCGCTGGACGCGGCGATCAAGTCCGGCAACGCCGCCCATCTCAACGGCCAGCCGCTCGATGCGGCGGCGATGGCCGCGGTGTTGGAGTTCGCCAACCGCACCGGCCGCGAACGCGAAGCGGCGAAGATCCTCGAGCGCTACAGCGCGATCAAGGACGTGGCGCATGACGTCAGGGACATCGGCCAGAACGCCGGCCGCGTGTTCAACGGCCGCGACCCGCTGACCGGCATGCCGCTGACCACCGACCAGCGCGTCGACTCCGCGTTCGATCTGCTCAACGGCGGCTTCAAGACCGTCGGCAATATCGGCAACATCGCGACCATGTTCGGCGCGCGCAACGCCGGCCTGGTCGGCGGCTTGATCGGCATCGCGCCGATCGGCATCGCGGTGGTGGCGTTCGCCGCCGGCGCTTACGAGTTGATCAAGCACGCGCGCGAAGCGCTGCTCAAGCCGCGCTGGGACGAATTCCGCGAGCGTTTCCCGTTCGGCGAAGGCCTGGAACCCAAGCAGGCCATCAACGGAGTGATGCGCAATATCGCCGGCATGCCGACCGACGGCGCCAACGCGCTGTCGACCGCCACGCGCGTGCTCGATGGCCTGGGCCAGAACCCGGAAACGCGCGAGCGCTTCCTGTCCTTCCTCAAGCAGAAAGTGCATCCCGAATCGCTGGTCGATGCCTTGGCCTCGGGTCAAGGCCTGGACAAACTCACCGCGCCGCAGGCGATCCAGTTGGCGCAGTCGGCCAAGGGGTCGGCCAGGGAGTTCCTCGATCTGGAGCTCAACGACGTCAAGCGCTACGTCCGCGATCGCGACGGCGAGCGCGAACGCGGCACCTACCTGCTGCCGCCGGAACTGCGCGACGCGGCCAACCGCAACACCAACAAGGTCGGCGGCACGCTCGAGGAAGGCCTGCGCGTGGCCGGCATTCTCAGCAGCAGCGCGAACGCCTTGAACGGCCAGTACCGCGACATGCTCGACAAGGTCAAAGGCACCGAGATCCCGCAGAACCGGCTCAGCGAGCAGCAGCAGAAGAACCTCGCCGCGGCGTTGGTCCCGGCCGCGCGCGACGGTGGCCTGACCCAGGTCGATCACCTGCTCGCGAGCAAGGACGGCAGCAAGCTGTTCGCGGTGCAGGGCGACCTGCAATCGCCGGCGCGGCGCATGGTCGCGCTCGATGTCGCCAGCGCGTCGCATCAGAGCGTGGAGACGAGCAGCCAGCTCGCCGCGCGCCACACCGCCGCGACCGAGACCCCGGCGCAGCAGCAGGCGACGCCGGGCGGCCGCGGGTTCTGATCTCGCGCCGCGGATCGGGCGTGCTTATCGATCGATAACCACGCTCGCGGCCCGAGCGATCGGCGCAAACAAAAACGCCCCGCGATGCGGGGCGTTTTCTTTGGCGGCCTTCGTCGATCTCGCGCGGTCAGCGCTTCATCGAGCTGAAGAATTCGTCGTTCGACTTGGTGGTCTTCATCTTGTCGAGCAGGAATTCCATCGCGCCGATTTCGTCCATGCCGTGCAGCAGCTTGCGCAGGATCCAGATCTTCTGCAGCAGCTCGGGCTCGATCAGCAGATCTTCGCGACGGGTGCCGGAGCGGTTGATGTCGATCGCCGGGTACACGCGCTTCTCGGCGATACGGCGGTTCAAGTGGACTTCCGAGTTGCCGGTGCCCTTGAACTCTTCGTAGATCACCTCGTCCATCTTGCTGCCGGTGTCGATCAGGGCGGTGGCGATGATCGTCAGCGAACCGCCTTCCTCGACGTTACGCGCGGCACCGAAGAATCGCTTCGGACGGTGCAGGGCGTTGGCGTCGACGCCGCCCGACAGCACCTTGCCCGAACTCGGCACGACGTTGTTGTAGGCGCGGGCCAGGCGGGTGATCGAGTCGAGCAGGATCACCACGTCCTTCTTGTGTTCGACCAGGCGCTTGGCGCGCTCGATCACCATCTCGGCGACCTGCACGTGGCGCGCGGCCGGTTCGTCGAAGGTCGAGGAAACCACTTCGCCGCGCACGGTGCGCTGCATTTCGGTCACTTCTTCCGGACGCTCGTCGACCAGCAGCACGATCAGATGCACGTCGGGATGGTTGTGGGTGATCGCGGTGGCGACCTGCTGCATCATCATCGTCTTGCCGGCCTTGGGCGGCGAGACGATCAGCGCGCGCTGGCCTTTGCCCTGCGGCGCCATCAGGTCGAGGATGCGGCCGGTGATGTCCTCGGTCGAACCGTCGGCGCGCTCGAGCTTGAACTTGCGGCGCGGGAACAGCGGGGTCAGGTTTTCGAACAGGACTTTGTTCTTCGACGCTTCCAGCGGCTCGCCGTTGATGCTGTCGACGACCGACAGGGCGAAGTAGCGTTCGCCGTCCTTCGGGAAGCGGATGCGGCCGGACAGGTGATCGCCGGTGCGCAGGTTGAAGCGGCGGATCTGGCTCGGCGAGATGTAGGTGTCGTCCGGGCCGGCGAGGTAGCTCGCCTCGGCCGCGCGCAGGAAGCCGAAGCCGTCGGGCAGGATTTCCAGCACGCCGTCGGCGGCGACGCCTTCGCCATGGCGGGTAAGCACTTTCAGCAGGGCGAAGATCACGTCCTGCTTGCGCGCGCGGGCGACGCCTTCCTGGATGCTGAGCTGGTCGGCCAGATCCATCAGCTTCGGCGCGGGCATGCGCTTGAGGTCGCCCAGCGAGTACTGCGGGAAGCCCTCGGGCACCTGCGGGTGCGGACGCGGGACGAAGTTCTCGCCGTTGTCGAAATCGTCATTGCCGCCGCCGCGCTGCTGCGGACGGTTGTTGCCGCCACCACCGCCACCGCCGCCGCCATTGCGATCGCGGTCGCGGCGGTTGCGGAAACGGTCGCGGCGGTTATTGCCGCCGCGGTTGGCGTCGTAGGCGCCGTCGCGCTGCTGGCCCTGCTGGTTCTGGCCTTGCTGCTGACCGCCGTTGCCGTCCTGAGCGTGCGAGGCGGACGAATCGCTGGCGCCGGAGGCGGCCGGAGCGGACTCGCCGCCGGCATGTGCGGCCGGAGCAGGAGCGGGGGCTTTGGGCGCGGCAGGCGCGCTGGAGGATTCGGATGCGGCGGCGGCCGGAGCCGGGGCGGCGGGTGCGGGTTTGACCGGCGCAGGCACGGCAGGCGCCGGCGCGACGGGGGCCGGTTTGGCCGGAATCAGTGGGCTGGCATCGCTCACGACGGCCGGAGCGGCGTCGGCGGTTTTGCTGGCGCGCGGTTTACGCACGCGCTTCTCGGCGGTATCGCCAGCGTCGGGGGTCTTATCGGACAAGCGGAGGTTCCTCGCTAAGCGGCGAGCGCTCGCATCGGGCGAGCGGGACGTCAGGGACGTGGGTTGATGATGAGTATCTAGACGGGGTGCGGCGTGGGGACGCGAAGTCCGACGCCGGGTGTTGCGAAACTAGCACTGCTGCCGCGTGGCGGCAAGCTTCCCGGGCTATACCGTTCACGTTGCCGGGTCGGGCCCGGAACGCATGCGCCCGGGGCGGGCGCATGCGTCACGCGGTCGCGATGACGCGCTTCAGATGGCCTTGTCGATCATCTGGGTGAGCAGCGACTTGATGTTCGGCGGCGCGCCCAGCTGGCTGGAATGGACCTGGCCGTCCTTGAACATCAACAGCATGGGGATGCTGCGCACGTTGTAGCGAACCCCCAGCGCGGGGAATTCCTGCACGTCGACCTTCACCACCTTGGCCTTGCCCTGGTACTGGTCGGCCAGCTGCTCGACGATCGGGCCGATCGCCTTGCACGGGCCGCACCACGGGGCCCAGAAATCGACCAGGACGGGTTCGGACGACTGCAGCACGGTGGCGTCGAAGTCGGAATCGCCAGCATGCAGAACTTTTTCGCTCACGGGGGTCTCCTGCGGGGGCGCGAGATCCATACGGACCAGGCTATTCTAGAATGGAACCCCGGGCGGCCCATGCCGGGCGGGGGCTTACGCTAAACTGGGGCGTTTCGCGGCACCTTCAAGGGCTGCGCCACGGCCTCATCGAGCCTGCCTTCAGAGTTCAACTCGGGCGCCGGCTCGGCCCCGGCAGTCTGCTTCGCCGACGCCACCCACGCAAGCGACACTCTACGGCGCCTGATCGGCGCGGACTTCTGAAACGCATGAGCGACAAGCCTTTAACCGATATCACTTTCTCCTCGTTCGACCTGCACCCGACCCTGTTGGCCGGCCTTGAGGCCGCCGGGTTTTCGCGCTGCACGCCGATTCAGGCCCTGACCCTGCCGCTGGCGCTGACCGGGCGCGATGTCGCCGGCCAGGCGCAGACCGGCACCGGCAAGACGCTGGCGTTCCTGGTCGCGGTGATCAACCGCCTGCTGACCAGCCCGGCCCTGGCCGAGCGCAAGCCCGAGGACCCGCGCGCGCTGATCCTGGCCCCGACCCGCGAACTGGCGATCCAGATCCACAAGGACGCGGTCAAGTTCGGCTCCGACCTCGGCCTGAAGTTCGCCCTGGTCTACGGCGGCGTGGATTACGACAAGCAGCGCGAAATCCTGCAGAGCGGCGCCGACGTCATCATCGCCACGCCGGGCCGCCTGATCGACTACGTCAAGCAGCACAAGGTCGTGTCGCTGCACGCCTGCGAGATCTGCGTGCTCGACGAAGCCGACCGCATGTTCGACCTGGGCTTCATCAAGGACATCCGCTTCCTGCTGCGGCGCATGCCGATCCGCACCGAGCGGCAGACCCTGCTGTTCTCGGCCACGCTGAGCCATCGCGTGCTGGAACTGGCCTACGAGCACATGAACGAGCCCGAGAAGCTCGTGGTCGAGACCGAGTTCATCACCGCGGCCAAGGTCCGGCAGAAGGTGTACTTCCCGTCCGACGAGGAAAAGATCCCGCTGCTGCTGGGCCTGCTGTCGCGCAGCGAAGGCGCGCGCACCATGGTGTTCGTCAACACCAAGGTGTGGGTGGAGCGGGTGGCGCGTTCGCTGGAACGCGGCGGGTATCGCGTCGGCGTGCTGTCGGGCGACGTGCCGCAGAAGAAGCGCGAATCGCTGCTCAACAAATTCCAGAAGGGTCAGCTCGAAATCCTGGTCGCCACCGACGTGGCCGCGCGCGGTCTGCACATCGACGGTGTCAGCCACGTTTATAACTACGACCTGCCGTTCGACGCGGAAGACTACGTGCATCGCATCGGCCGCACCGCGCGCCTGGGCGCCGAGGGCGACGCGATCAGCTTCGCCTGCGAACGCTATGCGATGAGCCTGCCCGACATCGAGGCCTACATCGAGCAGAAGCTGCCGACCGCGCCGGTCGACGCCGAACTGCTGGTGTCGCTGCCGCGCGCGCCGCGCGAAGTGCCGGCGGGCGAGGAAGGCGAGGAGAACGAAAGCATCGGCGCGATCTTCAAGGAAGCGCGCGAGCAGCGCGCCGCCGATGAAGAGCGTCGCGGCGGTGGCCGCAGCCGCAGCGGTTCCGGCGGTCCTGGCGCCGGCCGTGGCGGGCGCAGCGAAGGTCGCCGCGATGGCGCGCCGCCGCGTCGTCCGCGCAGCGAAGGCGGTCCGGCCAAGAGCGCCGACGTCAAGCCGGTCGAAGGCGCTCCCGCGCAAGACGGCGCGCCGGCCGCGCCGCGTCCGCCGCGCAAGCCGCGGGTCGAAGGCGCGGCGGTCAATCCCGATGCCGCGGCCGCCAACCCGGCCGCCGCCGAAGGCGAACGCGCGCCGCGCAAGCGTCGTCGCCGTCGTGGCGGTCGCAAGATCGAAGGCGCCGAAGGCGCGCAGGCGCCCGCCGCGGCGAATGCGGCCGCGTCGACGGCCAAGCCGTCCGCAGCCGCCAACAAGCCGGCCGCGGCCAAGCCCGCGGCGACGTCGGCACCTGCCGCGTCGGGCGAGGGCAAGCCCTCGCTGCTGGGCCGGATCGGACGCAAGCTCAAGTCGCTGGTCGCGCGTCCGCCGCGTACGCAGCACTGATCGGTTGATCGAACGCGAAGCGGCGATTTCGTCGCTTCGCGTTCGTTTGCGGCATGGTGGCTGCGAATTGATCGCGGCATGGCGGTGATGTTCGTGCCGCGACAAGTCGCTCGATCCCCGCGTTCACGGGCATGACGAGCACTATCAGCTGATCGCGGTTCCGCGATCGACGCAATGACAAGCAAGACGCCGCGTTCGTGCCGATCACGGCAAGAACCCCGCATTCGCGGGATTCTTGAGCAAAAGCCAAGCCGCGAATCCGCTCATGCATCAGGCAGCGATCGCGTTGGGATCAGCGGGTCGGACTTATTGGGTGCGGCTCAAGAACACCGACCACGTATTCGGCGAGGTTTCCAGCAACTGGAACACGTCCAGGTCGCCGTCGCTGTCGACATCCAGCAACTGATATTGATTGCTGTGATTGGGCGAGGCCGGCCAGCCCACGCCGAACGAACCGCCCGCATACGGCCAGGCCACGAACACGCCGCCCACGCCGGGCTCGAAATGGCCGCGACGGCCGCTGCCGGCGGCGCTGCACCAGATCGTCATGCGGTAGTTCGGCACGGTGTTGGTGAAGAACGGAAATACGATGAAGCGGGCATTGCCGTAACCGGTCGAGCCGGCCGGGCAGGCCAGGGTGCCGATGTTGATCGGCGCGTCGTACTGTTCGGCGCGCGCGCCGCCGCTTGGCAGCAGGCCCAGGGCGAGCAGGGCGGCGAGGGCGAGCGAGGTCTTGGTCGTGAGCATGGCGTCTGACTCCATTGAAGGGTGGCAAGCGGTCCCGATCGGCCCGGCGGGCCGATGGCGTGCATTCCAATGTCGGACGTGCGCGGTGTTGCGAGTCCCGCGCGGACAGGGCGTCGCGCGCTGTGGCGCGGCCCGCTGCGGCGGTGGTTGCGGTCGTGAAGCGGGTGCCGGCCTGTGGCGCCCGCGAGGGCGGCCGGTCGATGTCGTCGATGCGCGTCCGCGTGGCTGCGACGACCGCAGCGCGAACATAGGCCAAACGCAAAAGCCGAAACGTGATGATTTCCGGCGATTCGCTCTGCGATACTCCCGGCCATGACCGTATTGCGCTTCGACAACGTCAGTAAACGCTACAGCAGCGGCCACGAGGCCTTGAGCGAAGTCAGCTTCGAGGTGGCCCCGGGCGAGATGCTGTTCGTGACCGGCCACTCCGGCGCGGGCAAGAGCACCTTGCTCAAGCTGATCCACCTCAGCGAACGGCCCAGCCGCGGCGCGGTGCTGTTCGGCGAAAAAAATCTGCTCAAGGTTGGCGGGCGTCGCATCGCGTTGCATCGGCGCGAGGTCGGGGTGGTGTTTCAGGACCACCGCCTGCTGGCCGATCGCAGCGTCGCCGATAACGTCGCCTTGCCGTTGCTGCTGCGCGGCCTGCGCCGCGCCGACATCGGTCGGCGCGTGCGCGCGACTCTGGACAAGGTCGGCCTGGGCGCGCGCGCCACCGCGTTGCCGGGCGAGTTGTCGGCGGGCGAACAACAGCGCGTGGGGATTGCGCGCGCCATCATCGGCGAACCGCGGCTGTTGGTCGCCGACGAACCCACCGGCAACCTCGACCCGACCCTGTCGGCCGAGATCATGACCTTGTTTCAGTCCTTGCCCGAGCGCGGCACCAGCGTGCTGGTCGCCAGCCACGACCTGGCCTTGGTCAAGCGCATGCGCAAACGCGTGCTGGTGTTGAACCACGGCCGCCTGGTCGACGATATCGCGCCCGAGGACCTGGCCGAATGAGCAGCGTGAATCCTTCCGGCGACATTTCAGATCCGATTTCCGGCGCCGACCGCGAGCTCGATATCGCGATCGATGCCGCGCCGCAGTCGCGTTTCGGCGCATGGCTCGATCATCACCTTTACAGCCTGGTCGCCAGCCTCGGCCGCCTGCTGCGCAAGCCGTGGGCGGCGCTGCTGACCATCGGCGTGATGGCGGTAGCGCTGGCCCTGCCGCTGGGCTTGTGGGCGGCGTTGAACAACGTCGAACGCTTCGCCGGCGACGTCCAGCGCTCGCGCCAGATCAGCCTGTTCCTCAAGCCCGAGGTCAAGCTCGAACGCGCCCGCGCCCTGGCCGAGGAGCTGCGCGCGCGGCCCGAGGTCGGCGCGGTCGATCTGCGCACGCCCGAGCAAGGCCTGGCCGATCTGCGCGAGAAAAGCGGTCTGGGCGACACGCTGTCGGCGATCGAGGGCAACCCGTTGCCGAGCCTGCTGGTGGTGACGCCGAAGGGCGACGAACTGGCCCTGGCGCAATCGCTGGAGCAACTGGCCGAGGCCGATCAGGTCCAGCACGATGCCGGCTGGCGCCAGCGCCTGGACGGCTGGCTGCGGTTCGGCAGCCGCCTGGCCTGGGTGCTCGCGGCGATGCTCGGTCTGGGCGCCTTGCTGGTGGTCGGCAACACCGTTCGCCTGGACATCCAGTCGCGGCGCGACGAAATCGGCGTGCTGCAATTGCTCGGCGCCACCGACGGTTTCATCCGCCGGCCGTTCCTGTACCTGGGCGCCTGCTACGGCCTGGCCGCCGGCGCGGTCGCGCTGGCCCTGCTGGCCGTGGCCGACCACAGCCTGCGCGAACCGCTGACCGCGCTCGCGCTCAGTTACGGCAGCCGTTTCCAGTTGCAGGGCTTCGACCTGGGGCCGGCGCTGGCGATCCTGGCCGGCGCCGCCGCGCTGGGCTGGCTGGGCGCCGGGCTGGTGACCGGCCACTACCTGCGTCAGACCCGCGCCGGGCAGGGCTGAGCGGCCGCCGGCCTGCTCGGTTTCTGTGCCCCGGGCGTCACCCGGCGTGCTGCGGTCTTGTTGCGACTGGTCGCAAGCCGCGCTGCGGGCATGACGCACGAAGGCTGAAAGTCCCGTCCGCGCAGGCCATCAGGCCCGACTTCGCCACCGCGGCCCGCACGGTCGCGCCGCGATGCGGCCGGTACCCGGCATTGTCGATACAAGGCCGGTTTCGCCGACACACGGTTGCCATGATGTTGCGCAAGGCTCGGAATCGAACCCCGCTTGCGCCTAGAATCGTGCTCCCCCGCATGATCCTCACTCGGTTCCGCGCCGGCGTCCCGCGCCCCGCCTGTTCCGCGACGCCGAGACGGTATTGTCCACACGTATGCACAGTCAGAATCTTCGCCACTTCGATAACACCTCGCCCCGCGTGATGGTGGTCGACGGTTCCAAACTGGTCCGCAAGCTCATCGCCGACGTGTTGCTGCGCGAATTGCCCAACGCGCGCATCGTCCAGTGCGGCAGCATCATCGAGGCAAAGGTCGCGCTCGATCACGGCGAGGTCGATCTGGTCACCACCGCGCTGGTCCTGCCCGACGGCGACGGCATCGCGCTCGCTCGCGCCGTGCGCGAGGCGGCCACGCAGGCCTACGTGCCGGTGATCGTGGTGTCCGGCGACGCCCAGGCGCATCTGGAAGCGCGTCGCTTCACCGAGGACGTCACCGATTATTTCGACAAATCGCTCGGCCCCAGCGCGCTGGCCGAATTCATCCGCGGCTACGTGCAGCCGCAGGCGATTCCGGGCGCGCGCGTGCTCTACGTCGAAGACAGCCGGGTGGTCGCGGTCGCGACCAAGCGCATGCTCGAGCGCCATTCGCTGCAGGTGCTGCATTTCATCGGTGTGGAGGAAGCGCTGGAGCATCTGGAAGCGCACCGCGTCAGCGGCCGCGACGGTGGTGACGCCGGCGCCGATCTGGTGCTGACCGACGTTTATCTGAAGGGCGAGTTGGGCGGCAAGGATCTGCTCGCTCGACTGCGCAACGACTTCGCTTACGGCAAGCGCCGTCTGCCTGTTTTGGTGATGACCGGCGACGCCAACCGCGACAACCAGAGCGAATTGCTGCGCGCCGGCGCCAACGATCTGGTGCTCAAGCCGATCGAGGAGCGCCTGCTGGTGACCAAGACCTTGTTCCAACTGCGCCTGGCGCGGCTGTCCGAACCGGTCGCGGCGGTGACCGCATGAGCGACGGCGACCGCGGCATCAAACTCGAACCCTCGTGGAAGCAGCGCGTCGGCGACTGGTTCGCGCGCGACGACATGCAGGCGTTGTCGGCGTTCCTGCGCGAGCGCAAGGCCGCGGGCGCGCGGATCTTTCCGCCGGGGCCGCAGATCTTCGCCGCGTTCGACGCCACGCCGTTCGATCAGGTGAAAGTGGTGATCCTCGGCCAGGACCCGTACCACGGTTACGGTCAGGCCCATGGCCTGTGCTTCTCGGTGTTGCCCGGCGTGTCGGTGCCGCCGTCGCTCGACAACATCTTCAAGGAAATCCACCGCGACCTCGGCATCGCCCGGCCCGATCACGGCTATCTGATGCCGTGGGCGCATCGCGGCGTGCTGTTGCTCAACGCGGTGCTGACGGTCGAAGAAGGCCGCGCCGGCGCGCATCAGGGCAAGGGTTGGGAAGGCTTCACCGATCACGTCGTCGACGTGCTCAATCGCGAACGCGAAGGCCTGGTGTTCCTGCTGTGGGGCAGCTATGCCCAGGCCAAGGGCAAGGTCATCGACCCGCGCCGGCACCGCGTACTCAAGGCGCCGCATCCCTCGCCGTTGTCGGCGCACCGCGGTTTCATCGGCTGCGGACATTTCTCCGCCGCCAACGACTATCTGTCGAAGCAGGGCCAGCCCGCGATCGATTGGACGCTGCCGCCGCGCAGCGAGCTTTAACCGCGCCCGATCGGGCGCGGTTTCGTTCGGACCGTCTCCGATTGATGTGCGTGCGCGCATAGCGCTGAACGATGCGTGGCGGCATGGCCGGCCGCGGACTTGCCCGCGCCCGCCGCGCCTGCTCAGGCTTCGTCCTGATTCGCCATCAACGAGGCCATCAAGTCCTCGTGATCGTCCGACGAGCACACCGCCAACACCGTGGCCGCGTCGCAGCCTTCGGCCAGCACATAGGCCTGGCCCATGTTCGAGTCGATGTAGCTGCCTTCGCCGGTCTGCAGCACCGTGGTGTCGTAGAACTCGGTGTGCAGGGCGACCGCGCCCTCGAGCACGTACACGAACTCCTCGCCCGAACGGCGCACGAAGCCGCCGAACTCCTTGAGGCTGCGCGCGCGGATGTGGCTGATCATCGGCGTCATGCGCTTGCGCCGCAGTTCCGAGCACAAGTAATAGGAGTCGTAGTTCTTGCCGGTCACCCGCATCGCATCGCGAAGCCGGCCGATGCTGCGGCGGGCGGTGACCGTGCGCCGCGCCGGCGCGGGGCTTTCGGCGAACAGTTCGGACATGCTGATGCCGAGGCGCTGGCTCAGCTGCAGCAGCTTGTCGTAGGTCAGCGACAGCCGGTCGTGTTCGATCTTGGACAGGGTCGACAGCGGGATTCCTGAATGCTGGCTCATCTGCTTCAACGTCCACTGGTTGCGGGCGCGCAGCGAGCGCAGCAGGCCGCCGATGGTCGGTTGTTGCGACTTCATCCGTATCTCCGGTTGGCGGCGAGATCGGGACTGGTCGTGCGGGACGAGACCAACGGATATCGCCGGGGACATCTGGGCGTTCGGGCGTTGCCGAGGCATACGATATCCGCAGATAAATGTATGCAGATCGGACTTATTACGCATCTGTAGGGAGAACTTTCTCACATTTAGTGGGGATCTGTTCCATATGGAGCTTGCCGGACCGGGCGTCTGCGGGTCTTTAGAACCAGGGTCGCCCGCGCAAGTTGCGTCGTGATCGGACTTGAAGATGTTTCTTGGCGTGAAAAATCATCTCGGATTTGTCTGAATTTACAAATACAACCGCGGTCCTGTGGGGCGGAAATCCCGCTTTCATCCCGATTTTGCTGACGTTATTTGTCAATTAATGACGTTAATCGTCGGTTTCATGGGCCTGCACGCCTTTTATGCATGAAAAACCGAACATCCCCCCATTTCTCGAATTTGGCACGAGATTTGCGCGCATGTCCTGTGACGGGATAATTCTCCGATCAGGAGTAGTGTGCGCAATGGCGACCTGGACATAAGCGTCCGCCGCGGCTGCGCACTAGTCGATTTCAGGTTTAGGGGGCGTTGTGACCGCTGATTCCAAACGAGCCGTTCGGGCATTGCTGTGCCGTGTCAGCCAGTCGCTGTTACTGGTGATGGCAACGGCCTTCGCATTGCCGGCGCTTTCGCAGAACGCAGTCAACCGCGCCTCCGTAGCTCCGCCGAGCGGGGTGACCAACACCGGAACCAGCTGCAACAACCCCGGCCAGACCTTCAGCGGTGGGGTGTGCACCTCGGAGGACAGCGATCCGATCCAGCCCCGCCTGACCCTGATCAAGACCGTCACCAACGACAACGGCGGCACCGCGGTGGCGACGGCGTGGACGCTGACGGCGGTGGGTCCGACCAACATCAGCGGCGCCACCGGAACGCCGGCGGTAACCGCCGCGTCGGTCAACGTCGGTACTTACGACCTGTCCGAGACCGGTGGCCCGGCCGGTTATACCGCGGGCACGTACAGCTGCGTTCTCAACGGCGGCTCCGCGGTCGTCGCGAACTCGATCACGCTCGCCGCAGGCGACAACGCGACTTGCACGATCAACAACGATGACCAGGCGGCGACGCTGACTTTGGTCAAGACGGTGATCAACGACAACGGCGGTACCGCGGTGGCGACGGCGTGGACGCTGGAGGCGGCCGGTCCGACGAATATCACGGGCGCCACCGGTTCGGCCGCGGTGACCAATGCATCGGTCAACCCGGGCAGCTACACCTTGTCCGAGACCGGTGGTCCGGCGGGCTATACGGCGAGCACCTACAGCTGCGTGATCAACGGCGGCGCGGCGGTGGTGAACAACACCGTGGCGCTGGCGGCAGGCGACAACGCAACTTGCACGATCAATAACGATGATCAGGCGGCAACGCTGACTTTGGTCAAGACGGTGACCAACGACAACGGCGGCACCGCTGTGGCGACCGCGTGGACGCTGGAAGCGGCGGGCCCGACGAATATCACGGGCACCACCGGTTCGGCCGCGGTGACCAATGCATCGGTCAATCCGGGCAGCTACACCTTGTCCGAGACCGGCGGTCCGGCGGGTTATACGGCGAGCACCTACAGCTGCGTGATCAACGGCGGCGCGGCGGTGGTGAACAACACCGTGGCGCTGGCGGCGGGCGACAACGCGACCTGCACGATCAACAACGACGACCAGGCGGCAACGCTGACTTTGGTCAAGACGGTGACCAACGACAACGGCGGTACCGCAGTGGCGACGGCGTGGACGCTGGAGGCGGCCGGTCCGACCAACATCACCGGCGCCACCGGTTCGGCCGCGGTGACCAATGCATCGGTCAACCCGGGCAGCTACACCTTGTCCGAGACCGGCGGTCCGGCGGGTTATACGGCGAGCACGTACAGCTGCGTGATCAACGGCGGCGCGGCGTTGGTGAACAACACCGTGGCGCTGGCGGCAGGCGACAACGCAACTTGCACGATCAACAACGACGACCAGGCGGCAACGCTGACTTTGGTCAAGACGGTGACCAACGACAACGGCGGTACCGCAGTGGCGACGGCGTGGACGCTGGAGGCGGCCGGTCCGACCAACATCACCGGCGCCACCGGTTCGGCCGCGGTGACCAATGCATCGGTCAACCCGGGCAGCTACACCTTGTCCGAGACCGGTGGTCCGGCGGGCTATACGGCGAGCACCTACAGCTGCGTGATCAACGGCGGCGCGGCGGTGGTGAACAACACCGTGGCATTGGCCGCGGGCGACAACGCGACCTGCACGATCAACAACGACGACCAGGCGGCAACGCTGACTTTGGTCAAGACGGTGACCAATGACAACGGCGGCACCGCGGCGGCAACCGCGTGGACGCTGGAGGCGGCCGGTCCGACCAGCATCACCGGCGCCACCGGTTCGGCGGCGGTGACCAATGCATCGGTCAATCCGGGCAGCTACACCTTGTCCGAGACCGGCGGTCCGGCGGGTTATACGGCGAGCACCTACAGCTGCGTGATCAACGGCGGCGCGGCGGTGGCGAACAACACCGTGACACTGGCCGCGGGCGACAACGCGACTTGCACGATCAACAACGATGACCAGGCGGCCACGCTGACTTTGGTCAAAACGGTGACCAACGACAACGGCGGCACCGCTGTGGCGACCGCGTGGACGCTGGAAGCGGCGGGCCCGACGAATATCACGGGCACCACCGGTTCGGCCGCAGTGACCAATGCATCGGTCAATCCGGGCAGCTACACACTGTCCGAGACCGGCGGTCCGGCGGGTTATACGGCGAGCACCTACAGCTGCGTGATCAACGGCGGCGCGGCGGTGGTGAACAACACCGTGGCGCTGGCGGCGGGCGACAACGCGACTTGCACGATCAACAACGACGACCAGGCGGCCACGCTGACTTTGGTCAAGACGGTGACCAACGACAACGGCGGTACCGCAGTGGCGACGGCGTGGACGCTGGAGGCGGCCGGTCCGACCAACATCACCGGCGCCACCGGTTCGGCGGCGGTGACCAATGCATCGGTCAACCCGGGCAGCTACACCTTGTCCGAGACCGGTGGTCCGGCGGGCTATACGGCGAGCACCTACAGCTGCGTGATCAACGGCGGCGCGGCGGTGGTGAACAACACCGTGGCATTGGCCGCGGGCGACAACGCGACTTGCACGATCAACAACGACGACCAGGCGGCAACGCTGACTTTGGTCAAGACGGTGACCAATGACAACGGCGGCACCGCGGCGGCAACCGCGTGGACGCTGGAGGCGGCCGGTCCGACCAGCATCACCGGCGCCACCGGTTCGGCGGCGGTGACCAATGCATCGGTCAATCCGGGCAGCTACACCTTGTCCGAGACCGGCGGTCCGGCGGGTTATACGGCGAGCACCTACAGCTGCGTGATCAACGGCGGCGCGGCGTTGGTGAACAACACCGTGGCGCTGGCGGCGGGCGACAACGCAACCTGCACGATCAACAACGATGACCAGGCGGCGACGCTGACTTTGGTCAAGACGGTGATTAACGACAATCGAGGTACGGCGACGACGGCCGATTTCACGTTGACTGCCACGGGGCCGACGCCGATTAGTGGTGCGAGCGGCACTCCAGCGGTCACCGACGCGGTGGTTAGTTCGGGCACCTATACGCTCACTGAAACCAATCTCGCCGGTTACGCCGCCGGTGCATGGTCGTGCACGGGCGGTACGTTGACTGGAAATAGTCTGGTGCTGTCCAACGGCGATGACGCGGAGTGCGGCATCACCAACGACGATATTGCGGGACCTGAGGTAAGCAGCAGCAAGTCGTCCGATCCGGCGACCGGCACCACGGTCAATCCGGGTGCGACGATCACCTACACCCTGAGCACCACGATCAGCACCGCGGCGCTGACGGACGTCTACACGCTGACCGACACGATCAGTGGCGATCAGACGTTCGGTTCGGTCACCAACGCCGGCAACTACACCTGCACGGGCGCGTTGTCCTGCACCCTGCCGGCCGGCACCCTGCCGGGCACCTATACGCTGAGCTACACGACCACCGTTGACGCGGATGCGGCCGGCACGGTCGGTAACAACGTGACCGGCAGCGGCGGTGGCGATCCGGATCCGGAATGCACCAACTGCACGACGACCCATACGGTCGCCGCGCCGGTGATCAGCAGCAGCAAATCGTCGGATCCGGCGACCGGCACCACGGTCAATCCGGGTGCGACGATCACCTATACCCTGAGCACCACGATCAGCAC
>NZ_JBDGLR010000018.1:0-26632 GCF_057655755.1 Lysobacter sp. Soil_N_51 | reverse complement strand
CACTTTCTTTTGTCTAAAGCAACAAAAGTCCGTCTGGATTCCCTTCGGTCAAAAGGTAACCAAAGAAAAATGCTTTTTTGTGGATCAAGGGCCCGCAAGTGCGGAGCCGACGCGGGCACGCGCCACACGGGACATCCTTGTCCCGGTGGCGCGCGACGCGCATCCATGCGCGTCGCCCTTCGGGTGTTCATTTGCTAACGCGAGTGCGTGACTTCGCAGCGCTGGATGAACTGCGTGGCTTCAAGCTCAAACAGGAGCGGCATGGCTTACCTGTAGGAGCGGCGCGAGCCGCGACCGCGGGGATGCGGCTACGACGAAGGTTGCGAGGTTGTCGCGATGACGCGGTCGCGACTCACGTCGCTCCTACAGGCAGGCCATGAGAGCGTGGCTCGCTCGTGCGGGACAGGCGCCGGACGCATGGATACAACTTCGGATTTGCATCCGAATAAAACGCAATTCAAAAACTCCATGCGGCCGTCAAGCTGATACCGTTGGCACGCAAGGATGCACCCTCACCCACCCCGCTCCCACGGCGGCACCTCGCCGAACGACTCGGCCACGAAATCCACGAACGCCCGCACCCGCGACGGCACGAACCGGCGCTGCGGCATCACCGCGTGGATCGCGGTGTCGGGCAGTTCGTAATCGGGCAACACCTGGATCAGGCGCCCGGCGCGCAGGTCTTCGTGGACGTGCCAGGTCGAGAAGTGGGCGATGCCCAGGCCGGCGAGCGCGGCGTCGCGCAGGACTTCGCCGAAGTTGCTTTCGAGCCGGCCGTTGACCCGCACGGTGCTGGCGTGACCGTCGCGGTCGAGGAAACGCCAATACTCCATCCGCCCCTGTGCGCCGACCAGCAGCAGGCATTCGTGCTCGCTGAGGTCCTGCGGCACGCGCGGTGCGGCGCGCTGGCGCAGGTACTCGGGCGAGGCGGCGAGCACGCGCCGGTTGTGGGCGAGTTTGCGCGCGACCAGGGTCGAGTCGTCGAGTGCGCCGATGCGGATCGCCAGGTCCATGCCCGAGGCGATCAGGTCCAGGCGTTCGTCGTTAAGGTTCACGCTCAGCCGCACCAACGGGTAGCGACGCTGGAATTCGGGTAGCAGCGGCGAGATGTACTGGCGGCCGAACGAGGCCGAGGTGGTGACCCGCAGCAGGCCGGAGGGTTCGCTGCCGGCCTGGCGCAGGTCCGAGGTCAGCGCGTCGAGGTCTTCGATCAGGGCGCGGCCGCGTTCGGCCAGGGCCATGCCCTCGGCGGTGGGGTGCAGTTGCCGGGTGGTCCGGTGCAGCAGGCGCACGCCGAGGTCGCGCTCGAGCCGCTTGAGGCGCTGGCTGGCGACCGCGACCGACAGGTCCAGGCTGCGCGCGGCGGCGCTGATCGAGCCCAGGTCGAGCACGCGCAGGAACAGGTTGAGGTCGTCGACGCGGTCCATGGACTTTCAACGATTCGTTGATAGTGATTCCGCATCTTGGCTGTTTTTCTACAAGATGCAACGGACCAGACTGCCGCATCGTTTCCACGGATGCGCCCGCATGCACGCCTCATCGTCCGCTCCCGCCGCCCGCAAGGGCTTGCCTGTCGCGCTGTACGCGCTGACCGTCGGCGCCTTCGGCATCGGCACCACCGAGTTCGTGATCATGGGCCTGCTGCTGCAGGTCGCCGCCGATCTGCAGGTCGGGCTGGCCGCGGCCGGGCTGCTGATCTCCGGTTACGCGCTGGGCGTGTTCGTCGGCGCGCCGGTGCTGACCATCGCGACCGGGCGCATGCCGCGCAAGGCGGTGCTGGTCGCGCTGATGATCATCTTCACCCTCGGCAACATCGTCTGTGCGATCGCGCCGAACTACACCGTGCTGATGATCGCGCGGGTGATCACTTCGCTCGCGCACGGCACCTTCTTCGGCGTCGGCGCGGTGGTCGCGACCGGGCTGGTGCCGGCCGACAAGAAAGCCTCGGCGATCTCGATCATGTTCACCGGCCTGACCGTGGCGACCTTGCTCGGCGTGCCGGCGGGCGCGTGGCTCGGCTTGCATTACGGCTGGCGTTCGACGTTCTGGGCGGTGTCGGTGATCGGCGTGATCGCGACCATCGTGATCGCCACCTTGGTGCCGAAAGATAAGACGAAGCCTGAGCCGGTCGCGCTGCGCCGCGAGGTCAAGGCGGTGGTGCATCCGCAGGTGCTGCTCGGCCTGGCGATGACGGTGCTCGGCTTCGCCGGTGTGTTCACCGTGTACACCTTCATCCAGCCGATTTTGACCCGCATCAGCGGTTTCACCGAGGCGGCGGTGTCGCCGATCCTGCTGGTGTTCGGGGTCGGCATGATCCTGGGCAACATCGTCGGCGGTCGATTGGCCGACAAACGTTTGACGCCGGCCTTGATCGGCACCTTGATCGCGCTGGCGGCGGTGCTGGGCGTGATGACGTTCGCCTTGCACAACCCGATCGCCGCGATCGCCTTCGTCGGCCTGCTCGGCGTGGCCGCGTTCGCGACCGTGCCGCCCTTGCAGCTATGGGTGCTGCAGAAGACCGATCCGGCCGGGCAGAACCTCGCGTCGAGTTTGAATATCGGCGCGTTCAACTTGGGCAATGCGCTGGGCGCGTGGCTCGGCGGCGCGGTGATCGAACACGGGCCCGGACTGGGCGCGGTGACCTGGGTGGCGGCGTTGGTGACGCTGTCGGGTTTGGTGCTGGCGGTGTGGGCGGCGCGGTTGGATCGGCCGGGGCGGTTGGCGACGCATGGCGGCGCGGTTGCGTCGGATGCTGACGACGCCGCTACAGCACCGGCGTGTGCGGCCGGTTGAGTCGTTGAGTCGACGACTCTCGCTGACGACCGTCCCCTACACAGATATCTGCATTCAACGGGCACCGGCACGCATGCACGCCTTCGCTTTTGCTCGTCATCCCCGCGAAGGCGGGGATCCAGGGCTTCATCGCGACATGACTCTGAAGTCTCTGGATCCCCGCCTTCGCGGGGATGACGGTCTTGGAGTACGCGATGCTGCCGTGTCAGCACAAAGCGACTTGTCACTGCGCAGTAACAAACCCAGGCAACCCCACCAACCGCTCGCGCAAGAACTCCAAAAACACCCGCGTCCGCAACGGCAGATACCGCCGCGCCGGATACAGCAGATACACCTCATGCGCCGACGCCCGCCATTGCGGCAACACCCAGCTCAGTTCGCCGCTGTCGATCAGGTCTTGCACCAACCAGGCCGGCGCCAGGCCCACGCCCGCGCCGATCAGGAAACTCTCGCGTATCCCCAGCGAGTTGTTGATCCGATAGCGACCGTTCGCCTGCAAGCGCTGCACTTCGCCCTCCGGCCCTTGCAACTCGACACTCTCGCTGGCCCAGGCGAAGCGCAGGTAGTTGTGGCTCAGCACGTCCTGCGGGGTTTCGATCGGCGGATGCGCGCGCAGGTACGCGTGCGAGGCCACCAGCCCGCGCGGCGACAGCGCGATCCGGCGCGCGACCGCGTTCGGCGGCAGGTTCGCGCCGAGCCGCAGCGCCGCGTCCATGCCTTCTTCGACCAGATCGACATAGCGATCGTTGAGGATCAGCTCGATCTCGATCTGCGGATATGTCGTCAGGAATTCCTGCATCAACCGATTGAGTCGCAACACACCAATGCTGACCGGCGCACTCACACGCAACAGTCCGGCCGGGGTCTCGGTCAGGCCGCGCGCATCGGCGACGGCTTCGCCGTATTCCTCCAGCACCCGCCGCGCGCGTTCGTAGAAACGCCGGCCTTGCTCGGTCGGCGCGAGGTGAGTGGTGCTGCGTTGAAGCAAGCGCACGCCCAGTTCCTGTTCGAGCGCGGCGACGGTCTTGCTGACGGTCGGCTGGGTGGTCTGCAGTTCGCGCGCCACCGCCGACAGGCTGCCGAGTTCGACCGCGCGCACGAAGGTGCGCATGCCGCGAAGGGTGTCCATGGGTCTCCCGCGATCCCATTCCGAAATGGAATGACGCCTATGCAATCTTGCCTGCTACCTAGCGATATCGGAAGAACGCATCGTGGCTGCGTCGAATCCCCGACGCTTCCCGGTTTCCGCCCATGAACGCTTCCGCCTTGCTCAAACCCCTAGCCGCCGCCGCGCTCGCCATGGCCCTGTCGGCACCCGCCTCGGCGGCCGACACGCACTGGGTCGGCACTTGGAGCGCCAGCCCCCAAGCCACCTGGGGCACCGATTTCGTGCTGCCCACCGCCACCCCGCCCCATCTGCGCGACCAGACCCTGCGCCAGGTCGCGCGGGTCAGCGTCGGCGGCGGAACGGTGCGCATCGCCTTGTCGAATGCCTACGGCGCGCAGCCGGTGACGATCGGCGCGGCGCGGATCGCGCTCAGCACCGGCGGATCGCGCATCGACCCGGCCAGCGATCGCGTGCTGAGCTTCGGCGGCCAGCCCGGCGTCACCCTGCCGCCGGGCGCGCCGGTGCTCAGCGATCCGGTCGACCTGGACGTCGCCGCGCTCGGCGAAGTCGCGGTCAGCCTGTACCTGCCGCGCGACACCGCGGTGCAGACCTTTCATTGGGAAGGCCGTCAGGACGCGTATCTGGTCGCCGGCGATCGCACCGCCGACGCGCAGCTCGCGCACGCCGACACCTTGCAGACGCGGCCGTTCCTCAGCGGCGTGTACGTCGAATCCGCGCGGCCGACGCGCAGCGTGGTGATCCTCGGCGATTCGATCACCGACGGCGCCGCGTCCACGCCGAACCGTTATCAACGCTGGCCCGATTTTCTTGCCGAGCGTCTGGCCAAGCGCGATATCGCCGTGCTCAACGCCGGCATTTCCGGCGGACAGGTGTTGAACGACGGCATGGGCGTGAGCGCGCTGGCGCGGTTCGAACGCGACGTGCTGAGCCTGAAACCCGACACCGTGTTCGTGCTGCTGGGCATCAACGATATCGCTTGGCCCGGCAGCAGTTTCGAACCCAGGCGTGAAGCGATGAGCGCGCCGCGCCTGATCGCCGGTTACCGCCAGTTGATCGCGCGCGCGCACGTGCACGGCGTGCGCATCGTCGGCGCGACCCTGACCCCGTTCGAAGGCGCGCTGCCGGATGCGCCGATCCGTGATTACTACAACACCGACAAGGACCAGGTGCGCCAGGCCGTCAACACCTGGATCCGCGACAGCGGCGAGTTCGACGCGGTGGTCGACTTCGACGCGATCACCCGTGATCCGGCGCACCCGCAACGCTTCCTGCCGGCGTACGACTCCGGCGACCGCCTGCACCCGGGCGATGCGGGTTATCGCGCGATGGCCGCGGCGGTCGACGAGGACGTGCTGTTCGGCCCGCGCTGATTTCAGATGCACCGCATCGACTCGCCCGGATGCAACCGCCTTCGCACCATCGTTCGCCAAGTTTTCGCACAATCCGGCCTCGCCACCACGATGCCGGCCTCACCTCCCCAAGCACTCTGGAGTTCGCAATGAAAGCCGTAGCCCTCACCCATTACCTGCCGATCGACGACCCGCAATCGCTGCTCGATGTCGACCTGCCCGCGCCGGTCGCCAGTGGCCACGATCTGCTCGTGCGGGTGGAAGCGATCTCGGTCAACCCGGTCGACACCAAGGTGCGTTCGCCCAAGCCGCAGGTCGAAGCGCAGCCGCGCGTGCTCGGCTACGACGCCGCCGGCGTGGTCGAAGCGGTCGGCGAAAACGTCACCCGCTTCAAAGTCGGCGACCGCGTCTATTACGCCGGCGACATCACCCGTCCGGGCAGCAACAGCGAACTGCATCTGGTCGACGAACGCATCGTCGGCGCCGCGCCGGCCTCGCTGAGCGCGGCGCAGGCCGCGGCGTTGCCGCTGACCGCGATCACCGCGTGGGAGCTGCTGTTCCAGCGCATGCCGTTCGATTCCGAACACGGCGGACAGGGCAAGTCACTGCTGATCCTCGCCGGCGCCGGCGGCGTGGGTTCGATCGCGATCCAGCTCGCCAAGCGCGCGGGTTTCAGCGTGATCGCCACCGCTTCGCGCGGCGAAAGCATCGACTGGAGCAAGCAGATGGGCGCCGATCACGTGATCGACCACCGTCAGCCGCTGGCACCGCAGCTCAAGGCGCTGGGTTTCGAACACGTCGACGCCGCGTTGAACCTGGCCGATACCGATCGCTACTGGGAGGTGCTGGGCGAAGTGCTCGCGCCGCAGGGCCATGTCGGCCTGATCGTGGAGCCGTCGGGCGCGCTCAAGATCGGCGATCCGTACAAGGCAAAGTGCATCGGCATCCACTGGGAAATGATGTTCTCCCGTCCGCGCTTCCAGACCGCCGACATGATCGAACAAGGGCGCATCCTCGATCGCGTCGCTCAGTTGATCGATGCCGGCGAACTCAAGGGCACGCACAGCGCGACCATCGGCACGATCAACGCGGCGAACCTGCGCGAAACCCATCGCCGGCTGGAGTCGGGCAGCACGATCGGCAAGCTGGTGTTGGCGGGCTGGTGATGCGGCGCGCGGCTACGGTCGCATCGGGTTCGATGCGACCGTCGCTTCGCAGGCGCGAACACACGCGGATATGCGAAGGGCGCTGCAGCGATGCAGCGCCCTTCGTTTACTCGCGAATCAAGTCGCGCATTACAAACCCGAACCGCCGCACCCCTTGAGCAGATAGGTTTCGATCAAGCGCAACTGATCGCCCATGATCCCGCGGGTCCACGCCGGGCCGTGCGCATAGTCGGCGATCGGGTGGTATTCGACCGGTTGCCCGGACGCCTTGGCCTTGTCGGCGAACCACTCCGCCTGTTCGATAGGCTCGGCGCCCGCACAAATCGTCCCCCGAATCGGCCGGACGATCGACCAGTCGGCCGGCCGGTCAAAAAGAAGGGCGGTCGACCCCGGAGCGTTCATCGCATCCGTCGTCGCCGCCCTCCTCGTCCTGCTTCACGCCGCGATCCGCGGCGCGTCCTGCCTTACCCGGCCTTGGCCTCCTGCCGGGCCTGCTCGTAGCCGTTGAACACCACCGACGCCGAAGCCCGACCCTGGGTCAGAGAACGCAGCGCGGTCGCGTAACCCGACAGAGCGGCCAACGGCGCGCGCGCGCTCACGTCGGAGCGGCTGCCCTTGTCCTCGATGCCGAGCACCCGGCCCGAGCGACGTTGCAGATCGCCGACCACATCGCCGACGTTGCCGGCGGGGGTGTCGATGACCAGCGCCATCACCGGTTCGAGCAAGGTCGTGCCGCTCACCGCCAACGCCGCCTTCAAGGCTTCGCTCGCGGCGCGCTGGAACGCCAGTTCGCTGGAGTCGACCGCGTGGGTCTCGCCGTCGGTGAGGCTGACGGTGAGGCCGACCAGCGGATAACCGCGCGGGCCTTCGCTCAACGCCGCGCGCAGGCCCTTCTCCGTCGCATTGACGAAGTTCTTGGGCACCACGCCGCCGCTGCTGCGATCGACGAACTCGAACTGGCCGTCCTCGCGCGGCGCGACATCGATCGTCACCCACGCGAACTGGCCTTGTCCGCCGTTGCGCTTGACCACCTTGCCCTCGATGCCGGCAACCGCGGCGCTCGGGGTTTCCTGATAGGCCACGCGCGGCGAACCGGTGCGCACGTCCACGCCCCAGCCTACGCGCAGGCGCTCGACCATGACGTCCAGATGCAGCTCGCCCATGCCCCAGACCAGGGTTTCGCCGGTTTCCGGATCGGTGCCGACCCGGAACGACGGATCCTCCTGGGCCAGGCTGGCCAAGCCCTGGCCCAGACGGATCAGGTCGCTGGCCTTGGCCGCGGTCAGACGCCACGACAACACCGCCGGCTGCGCCTGGATCGTGTCGAGCGCGAGCTTGCGTTCGACGCCGCTGAGGGTTTCGCCGCTGACCGCGTCCTTCCATCCCTGGATCGCGACGATCTCGCCGGCATACGCCACCTCGACATCGCGGCCGTGATCGGCCTGCACCACCACCAGTCGACCGACCCGCTGCGCGCGCTCGCGACGCGAGGCCCACACCGTATCGCCGACCCGCAGCGTGCCCGAGTACAAACGCACGAACGACAGCGCACCGTGTTCCTGATGCACGATCTTGAACACCAGACCGCCCAACGGGCCCGAGGCATCCGGCGCCAGCGCGACTTCGCCGTCCTCGCTTTGCGCCGTCACCCACGGACGATCCAGCGGCGACGGCAGGTAGTCGACGATGGCGTCGAGCAGGGTTTCCACGCCCTTGTTCTTGAACGCGGAGCCGCCCAGCACCGGCGTACCGGCGCCCTTCAAGGTGCCGCGACGCAGCGCCGCCTTGAGCAGTTCGGCGTCGACCGCGCGCGCTTCCAGGAAGGCCTGCGCGAGTTCGTCGTCGTGATCGGCGACGGCCTCGATCAGGCGCTCGCGAAGCGGTTCGTGTTCGCGCGTTTCCTCGTCGTTCCAGGGACGCCGGGCGATGCCGCCCGCCTCGTCCCACAGCACGAGTTCGCGCGCGACCAGGTCGACCCAACCGCGCAGTTCGCTTTCCGCGCCCAGCGGCCGGCCGATCGCCCACGGCGTCGCATCGAGCTTGTCGCGCATCTGCGCGAGGGTCTGCTCGAACGACGCGCCGACGCGGTCCATCTTGTTGACGAACGCGATCAGCGGCACGCCGTGCCGGCGCGCCTGGCGCCACACGCTTTCCGATTGCGGCTGCACGCCGTCGACCGCGCTGAACACAGCGACCGCGCCGTCGAGCACGCGCAGCGAACGCTCGACTTCGATCGCGAAGTCGATGTGGCCGGGGGTGTCGATGATGGTCAACCGGTGTTCGGCCTGGCCGTGCGGGGTCCAGTGCGTCTGCACCGCGGCCGCGCCGATGGTGATGCCGCGGCGTTGTTCGATCGGATCGAAGTCGGTGGTGGCGGCGCCGTCGTGGACTTCGCCGACGCGATGGATCGCGCCGGTTTTCCACAGCAGCCGTTCGGTCAGCGTGGTCTTACCGGCGTCGACGTGGGCGATGATGCCGAGGTTGCGCCAGCGCGAGCTGTCGAGGTTGAGAGTGCGGAGCGTGGTGTTCGTGGTGTTCATGACTAAGCCTTGATGCCAACACAGGAGGCCGCGCGCCCCTGTTGGCTGCAAGGCGCGCGGCTAGGTTTGGGTTTCGGCCGTGGAATTCATGGCACGTTCTCCTTGGTTTTCAGGGGTTTCGGTGGATGGAATGGTGCTTGCTTGGCGGTTCGCCCGAATCGTATCTACGAATCGTCTTTGACAAATTCTGGGCAATAAAAAAGCACCCTTGCGGGTGCTTGTTCCGGTGTGGCTTCGCGCGGTCGCTTACATCGACGCGGCGGCGAAAATCACAGGAGGCAGGCGCACCCGGCCCGCGCTCACGCGCTGGGCTTGCAGCGATATCAGTAGCGGGAACTGCTTCATGGGCGCGGTGCGACTGCGGTTTTGGGTGTGCATAGAGTAAGGGCGGCGCGGCGGGAGTCAATGGCCGCGGGGCTTGGGTGGTTGGGATGTATCGTTCCATTGGCTGGATGACCATCGGCTGGATGAAGGTCGGGCGGATGGAGTGTCTTGCTTGAGCCGGCAAGGCGTGCGGCCGATATCGTTGATTCGCACGAAGCCGCGGCTGAAATCGGCGCCCACTTTGGAAAAGGGGGCGAGCGCCCGGGGTGGTTCGATGCTGGGTGGCGATTGGTGCGCGGGGGATTCGCTTTTGGGTGGTTGGCGGTGCGATGGAGAGAAAGCAAAAGCGAAGGCGCAACCACTGCGATTGCCGAAGACAAATGGTTCTCAGCGGATCACGGAGCCGACAATTTCTTCGCACGAAGCCGCGGCTGAAATCGGCGCCCACTTTGGAAAAGGGGGCGAGCGCCCGGCGTGATTCGATGCTGGGTGGCGATCGATGCGCGGGGGATTCGCTTTTAGCCGCTCGGCGGTGCGATGGAGAGAAAGCAAAAGCGAATCCCCCCTGCCCCCCTTTTCCAAAGGGGGGAACAGCAACGGCAAAGGCCACAGCAAGGCGAATTCGATTTTGAAGAAACACTCGCGTCGAGAAACACTCGCGCCGAGAAAGACACGGGCTCCGGAAAGATCACGGAGCCGTCCTAGCAGCCAGGCTGAATTACCTTCAGCCAAAAACCCTCACGCCGCCTTGCCGTCCTCGCGCTTGCGCTTGAGCACCGCCACCGCTTCCGCCCACGGATTACCGCCGCGGCGCTTGCTGGTCGCCAGCACCAGATCAGAGGGTTCGAACACGTTGAGGTTGTGGGTGATCGGCGTGGTCAGGATGTACTGCGCATCGGTGGCGCGCAGGAAGCGACCGACCTTCTCGATATTGAACACGTCCAGGTGCGCGAACGGTTCGTCGATGAAGACGAAGCCGCCCGGCTGGTCTTCGTCGCGCAGCAAGGCCACCAGCAACAGCAGCGACTTCATCACCTGCTGGCCGCCCGAGGCCTCGCCATCGTCCAGGCCGATCCAGCCCTTGCGGTCGAAATCGAAGCGCACCGACAGCCCGGCCTGGGCCAAGGTCACGTCGTCGTTGGCGAGTTCCGGCATGTCGGCATCGACGCCGATGCCGGCCAGTTCGCCGAGCGCGGCGAGGTTCTTCTTGTAACGGCGCACGGTCGCGCGCAGCACGTTGATGTAGGCGCCACGCGCTTCTTCGGTGAGCCGCTTGGCGCGGTCCAGATGCGCTTCGCGACGGCCGATCGAACTTTCCAGTTCGTCGTGATCGGCGCCGATCTTGTCGCGCAACGGCACGCAGGATTCGTCGGAAACGAAACCGCCGCGCTCAAGCCGATCGTCCATGCGCTCGATCTCGCGGCGCACCGCCGAGGTGCTTTCGTACTCGGCGCGCGCGGCCGCGAGCGCGGCCGGACTGCGCCAGGCATCGGGCATCAGCGCGCGCTTGCGACGGTAATCGAGGATGCGCTGAATCAGGCTCTGGCGTTCGCCGTTGATCTGCTGCCCGCGTTCGCGCAACTCGCGCGCGAGCGCGTCGATCTGGCCCTGGCGCTTGGCCGCGGCGATGCCTTCGGCCTTGTCCTGCTCGGCGGCTTCGTCGATCTTGGCGCGCGCCTGCGCCAACGCGGCCGCGGCTTCGCCAGCCGCCTCGGCCAGTTCGGGCAGACGCGCCTGCGCGTCGGCGAATTCGTTGGCGCGGGTGACCAGTTCCTGCGCCGCGTCCAAACCCATCAAGCGCGATTGATCGGCGTCGACGCGCTGGCTCAGCTCGTGCAGCTCGGCCTCGCGCGACTGCGCGCGCTGGGTGATCGTCGCCAGCTCCGCGCGCAATTCGGCCAGATGCGATTGTCGCGCGCCACTGCCGAAATGATGCTGGTTGCCGCCGATATGGCGACCACCGCGACTCTCGCGCAGATAGCCCTTCTGGGTGATCCAGTCCTGCCCGGCCGGCAGGCGCGCGCCGTGTTCGATGTCGGTGACGCGACGGATGCGATCGAGCTGACGCGGCAGCCACGCCGGCGGATCGGCCGAGAAACGCACCACTTCCAGCAAGGAACCGGCGCTGGCCTTGGGCACCGGCGCGCGTTCGGCGACGATGAAGTGACGGTACTGCTGGCTCTCGCCGAGCTTCCACGCGACCCGTGCGTCCTTGGGATTTTCCAGCACCAGCAGATGCCGGTACGGCGCCAACACCGCTTCGACCGCGACCGACCACTGCGGATCGGCGATCTCGACCAGTTCGGTCAGCACCTGATGCTTGATCCCGGCCTGTTCGAGCCCGGCGCGGAAATCGCGTTCGAACGGCTCGACGATGCGGCCGCCGCCACTGAGCGCGGCAGTCTGCGCGGAAATCTCGCCGCTGCGCTTGCGGTCGCGCTCGGCTTCCAGTTTCAACTCGGCCTGGCGGCGGCGGCCGCTTTCGACGCTGGCGCTGAGCGCCTCGACGTCGATCGCGCCGCGCTGAGCCTGCAGGCGCGCCAGCTCGTCGCGACGCTTGACCAGCATTTCGGCATCGCGCGCGGCGTCGCGCGCCTGAGTGAAGGCCTGCTCGCTCGCGGTGACGTGACGGCGCGCTTCGCGCATCGCTTCCTGCAGCACGTCGCGGCCGGTCGCAGCGATCGCGTCGTCGGCGCGCATCTCCTCGAGGATCCGCTCGCGTTCGCGCAGCGCGCGGCGCAGCCCGGTCAGACGCGGCTTGGCGCCTTCGATCGCCACGCGCTGATCGGCCAGTTCGACCTTCGGCGCGATTTCGCTTTCCAGACGATGGCGCTGATTGCGCAGCGCATTGCCTTCCTCGAACGAACGCACGTCGGCCTTGGCCGATTCCAGGCGCAGATGCAGACCGGCGAGATCCTGGCCGAGCTGCTGCAATTCCTTTTCGACATCGAACTGCTCGGTGCGCGCGCGTTGGTAATCGTCGAGCACCGCCTTGTCTTCGAACACGTCGAAGATCAGTTGCAGCAGATCGCGCGGCGAGTACTGGCAGAGCTTGTCGGTCGCGCCCTGCTCAAGGGTGAGTACGCGGCAGATCGCGCGGGTCAGACCGGCGCCGGCCAGGCGCACGCGGTAATCGCGCACGCCGAGCCAATCGCCGCCCTGTTCGAGCGTTTCCACCGGCGTGTCGCCGGCGACGATCTGATAATCGCGGCTCCAGTCGCCACCGCGCTTGCGGATGCGGCAGGCCAGGGTGACCACATCGTCCTTGATCGGGAAGAACGGCCGGCCGCCGCGCTTGTCCGGACGATTGCTGACCACCGCGCGCAACCACGCGTACGGTTTGCCGTTGTGGCGCAGATAGGTCTTGTAGTCGCGCGCGGTGTCGCGGTCTTCGATCGCCAGCAAGGTGCGCAGCGCGTCGAGCAAGGTGGTCTTGCCCGAACCATTGGGACCGACCACGGTGACGATGGACGCGTCCAGCGGCAACTGGAAACGCTGCCAGTAATCCCAGTGAACGACTTCGAGGGAGCGGAACTCAAACATCGGCCGCGGCCTCCTGGTTTTGCTTGGGTGTGGTGTCCGGATTTGCTGCGCTGTCGTCAGCGTCGTCGCTTACCGCGATTGCTTCGGCATCGTCGTTTGCCGTGGTTCCAACTTCGTCGTTGGCGACCGCATCGCCCTGCAACGGCGGCAACGGATCCATTGCATCGCCTTCGCCATCATCGAACACCGCGCCGATTCCCGATTCCCCATTCCCGATTCCCGCTTGGGCATACGTATCCAGATCGGAATAAATCCCCGCCTCGATATCGGCCAGCAACGCCGCATCGGCCTGCGCCTCGGCTTCGGTCTCGCCTTCGAGTTCGGGATTGTCGGCGCTGTAATGGCGCGCCTCGGCGACCACGAACGACAGCGCGCCGTCCATCACCCGGCCGGCGATGCGTTCGTAATCCAGGGCGAGGTCGAGCAACGGGCCTTCATGGATGCGTTCCTTGCGCCGCACGATGAACCCCTGCCGCGCCAGCGAACCCAGGTTGAACTGGATGCGGGTCTTGCCGCCGAGTTTCTCGGCGAAATCGGCGAGCAAGGTGCGCTCGTTGATCGGCTCGACCACTTCGGCGCCGACCGGCACCGGCTTGAGTTCGGCGAACATCTGCTCCTGGTCCTGATCGCGATCGGCCTGCTGGCGCGCGATCTGGCGCTGGCGCTTGGGCAGCACCAGCAGCGCCCACAGCACCACCAGCAGCGCGATCGCATCGCGGTCGAGTTGCAGGTTGGTCGACGACCAGGCCTTGGCGCTGCCGAACACCGCCGATTCCTGCGGGCGGGCAATACCGACGGCGATGTTGGCGGCGTAAGGATGTTCGAGCAGGCGCATGCCGGCCGCGGCGAGACGGCGGTCGAGGTCGTTGCGCAGTTCGGCGTCGGTCAGCAGATCGCGGACCGCGACGTCGTCGCGCGGCAACCAGCGTTCGGCCAGCAGGCGCGCGATCAGGGAAGCGATGGGGTCGTTCATCAGGTGTCCGCGGTGTCCTTGCTCGCTTTGACGCGCTTGCCGGCGGGTGCGGCAGCGGGCGTGTCGGCGCTCTTCTTCTTGGGTTTGCGTTTGGGTGCCGCGGCCGTCGCGGGCGCGGCGTCGGGCGCGCTCGCGTCCTCGACATCCTCGACATCCTCGCGCGCTTCGGCGCGCCTGCGCGGCTGCTTGCCGTGCAAGGTGATGTAATCGGGCGCTTCCAGGCGGCCGCGGCTCATATAGGCCACGCCGGCGCGATCGATGGTTTCGAATTCGGTGTCGACGCGCCACGCCAATGGCAGCCGCGCCATCGACGCGCTCACGCCGTTGCGGTTCTCCGCGCCGGGATCGCCGATCAGCCCGAGCAAGGACAAGCGATACGCGCTGAGCGCGAAACTGTCCTGCGGCACCACCGCGCTCAATTGCGCCGGTGCATCCGCGGACGCGGCGGCGACATCGGCCAACGCGGTCAACTGATCGAGCCAATTCTCGGCGAACTGGAAATCGGTGGCCGCGGCCGGCGAAGCCTCGGTGTCGGGCGCGGCCTGCGCGGGCGGCAGCGACTGGTCTTCGTGCGCTTCGCGCTCGCGTTCGACCAGTTCGTACTCGGCCACGTCGAGCGCGATCGGCGACAGCATGAACGCCGGGATCGCCGAACGCGCGAGCACGTCGTCGGCCAGGGCGGCCAGCGCCTTCGCATCGAGTCCGCGCAGATAACGATTGACGTCCGACGACGACAGGCCGCTCGCGCCCAGATGCACGCGATGGCGATCGAGCTGGCTGAGCGCGCGCTGGAACACCGAGGCCTGGCGCAGCATCGCGCTCTGCGCGCGGCCGATCTGCTGGGCGACGCGGTGGGTGTGGCTGTCGAGTTCCAGGTCCGAGGAAATCTCCTCGACGATCTGGGTGCCCTTCTCGATCCAGCGCCAGGCCTGCTGCAAAGTGCCGGCGGCGCGCAGGATGCGGTGCTCCGAACCGCTGAGCACGGCCTGATCGAAGTCCTCGCGCAATTCGTTGAGCCGCGACAGCAGATGCTGCAGATCGTCCGGACGCACTCTGCCGACCGCCTGGCCGGCGGCGATCTGCGCGGTCACGTAGGCCAGTTCGTCGCCCTCGCGATTGAACTGCAGCAGCAGGCCGATCGCCGACAAGGCTTGACGACCGACCGGGCTGATCCGGTAACGCTGGGTCTGCCCGTCCCACAGCAGCAGATCGTTTTCGCGCAGGCGCCCGATCACGGTGTCGAACTTGACCGGATCGAGGTAGCCGAAGTGTTCGCGCAGTTCCTGCGGGGTCCAGTCCGGGGCCTGGCCGCGTTCGCCGATCGCGCGCAGCACCAGCAGCCGCACCATCACCGACTCTTCGCCGCCATGGAACAAGGTGGAGAACGCGCGCAGCAGATCGCGCGCGCCCAGCAGGGGCTGCAGGTCGGGCAGGTCGGCGGCGACGATGTCGGCGCGCAGGTAATCCTGGAGGCTGTTTTCGGGGGCGGCGTCCATGGAGGCGGGGCTACGGGGGTCGGGCATGTTCGGCGATGCGCCGCGTCCGTGACAACCGTTGCATTCGGGCGCGTTCGGTGCCTGTCTTCGCCCGGCCTTGACCGGGGACCGCGACGGCCCGGCCCGCCGCTCAGCCCACAGCGCGCCCCAAGCGTCGATTCCGCTTGAATTGGCGCGCTATTCGCGGCATCGTGCCCAATCCATACGCCAGCGTATTCAGCCAGCATGACCACGGCCGCCCGCAGCACCGCTTCGCACCCGCTCTACCCGCATCTGTTCGCGCCGCTGGACCTGGGGTTCTGCACCCTGCCCAACCGCGTGCTGATGGGTTCGATGCACACCGGGCTGGAGGACAAGGCCGCCGATTTCCCCAAACTGGCGGCCTACTTCGGCGAGCGCGCGGCCGGCGGGGTCGGCCTGATCGTCACCGGCGGTTTCGCGCCGAACATCGTCGGCTGGCTCAAGCCGTTCGGCGGCAAGCTCAGCTGGCCGTGGGAAACCGGCAAGCACAAGCAGGTCACCGCCGCGGTCCATGCGCGCGGCGGACGCATCTGCATGCAGATCCTGCACGCCGGCCGCTACGGCTATCACCCGCTGCAGGTCGCGCCGAGCAAGCTCAAGGCGCCGATCAATCCGTTCACTCCGCGCGCGCTGTCGGCCGGCGGGGTCGAACGCCAGATCAAGGCCTTCGTCAATTCGGCGCGGCTGGCGCGCGAGGCCGGTTACGACGGCGTCGAGGTGATGGGTTCGGAAGGCTATCTGCTCAACGAATTCACCGCGCCGCGCAGCAACAAGCGCAACGACGCCTGGGGCGGCGACGCGGTCAAGCGCTTTCGTTTCAGCGTCGAAATCGTCCGCCGCATCCGCGAAGCCTGCGGCCCGGATTTCATCATCATCTATCGCCTGTCGATGATCGATCTGGTCGACGAAGGCTCCAGCTGGAGCGAAGTCGTCGCCCAGGCCAAGGCGATCGAAGCGGCCGGCGCGACCCTCATCAACACCGGCATCGGCTGGCACGAGGCGCGCGTGCCGACCATCGCCACCTCGGTGCCGCGCGGCGCGTTCACCGGCATCACCGCGCGGCTCAAACCTGAGGTGCGGATTCCGCTGGTCACCACCAACCGCATCAACATGCCCGACGTGGCCGAACGCATCCTCGCCGCGGGCGAAGCCGACATGGTGTCGATGGCGCGGCCGTTGCTGGCCGACCCGGCCTGGGTCGACAAGGCCCAGCGGCAGCGCGCGGCCGACATCAATACGTGTATCGGCTGCAATCAGGCCTGCCTGGACCATGTGTTCGAGAACAAGCACGCCAGCTGCCTGGTCAACCCGCGCGCCTGCGCCGAGACCGAACTCAATTACCTGCCGACCAAGACGCCCAAGCGCGTGGCGGTGGTCGGCGCCGGGCCGGCCGGACTGGCCTGCGCGACGGTCGCGGCCGAGCGCGGCCACCGCGTGACCTTGTTCGATGCCGCCGGCGAAATCGGCGGCCAGTTCAATCTGGCCAAGCGCATTCCGGGCAAGGAGGAATTCTTCGAAACGCTGCGCTATTTCGCCGGGCGGATCGAGCAGACCGGGGTCGAGTTGCGTCTAAACACAAGCGCGGATGCGGCGATGCTGGCCGACTTCGACGAGGTGGTGCTCGCGACCGGGATCAAGCCGCGCGAGGTCGCGTTCCCGGGTTCGGATCATCCGAAGGTCGTGTCCTATCTGGACGTGCTCAAGGGCCGGGTGGTCGCGGGCAAGCGCGTGGCGATCGTCGGCGCGGGCGGCATCGGTTTCGACGTGGCCGAGTTCCTGGTGCATGACGGCCCGCATTCGATCGACGCGCCGCGGCATCCCGATCCGGCGCGTTGGCGCGCCGAATGGGGCGTGGACCTGGGCTATGGCGACAACCGCGGCGGCCTGGTCGCGCCGCGGCCCGAACCGCCCGCGCGCGAGGTCTGGCTGCTGCAGCGCAGCCCCGGCAAACCCGGCGCGAAACTCGGCAAGACCACTGGTTGGATCCACCGCGCCACGCTCAAGGCGAAGCAGGTGCGGATGATCGGCGGGGTCGAATATATAGGTGTCGACGACGAGGGCTTCCACGTTCGCGTCGACGGCAGCGATCAGGTGCTGCCGGTCGATCAGATCGTGATCTGCGCCGGGCAGGAACCGTTCAAGCCGCTGGCCGCTGCGTTGGCCGAGCGCGGTACATCGGTGCATGTGATCGGCGGCGCCGACGTCGCCGCGGAGCTTGATGCCAAGCGCGCGATTGCGCAGGCGAGTCGGCTCGCAGCGTCGCTGTGAAGCGCGACGCGGGATTCGAGATTGGGGATTCGAGATTCGGTAAAAGCGGTCGAACCGCTGTGGCCGTTGCGAATCCCGAATCCCAACTCCCGAATCCCTAAATGTAGGAGCGGCGCGAGCCGCGACCACGACATCGAGTGACCGGCGAAACCTCCCTTCGCCGGCCGGATTACGGCCCGATCCGCTCAAACCCCCATTCAGACTTGCCGAACCAGCCGCAAATCCCACCCCGAGCCGAGTCCACCCCGCCTCGGAGACGCCAAATCGCGCAGTCGCAGATCCGGCTCACAGAGGCTTGAGACAAGCCCGGCACGCTTCCTGCCGGCACAAAGCCCTGTAGAACCAACGACCTACCACCTGTTCAGAATAAAAACTCCAACTAAATTAGAAACTTGGAAATAGACGTTCAGGTTTTGTTTGGCTAGCCGTCGCTACCGTTCGCCAACTTTTCCGCCGCCCCCTGCAGAGGCCGGCACCCACCATCGCTCCGGGCGCCCATTCGCCCCCGGCCCGATGACGGGGCAAAAGCGCGCCGCTAGAGCCGCTGCCCTCCCCAGTACGCCATGTCAGCTCACCGCTGTCCCGCTTTCCCGTTCGGGAGATCGAAGACCCAGTGCGGCCGACGCAACGGAGCAAGGAGTCATATGAAACTGGCTTGGATCCTGTGGTTGGCATCCGTATTGCCGCCGCAAACCGCCGATTCGCTGTGTTTGAGCACCACCGTGTACCTGGAAGCCCGCGACCAGTCCCTGCGCGGCCAGCAAGCCGTCGCCGAGGTCGCCCTGCGCCGCCGCGACAGCGGCCTGTGGGGCGATACCGTCTGCTCGGTGGTCACCGCCAACAAGCAGTTCGCCCCGACCCTGGTGTCGCCGGGCACGCGTCTGAGCAACAGCGAAGCGTGGACCGAATCGGTCAACGTCGCGCTGGCCGCCGAACGCAACTGGGCGTTGCCCGCGGGCAAGCGCAAGGAAATCGTGCCGGGCGCGAGCCACTTCGCCGCCCACGCGATCGCCAGCCCGTCGTGGCGCAACGCGTATCAGGTCGCGACCATCGGCGATCACACCTTCTATAAGGTGCAGAAGCTCAAGTCGCGCCGAGGCTGATGAAAGCCGGGATTCGGGAATAGGGATTCGGGATTCGCAAAAGCGCGACGCCCCCGCTTTTACGAATCCCAAATCACGAATCTCCAATCCCTGCTCTAACCAAGATCGTCGATAATCGCCTGCCCGATTCCTTCATCGAAGAGGCAAGGCATGAAGCTCTACAGCAAGCCCGGCGCGTGTTCGACCGCCGACCATATCGCGTTGCAGTGGACCGGCGGCGCGTTCGAAGTCGAAGTGCTGGACAAGGACACGATGAAGGCCCCGGCCTACCTCGCGATCAATCCGGCCGGCGCGGTGCCGGCGGTGGTCGACGGCGATTTCGTGCTGACCCAGAACAGCGCGATCCTGGGCTACATCGCGGACAAATTTCCGCAAGCGCATCTGACCGGCGACGGCAGCGCGCAACAGCACGCCGAAGCCTCGCGCTGGCTCGCATTCGTCAATTCCGATCTGCATCCGGCGTTCAAGCCGATCTTCGGACCCGGCGCATTCCATCCCGATCCCGCTCAAGCCGACACCGTGCGCCAGCACGCGCGCGAACGTGTGCGCGCGATGTACGCCAGCGCCGACCAGCGCCTGGCCGATCGCGAATGGCTCGCGGGTTTCCGCAGCTACGCCGATCCGTATCTCTACATCACCCTGCGCTGGGCCGACTCGGTCGGCGTCGACATGTCGGGCTACGAGCATCTGGCCGCGTTCAAGCGCCGCATGGAAGCCGATCCCGGCGTGCAGGCGGCATTGAAGGCCGAAGGCCTGCAGTAAGCGCGGCCGCATCGTCATCGCATCGGGTACACGCCCGATGCGATGCCAAGGCTTCGCATGAGCTGCACACGCCGCATCATCCAGCATCAGTCGCAGTGGCCGCGCAAACAACGCAACCCCCAGATCAAAGCGAAACCCGCAACAGCCCCTGTAGGAGCTGCGTAAGCTGCGACCGCGCAAACTAACCTACTGCGCCAGCTTCATCACCGAACCGAAGCCGCAAGACGCGACCCACACCCTCAGGTCCCGGCAGAAAACCTCGCCTCGATCTCCGCGGCAATATCATCCTTGCGCGCCTTCGCCAACGCCGCGCTCAACTCCGGCAACACCTCGCCGAGTTCCTCGCTGTTCGAGCAGCGTTCGATCTTGAGCTGCAGAAAATACCCGCGCAGCCCCAGATGCTCGCGCACGGTTTCGCTCATCAGCGTATACAGCGTCTGATACCGCTGCGGGCTATCCACCGGCGCGCCGGTCGGCAGCGCGAACGCAACACCCGGGGTCGGCGCATGCGCGCTCGCCGTGGCCGCGACCGCCGCCGAGGAGGCGATCAGCCCCAGGCTTTCGAGTTGCTCCAGCGCATCGGCCGGGCCATGCAGGCTGGCGATCAGATCGCGCAGATGGCGCACGCTGCGCTCGCCGTCGACGATCAGCAGGATCGAACGCAAGACCGGCGGCAATTTGCGCGAGCGGTGCTGGATCTCATCGCGGCCGTCGTTCGTTTTGACCGGCAGATCGCTGTCGCGCATGGCTATCCCTCGTAGTGAATCCGATCGCACTGCGAACGTCGCGGACCGCAGGCATCGGCTGCGTTGACTGCAGACTTCGCTACGCTCGCGCGCTCGGCCAGCACCGTCGTGCTCCCGGCTGGCAGCGGATCATGGCATGTGACTCCATGACGTTTCTGTGTCGTATTCGACGTTAGTCGTAAACGGAAATACGTCAACCTGCAAAGGTCGGATGCACGAAAAAGGCCAGGCGATCGCCTGGCCTTTTTGCCTTGCGTCCTACGTTTTACCGCCGGGCCGCATCGTCATGCCGACGCGGCCCGGCGACACGCGGTCAGCGCTGCTCGATCGGCACGTAGGCGCGATCTTCCGGCCCGGTGTAGTTCGCGCTCGGGCGGATGATCTTGCCGTCCTCGCGCTGCTCGATCACGTGCGCGCTCCAGCCGGTGGTGCGCGCGATCACGAACAGCGGGGTGAACATCGGGGTCGGAATGCCCATCATGTGATAGGCCGACGCCGAGTACCAATCCAGGTTCGGGAACATCTTCTTGCTGTCCCACATCAAGGTCTCGATGCGTTCGCTGACGTCGAACAGGACCTGGTTGCCGCCGTCCTTGCACAGCGCGCGCGAGATCTCCTTGATGATCGGATTGCGCGGATCGCCGGTGGTGTAGACCGGATGGCCGAAGCCGATCACGATTTCCTTGCGCTCCACGCGCGCGCGGATGTCGGCCTCGGCCTCATCGGCGCTGTTGTAGCGCGAGATGATGTCCATCGCGACTTCGTTGGCGCCGCCGTGCTTGGGGCCGCGCAGCGCGCCGATCGCGCCGGTGATGCACGAATGCAGGTCCGAACCGGTACCGGCGATGACGCGCGCGGTGAACGTGCTCGCGTTGAACTCGTGCTCGGCGTACAGGATCAGCGACTTGTCCAGCGAATCGGCCAGCAGCTGGCTCGGCGGTTCGCCGTGCAGCAGGTGCAGGAAGTGCGCGGCGACCGAGTCGTCGTCGGTTTCGCAATCGATGCGGCGGCCGTTGCGGGTGAAGTGCCACCAGTACAGCAGCATCGAACCGAAGCTGGCGATCAGGCGGTCGGCGATATCGCGCGCCTCGCTGGCCGGGTGACCTTCGCGCTCGGGCAGCACGGTACCGAGCACCGAGCAGCCGGTGCGCAGCACGTCCATCGGATGGGCGTTGGCCGGCACCAGCTCCAGCGCGTCGGTGACGATCGCCGGCAGGCCGCGCAGGCGCTTGAGCTTGGTCTTGTAGGCCTTGAGCTGCGAGGCGGTCGGCAGCACGCCGTGGACCAGCAGGTGCGAGACTTCCTCGAAGGTCGACTTGGTCGCCAGATCGTGGATGTCGTAGCCGCGGTAATGCAGATCGTTGCCGCTGCGGCCGACGGTGCACAGCGCGGTATTGCCCGCGGCGGTGCCGCTCAGCGCGACGGATTTCTTGGGCTTGGGCAGAGTCTGTTGCGTGTCGCTCATGGTCCTTCCTCTAGATAGATTGTCTTCTATTCCTTATTCCCTCTCCCATTGATGGGAGAGGGCAAGGGTGAGGGCACGCGAATTCCGGCTTGCGTCGCTCGCGTGAAGTTTCGCGCCCTCACACCCCAAGGGTGCTTCCTTCGGGGCGTCCGGCCCTTCGGGCCACCTTCTCCCGCTGCGCAGGAGAAGGAAAAATCAGATCAACCGCTCTTCTTGGCGAACAACGCGTCCAATTTTCCTTCGAACGCGTGATACCCAATGCGGTCGTAAAGCTCCTCGCGCGTCTGCATCGTGTCGACCACGTTCTTCTGATGCCCGTCGCGACGGATCGACTGATACACGTTCTCGGCCGCCTTGTTCATCGCGCGGAACGCCGACAGCGGGAACAGCTGGATCGCCACGCCGGCCGAGGCCAGTTCGTCGCGGGTGAACAACGGGGTCTGGCCGAATTCGGTGATGTTGGCCAGCACCGGCACCTTGACCGCATCGACGAAGCGGCGATAGGTCGGCAGGTCGTAGGCGGCCTCGGCGAAGATGCCGTCGGCGCCGGCTTCGACGCAGGCGATGGCGCGTTCGATCGCGGCGTCCACGCCGTCGACCGCGATCGCGTCGGTGCGCGCGATCAGGAAGAAGTCCGGATCGGTCTTGGCGTCGGCCGCGGCCTTGACCCGATCGGCCATTTCGCCGGCGGTGACGATTTCCTTGCCGGGACGATGACCGCAACGCTTGGCGCCGACCTGGTCCTCGATGTGGCAGGCGGCCGCGCCGGCCTTGATCAGCGACTTGACCGTGCGCTCGATGTTGAACGCGCTCGGGCCGAAGCCGGTGTCGATGTCGACCAGCAACGGCAGGTCGCACACGTCGCTGATGCGGCGCACGTCGACCAGCACGTCCTCGAGCGTGTTGATGCCCAGGTCCGGCAGGCCCAGCGAACCCGCGGCGACGCCGCCGCCGGACAGGTAGATGGCGCGGTAACCGGCGCGCTTGGCCAGCAGCGCGTGGTTGGCGTTGATCGCGCCGATGACCTGCAGCGGCGATTCTTCGGCGAGCGCGGCGCGGAACTTCGCGCCGGCGGAGTGGTGGCTCATCTTCAAGCTCCGGGTGCCCGGTCGGGGGCGATCCAGATATTTTAACCCGCGGCGCGCACCGGCCGATGACGTCGCGGGCGGCTGAACGCGACCGGCTGGGAAGCGAACAGCGACCGGGTCGGCGAAACGGTCGGCGAAACCATTGGCGACCGGCCGGCGACTCGGCCGATCAGGCACAACACCGAGGTTGCAGCCGCGAACCATCGGGTGGAGTATCGAGCGCCTGCGAGCAGACCCATGGCGGGCGAATGGCAATGCGTGCCCTGCCCCGCGCCGCCGCATCGCGGCGACGCCGTCGCGCGCGGACGCTGACACCATGCGCCATCGCATGCGCGACTTGCCGCGCTTCAACCGATGGTGCGAACAATATTGCCGTCCTGATCGCGGATATGGGTTTGCTTGACCACGACCTGCAAGGCCGGAAAGCCTTCGATCTCGTAGCTGCCGGCCTGCGCGCGCAGGCGCGAGACCAGGCTGCGCAAGGCCGGCTCGTTGAGCCGCAGATGCAGCGAGTCCTCGACCGCTTCCGCGCCGCAGCGCTGCGCGGGCTCGAACACGATGCGCTGGTCCTTGCCGATGAACTGGAAGTCCACGCCGAAGCGCAGCCGCAACGGCAGCAGCGCGAGCAGTTCGCCGACCTGATTGGCGCCGAGGGTGATCTGCGTGGTCGGCGTGCGCAACAAGCGCTTGTGCTGCTCCCAGCCGAGCTGATCGGTGAACAGCATGCCGGTCGAGGAACCCTCGCGCGCCGATCCCTCCGCCAGCCGCGCCGCCACGTCTTCGTCCGCAAGCAGCGAGCCACGCTCGATGTCGGTGACCCACAATGGCAGGTAGTCCTGGAAGACCTCCAGCACCTTCAAGGTCGACCAGCGCTTGAGCGCGAATTCCTCTTCGTTGGTCAGGCCGACGACCTGCAGGAAATCCACGCGCCCGTTGAGCGTGTCGATCGGCGGCAATTCCGGATCTTCGATGAAGGCGACCGCGCGGATCGCACTGTCGGTGTCGGCGGCGATCGGACCGTTGGCGTTGAGGTAGTGCCCGGACTCGAACGCGTTGCCGGTCTTGAACACGTAACGCGCGAGGTTCTGCAGGAAGTTGAGCACCCAGGTAGGCGGATCTTCGCTGTCTTCCGGATCGGCCAGGCGGAAGGTCAGTTCGAAACCGTAACCGCTGCGTTCGGGGTCGTCGGACTCCTTCGCATACAGCTCGCTGAAACCATAGGTGATGAAATGCCAGTGCGGCACCGGGGCGATGCGCTTGTAGGCGCTGATGCCCGGCAAGGGATCGTTGCCGCCGAGCATGAAACCGATCACGGTGCCGTAATGCTTGGGCTCCTGGCGCGAATAGATCCGGTTCAGCGCGCGATCGATCGCGCTCCAGCCCGGTGCTTCGTCGTCTTGTGTGTCGTGTTGCATCGCGTGTTCGCCTGCCGTTTCACCGCGGGCCGGGCCCGCATGCCGTGGGCGATGCTAACGCGATCACGGGAAAATTTCGTCAATGCGCACATTCGGTGATCCGGCGTGAGTCAAGCGTCGGCGCGGGTCAGCCGCCCGCGTCGGCGCCGCGATCGAGCGCGCGGCGGACTTCGTCCAGCGCGGCCGGATCGTCAAGCGTGGACAGATCGCCCGGGTCGCGGTCTTCGGCCAGGGCCTGGATCGAGCGACGTAGCAACTTGCCCGAGCGGGTCTTGGGCAACGCGTTGACCACATACACCCGCGCCGGCCGCGCCAGCGCGCCGAGTTGCTGCACCACGCATTGCTGCATCGCCGCGGCGGCCAGCGCCGGGTTCTGCTCGCCGCTGGGCTTGAGCGTGGCGAACACCACCGGCACCTGGCCCTTGAGTTCGTCGTGCACGCCGATCACCGCCGCTTCGGCCACGCCGCTGTAGCTGGCGACCGATTCCTCGATCTCGCGCGTGCCCAGGCGATGGCCGGCGACGTTGATCACGTCGTCGGTGCGGCCGAGGATGAAGGTGTAGCCGTCGTCGTCGCGGATCGCCCAGTCCAGCGAGCTGTACAGCAGTTCCTTGAAATGGCTGAAGTAGCTCGACAGAAAGCGCGCATCGTCGTTCCACACCGTGGTCATGCAGCCCGGCGGCAGCGGCGGCACGATCACCAGCACGCCCTTCTCGTTCGGGCCGGCGTCCAGGCCGGTGGCTTCGTCGATCACCCGCAGGTGATAGCCCGGCGTGGGCAGGCCGGGCGAGCCGAATTTCACCGGTTGCAGGTCCAGGCCCGGCATCAACGACAGCACCGGCCAGCCGGTTTCGGTCTGCCAGTAATTGTCGATGATGGTCTTGCCGATGCCATCGGTGATCCAGTGCGCGGTCGGTTCGTCGAGCGGCTCACCGGCCAGGAACAGCCAATGCAACTGCGACAGATCGTGTTTCTTCAACCACGCGGTGTCCTGCTTCTTCAGCACGCGGATGCCGGTCGGCGAGGAAAACATCGTGCGCACGCCGTATTGCTCGCAGATGCGCCACCAGATGCCGGGGTCGGGATTCGTCGGCAGGCCTTCGTACAGCACCGAGGTCGCGCCGGCGATCAGCGGCCCGTAGACGTTGTAGGAATGACCGACCGCCCAACCCACATCGGAGGTCGAGAACATCACCTGCCCCGCGCGGATGTCGTAGATCGACCACATCGACAGCGCCAGCGCGACCGCGTAGCCGCCGACGTCGCGCTGCACGCCCTTGGGTTTGCCGGTGGTGCCGGAGGTGTACAGCAGGTAGCTGGGCTCGTTGGATTCGAGCCATTCCACCGCGACCTGCTCGCCATCGTGCTGTGCGCGCAGCGTCGTGTAATCGAGATCGCGATCGGCAACGATGTTGAGTGCGGGGTCCAGCCCGCGGCTGACGACCAACACATGCGGCGGCGGCGATTGCGCTTCCTCGCAGGCCGCATCGACCAGCGGCTTGTAGGCGATGACCTTGCCGCCGCGCATGCCGGCATCGGCGCAGATCAACAGCTTGGGCGTGGCGTCGTCGATGCGCAGCGCCAGGTTATGCGCGGCGAACCCGCCGAACACCACTGAATGCACCGCGCCGATGCGCGCGCAGGCGAGCATCGCGAACACCGCCTCGGCCATGTTCGGCATGTAGATCACCACCCGATCGCCGCGGCCCACGTCCAGCGACTTGAGCACGGCGGCGAAGGTGTTCACCTCGCGATGCAGTTCGCGATAGCTCAGCTCGACGGTCTGCGCGGTCTCGCTGGAAATCGCCACCAGCGCGAGCTGATCGCCGCGTTCGTCCAGGTGGCGGTCGATCGCGTTGTAGCACAGGTTGGTTTCGCCGCCGGCGAACCACTTGCGGAACGGCGGCCGGGAGTAATCGAGAATGGTCTGCGGCGGCTTGTGCCAATGGATCGCCCGCGCCTGCTCGGCCCAGAACGCTTCGGGCTGCTCGATCGAACGGCGGTGGAAGGCTTGGTAGGACTCGTCACGCATGCGGCTGCCTCGTGGAACCGGTGGGCTACCGTCGGCAGGCTAGACCAGCCTGTGGCGGGATGCGTTACGACCATGGTCTAGAGGTTGGGGTGTTGGCAAGGTGTGATGGGCCGGGATCGAGGTATTGGGGGTCGGAATTTGGAATTCGGGAGTAAGCAATCTTCGGGGAGCGGAAATCGGCGCCTCCTATGAAAATTGGACGTGAGCGCCTTGCGTCGTAATCGCGGTGGCGCGGTCGCGGCTTGCGCCGCTCCTACAGGGAGGCCATGCCGCTTTTGATCGAGTCTGAAGTCGCGCAGTTCATCCAGCGCTGCGGCGCGGATAACTCGCGAGAACAAAGGGACACCCGTAGGGCGGCGCACATGGATGTGCGCCGTGCGCCACCGGGACAGGATGTCCCGTGTGGCGCATGCCTGCGT
>NZ_JBDGLR010000017.1:0-30240 GCF_057655755.1 Lysobacter sp. Soil_N_51 | reverse complement strand
TTTGAAGGAATGTGAGTTCCGCTTCAACTACGGCACCCCGCGCGAGCAGCTTGCTACGCTACGGGACTGGACGGGGCGATAACCCTTATCTAGGACAGCCCCTTCGCTTTTGCTCCCGGCGTCAGCCGCAAGATCAAGATCAAGATCAAAAGCAAATCCCCCGCATCCGCTGCGCGGATGCCGCCCCCTTTCATAAAGGGGGGCAACGGCCCGCTTGGGTCGCGTGGTCAGTCCCGATATGGCAGGCAACTCGCCCGCGTCGGCGAGTCGTGCGAGCGAGTCGTCCGATTGAGTCGTCCGATTGAACAGTTGCAGTCGATCGAACAGTTGCAGTCTCTGCCGTTGCAGTTCGCCTCCTTGGGGGCAGGGGGATTCGCTTTTCGCCCCAAACGACGTCAGCGCCGCGGCCGCCCGAACCCTGCGCAAACGACAGCCACGCGCACATGCCACTGCCACAAATCGGTAATGCCGAATTCGCTGTGCGCATCAACGCTGTTGCAAGTTGCGCGCCGACACAATCGCAGTCGATCGATGCAACCGCCGTGCACAGTCGCGTTGCGGATCGTTGTCCGCGAACTCGAACACCGCGCACCGCCGCGATGGGTCGTTACCGACGAATTTCTCGGATCGCATCAGTTGATGATGTTGCGTAAGCGCAACATCATCGGTTTCAGCCAGCCGCGCATGCGCACGCGCCCCGCGCACGAAACGCCATAAAAACCGCAGGCGCGCGAATGCATCGACACGCTTCGAACCGAGCCGCGGAAACTTGCATCGAACCCGCAACTACAACTCGCAACATTTCTCACCTGTGTGATACCGCTCATCTCATGATGAGATGACAAGTGATCCAGTGCGTAATTGATACGTCATCGCATCAACTTGTGACATTCGCTGATCGAGATTGACAAGCACATGACCAAGTTTATGTGCCTTGTCATGTAGCAGTTCCAACACCGTCACATAGCGAACCTACCTTTGCGCGGTCTGCCGACCGGTACTCGGGACGGCGCAACAGGGATGGTTTCGGCTCGATGTCTCTACGCCTCATCGCAGCCGTCGGACTGAGCTTGCTCGGACCGGCGCGCTTACACGCGCAGGAAACTTCGACGACGGCGCAAGCCGCCGCGCCGATCGCTCGCTTCGACGTGATGGCCTATCAAGTGCTCGGCAACAGCCAGCTGAGCAATCTCGATATAGAAAAGGCGGTGTACCCGCATCTGGGCCCGCAGCGCAGCGAACAGGACGTCGAAGCCGCGCGCGCCGCCTTGCAGGCGCTGTACGACCACAAGGGCTTTCCGACCGTCAGCGTCGTGATTCCGGAGCAGGACGCCTCGACCGGTCTGGTCACGTTGCAGGTCAACGAACAGAAGGTCGGTCGGCTGCGAGTCAACGGCGCGGAGTATTTTTCGCCCGACGACATCGAGCGCGCCGCGCCGTCGCTGGCGCAGGGCCAGGTGCCGAACTTCAAGGACGTGCAGCGCGATATCGTCGCCTTGAATCAATGGCCCGATCGCCGCGTCACCCCGGAAATCAAGGCCGGCGCCACGCCCAACACGGTCGACGTCGACCTCAATGTCGAAGACAGCCTGCCGCTGCACGGCTCGCTGGAACTCAACAACCGCAACAGCGCCAACACCACCGAGCAGCGTCTGGCGGCGAGCGTGCGCTACGACAATCTGTGGCAGCGCGGCCACAGCGTCAGCCTGTCGGCGCAGCTCGCGCCGCAGCGGCGCGAAGACGCCGAAGTGTTCTCGATCTCGTACCTGGCGCGGTTCGGCGCGTCGCCTTATTCCTTGCTCGGTTACGCGGTGCGCAGCAAGAGCGACATCGCCGTGGTCGGCGATCTCAACGTGATCGGCAACGGCACCCTGGCCGGCGTGCGGCTGATGCGTTCGTTCGCCGCGCGCGAAGGCTTCTTCCACTCGCTGAGCCTGGGCCTGGACTACAAGGACTTCAACGAGAACCTGGTGCAGGGCGCGGACCGCGGTTCGGTGCCGATCGAATACCTGCCGATCAGCGTCAACTACAACGCCGACTGGGTGAAGGAACGCTCGGTCAGCGACCTCGCCCTGTCGGCGGTGTTCAACCTGCGCGGGGTCGGCGACGGCCGCGCCGCATTCGACGCCAAGCGTTATCAGGCGCAGCCGAATTTCTTCTATCTGCGCGCCTCGGGCTCGCACACTTGGAAATACAGCAACGACGCGCAGCTGATGCTGCGCCTGCAAAGCCAGTTCGCCGGCGAGCCCTTGATCAGCAACGAGCAATTCAGCATCGGCGGCCTCGACAGCGTGCGCGGCTATTACGAATCCGAATCGCTCGGCGACCTGGGCGCGGCGGCGACGCTGGAAGCGCGCACGCCGTCGTTCTCCGATTCGCTCGGCGATGCGTTCCAGGAACTGCGCCTGCGCGCGTTCGTCGATGCCGGTTATGCGCGAATCAACGATCCGCTGCCCGATCAGCTGCGCAGCGAGACCCTGGTCAGCGCCGGCATCGGCGCATCGCTGAAAGCCTTCGGTCATTTCAACGGCTCGGTCGATGTCGCCAAGCCGCTGTCCAGCCCCAACGGCCGCGACCGCAAACCCGACGGGGTCGAAGTCGGCGTGCGCCTGTGGGGCGAGTTCTGACCATGCAACACCGGTGCGCCGCCTTCGCGGGCGTCGCGACCTGTCGTTTTGCCGGCCCGGCGCGCATGCGGGGCCGAACTACACCTAATGGGGATGTGTCGTGAACCGATTGCGCGTGATGCTGGCCACTGTGTTGTTGTTGCTCTCGCTGCCGGCGATGGCGGCCTCGTGGTGGGACGGTAAGTGGAACTACCGGGCCAAGGTCGATCTCAACACCACCTCGGCCGGCGCCGGCGTGAGCGAGCCCGGCGGCCGCACCCAGGTGCTGGTGCGCCTGCATTCGGGCAACTTCAATTTCGCCGACGCCAAGGAAGACGGCAGCGACGTGCGTTTCATCGCTGCCGACGACCGCACGCCGCTGAAATACCACTTCGAGAAATACGACGGCCTGGTCGACCAGGTCGCGCTGGCCTGGGTCGATCTTCCGGATCTGCAGGCGAACGCGGCGGCGTCGATCTTCGTCTACTTCGGCAACCCCGAAGCGACCCCGGGCGCCGACGCCAAGGGCAGTTACGACGCCGACAGCGTCGCGGTCTATCACTTCGCCGACCAGGGCACCGCCGGCAACGACCAGACCGCCTACGCCAACAACGCGCAGCCGCCGTTGACTCTTGCTCAGGCGGCCTTGATCGGTTCGGGCCTGCAAATGAACGGTCTGACGCCGTTGAACGTGCCGGCCTCGTCGTCGTTGAACATCACCGCCGCGCAGGCGTTGACTGTGTCGGCTTGGGTAAAACCAACCGGAGCCAGCGCCACGGGAGTGATCGTGTCGCTTCCGGGCGCGCTGACATTAGGCTTGGAGTCCGGCGTCCTCTACGCCGAAATCGCCAGCGCCAACGGACCACTGCGCACCTCCGCCGGCGCGCCGTTGACCACCGACAGTTGGGCGCACGTGGCGGTACGAGCCGGCGACAACAAAGTAACGGTGTACCTCAACGGCGCACCGGTCGGCGAAGTCGCCGCGGCCTTGCCGGCGGCGAACGCGGGCCTGACCATCGGCGGCGAGAAAGCCGCAGCCGACGGCGCCGCCGTGCGCGCGAATTTCATCGGCCTGATCGACGAAGTGCAGGTGTCGAAAATCGCCCGTCCGGTCGGCCTGATCCAGGCCGCCGCGCACAGCCAGGGCCTGGATGCGCGCCTGCTGACCTTCCAGCCGGTCGAACAACGCTCCGGCGACGGCGGCCACAACTACTTCGGCATCTTGTTCAGTGCGCTGACCATCGATGCCTGGATCGTGATCGTGATCCTCGGCTTCATGGCGGTGATCTCGTGGTGGGTGATGATCGGCAAGGGCGTGTTCGTCAACACCACCGCCAAGGCCAACGAGCGTTTCCTGCAGGCGTTCCGCAAGTACGCCGGCGAGTACCCGCTGCACGACACCGCCTGGGTCAAGGGCGCGCAGGACAACGGCCCGCTCAACGGCGAGAAATCCAATCTCGCGCGCTTGCTCGAAGTCGGCCTGGACGAACTGCGCAACCGCGTCGCCGCCGGCGGCGGACGTTCGGTGGTGCGCACCCAGTCGATCGCCGCGATCCGTTCCGCGCTCGATGCCGCCGCGGTGCGCGAAGGCCAGCGCCTTAACAAGATGATGGTGCTGCTGACCATCGCGATTTCCGGCGGCCCCTTCCTCGGCCTGCTCGGCACCGTGGTCGGCGTGATGATCACCTTCGCCGCGGTCGCCGCGGCCGGCGACGTCAACATCAACGCGATCGCGCCGGGCATCGCCGCGGCGCTGCTGGCGACCGTTGCCGGCCTGGCGGTCGCGATCCCGGCATTGTTTGGTTACAACTACTTGCTCAGCCGCACCGAAGCGATCGGCGCGGACATGCAGGTGTTCGTCGACGAACTGGAAAAGCGCATCGCCGAGGACTATGCCGGCGACGCGCCGCTGCCGTCGCAGCTGACCCGCAGCGTGTCGACGGAGACGCTGCCGTGAAGGTGCAGGGCAAGAAACCCTACGACGACATCAACATCACCCCGATGCTGGATCTGGCCTACGTGCTGCTGGTGATCTTCATCATCATGACCACCGCGGCGGTGCAGGGCATCAAGGTCGACCTGCCCAAGGCCAGTGCGAGCCAGCCGCTGTCGGTGCCCAAGACCAAGGTGATCGCGATCGACAACGCCGGCCAGCTCAGCATCGATGCGGTGCCGGTCAGCATGAGCGAACTCGAACAGCAACTGCGCAACGCGCTGGCCAACGACGCCGAACTGCCGGTGATCCTGCGCGGCGATCGCGCGGTGCAGTACGACAAGGTCATGGCGGTGCTGGACCTGTGCAGCAAGCTCGGCATTTCCTCGATCGGTCTGGCGTCGCAGCGCCAGGCCGCCGGCTGAGCGGGCGGGGATCGTGAGTCGTTCCTACGGACAACCTTCGCGCTGGTCGCGCGCGCTCGCCGTGCTCGGCGCGCTGGGCGTGTTCGCGGTGCTCGCGTGGCTGGTGTGGTCGCTGATGCAGGACGCCGGCCCGACCCAGAAGCGCATGCCACCGCGAATCACCCAGGTGATCCTGCCGCCGCCTCCACCGCCGCCGCCGCCGCCGCAACCCGACAAGGTGCCGGAGGAGGAAAAACTGGTCGAGAACACGCCGTTCGAATCGATCGATCCGCCCAAGGACGATTCGGCCGATCCGCCGGGCGATCCGCTCACCGCCGAGGCCGGACCGGGCTCGAACGAATTCGGCCTGACCCCGGGCAGCGGCGGTGGCGGCACCCGCATCGGCGGCAAGGGCGGTGGCGGCAATCCGTACGCCGGTTATGCCGCGATGGTTCAGCGCAACGTGCAGCAGTACCTGCAACGCGACGAGAAAACCCGCAAGGGCCGCTATTCGGCGACGGTCGCGATGTGGCTCAACGCCGACGGCACGATCCAGCGATCGCAGGTGATCACCTCCACCGGCAAGCCCGAACTCGACCGCGCCATCGTCGCCGCCCTGCAAGGGCGCGCGCTGCCGCAGCCGCCGCCGGACCAGATGCCGCAACCGATCAACCTGCGCATCGGTGCCATTTCGCCGGGCTAGCGCTGCCAGCGCGCCCGAATGTTTCGTTCGCATTTCCGCCTGAATTTTCGTCTCACCGGGAACCACCATGACCGCATTGTCCAATCCGCATCGCCGCCTCAAGCTCCGCGCATTGACGCTGGCGCTGGCCGCGCTGTGCATGACGCCCGCCGTGGCCGCGCCGCCGGTCGACGCGTCCAGGATCAGCCCCGAAGTCACTCTCAAGCTCATCGATCTGCTGGTCGCCAAGGGCGTGATGACGCGCGAGCAGGCCGACGATCTGATCGCCGAGGCGAGCGCCAGCGCCGCGTCCAGGCCGGCGACCGCGGTGGCCGCGCAGCCCGCGTACCAGACCGCGCCCGGCGCGGTGGTCGTGCCGTATATCCCCGAAGTGGTTCGCCAGCAGATCAAGGATGAGCTGCGCGCCGAAGTCACCCAGCAGGCCAAGAGCGAAGGCTGGGCCGCGCCGAACGCCTTGCCCGAATGGACCCAGCGCATCAGCGTCTACGGCGACCTGCGCGCGCGCGCCGAGGACGTGCTCAACGACGGCGAGAACTACAACGACTTCCCGAATTTCGGCGTGCTCAATGCCGGCAGCGGCTACGACGTCAACGATCCGCTGTCGAACCCGCTGCCGACCGTCAACACCACCAAGAACCGCGGCCGCATGCGCATTCGCGCGCGGCTGGGCGTGCATGCGCAGATCGCCGACTGGGTCGAGGCCGACCTGCGCATGGCCACCGGCAGCGATCGCAGCCCGGTGTCGACCAACCAGACCCTCGGCGCCGGCGGCAATCTGTCCAAGTACTCGCTGTGGCTCGATCGCGCTTACCTGCGGCTCAAGCCGACCGATTGGCTGAGCGCCGACATCGGCCGCGCGCCCAATCCGTTCTGGACCAGCGAACTGTTGTTCGACAACGACCTGAGCTTCGACGGCGTGGCGGTCAAGACCGAGTTCGACCTGGGCCCGGATTTCCATCCTTACCTCAACGTCGGCGCGTTCCCGATCTTCAATACCGACTTCGATTTCGGTTCGACCCAGCGCGCCGACAAGGCCAGCAGCCGCGACAAATGGCTGTACGGCGTGCAGGCCGGCGCGGACTGGAAATTCAGCGACGAGGTGAAGCTGAAGTTCGGCCTGGGCTATTTCCTGTTCGACCACATCAACGGCGAGTTGTCGTCGCCGTGCGTCGCGCCGACCTCCAAGGACGTGTGCGACACCGATCTGTCGCGGCCGCAGTTCCAGCAGTTCGGCAACACCATGTTCGCGATCCGCGACATCGTGCCGGCTTCTGGCGCGCCCGACGGCCCGCAGTTGCAGTATTTCGGTTATGCCAGCGAATTCGGCGTCGCCAACCTGCACGCGGCGCTGGAAATCGCCAGCTTCGATCCGGTCAAGATCGTGATCGAGGCCGACGTGGTCAAGAACCTCAAGTACGACGCCAAGCGCATCCAAGCGCTGGGTCCGCTCAACAACTTCAAGCCCAACATCGAACCGTTGCAGCACGACGGCGGCGACAGCGGTTACTACGTCAACCTGCTGGTCGGCCAGCCGAAGATCGAAAAGGCCTGGGACTGGAACGCGAGCATCGGCTACAAGCGGCTGGAATCCGACGCGGTGCCCGATGCTTTCACCGATTCGGACTTCCACCTGGGCGGCACCAACGCGCGCGGTTTCATTGTCGGCGGTTCCTTGGGCCTGGCGCGCAACACCTGGCTGGGGCTGCGCTGGCTCAGCGCGAACGAGGTGACCGGTGCGCCGTATTCGGTGGACGTGGTCCAACTCGATCTCAGCACTGAATTCTGAGCACGGGAGCGATGAAGATGAGTCTGCGTCCTGAGCGTCTGTGTGGGTCGGGCCCGGTGGGGCGCGATGCGGTGTCGGTGGTGAACGGCGCGGCTGTGACCTGTACGCCTGCGGGCGGGGTGCGCGTCAACGACGCGAGCCGGATCGTGCGCCGTTCGATCGCGCACGGCCTGTCATTGGCGTTGGCGCTGTGTTTCCTCGCGCCCGGCGCACAGGCGCAGACCGCCAACGAGACCCGCCTGCGCGATGCGCTGCGCGACACTGGCGCGCGCTTGCGCACTGCCGAAGCGGCCTTGGCCGCGCAGCAGGCTGCAACCGCCTCGGCCGAGCGCGAACGCGATGCGCTCAAGGCGCAGGCGGCGAAACCCGCGGCGCGCGACGACGGCGCGCGGCTGGCGGCGTTGCAGCGGCAGGTCGAACAGAACGCGGCCGCATCCGAGGAAGCACGCGCGAGCGCCAGCAAATGGCAGGCGGCGCAGCAGCAGGCCGCGCAGCTGGCGCAGCAGAAGGAAGCCGAGCGTATTGCGCTGGCCAAACAACTCGACGCCGCGCAGGCGCAGTCGGCGCGTTGCGCGACCGGCACCCAGGCGCTGTACGCGACCGGGCGCGAACTGGCCGGGCTGTATCGCGATCCGGCTTTCATCGCGTTCGTGCGGGCTCGCGGTTTCGGACCGCTCGGGTTCAATCGCGTCGAGAAAGAAAACCAAGTGCGCGCGCTCGAGGACAAGCTCGATCGTCAGCGCGATGAACTGGCGCAGTGTACGGGCGATGCGGGTGCGCGCGCGGCCAATGCCGCCACTTACACGGACGCCGATGCTTCCAGTGGTCTGAACGCCGGTTCCACGGTGGACGGCGGCGCAATGGCTGGCGACAGGATCAGCGATACAGGCAAGTCGGGCGGCGGATGAGCCATTGGCGCGCCCTCGTTGCAGCCCTGTTGCTTACCGCTGGGTCGGCCGGCGCGCAGCAGCGCCTGTTGCCGGCATCCAAGCCGGTCAGCGCGCCGTGCGTGCAGGTGCGCATCGGCAACGACGAAGCGGGGCGCTGGTCGTGCCTCAATCAAGCACTCAAGGCCGAGGTCGACAAAGTCGCGCCGGTGATCGCCGACGAACCGACCGGCGATCGCATCGCACCGATCGGCCTGGGCCTGGCGACACCGGCCGCGACCCGGCAGCGCTTGGGCGATCAGTACGGCCGGTCGGTCGTGCCGCAGCGTCCGGCGCGGCAGTTCGCGCCGCCTGCATTGAAACCGGTGCGGTGATCGTCATGGCCGAGCCCGCGCCCCATGCCAATCGTCAGCGTCCTGCTTTCCCCCCCTTTGCAAAAGGGGGGCTGGGGGGGATTTGCTTTTGCTTTGAGCTAATGCGTACGGCAACCGCAACAACAAAAGCAAAAGCAAAAGCGAATCCCCCGCGTCCGCTGCGCGGTCGCCGCCCCCTTTTGCAAAGGGGGCAAAAGCTGCTCGCGTCGCTATCTGAATCACGACCGCAAGTGCAGTCGAAACCGCAACTACAACCGCAACCGCTTTCGCCCAACCACTCGAAAACCCCACCACCCAATCCCCACCGCCGCGAAACCCCCGCCGCGCCGTCACGCCGTATGCAAAGGAAGCCGTCATGACCCGCAAGCCCGTTCGTGGTTTCCGTACCAGTCCGCTGCGCATACTCGCGCTGAGCGCGGCGATCTCGATGGCGTTGATCGGCGGCACGGCGCAGGCCGATCCCAATCCGTTCGCGCGGCGCGGGCTGGACCCGTCCGCGCAGGCGGCGCGCGCGGCGCAGCAGCAGGGGCTGCAGTCGGTGCGCGCGCAGCAGGCGGCGCAGAAGTCGCTGGCCGCGTTCGGCCGCGCGGCGCAGGTGCGCAGCGCGCTCGATGCGGCCCAGGTCGCCGCGCGCGCCGCGGCCGCGGCGTCGCAGATCGGCAACAACGTACCCAACGGCCTCGGCGAAGGCGGCCTGAAGATCGCCGCGGGCGTGCGCATCGAGCCCGGCGCGATCCTCGCCAACGATCCGCGCCTGGGCGAGTCCAAGCTGTGGCTCGGCGCCAAGGCACCGACCCAGCGCGTCGACGGCGCCGACACCACGGTCACCATCGAACAGACCCAGAAGAAAGCCATCCTGAGCTGGGAAAGCTTTAACGTCGGCAAGCAGACCACGGTCCATTTCGATCAGCGCGGCGGCAACCAGAGCGGAGGCAACGACTGGATCGCGCTCAACCGCATCGACGATCCCAGCGGCCGGCCCAGCCAGATCCTCGGCCGGATCAAGGCAGAAGGCAGCGTGTACCTGCTCAACCGCAACGGCGTGGTGTTCGGCGGCGGCAGCCAGGTCAATACGCGTTCGCTGGTGGCGTCGTCGCTGAACCTGTTCGACAACGACGTCGCCAAGAGCAACCGCATCTTCATCAACGAAGGCATTCAGCGCGCCCGGCAAGATACGCAGGACGCGTTCGTGCTGACCTCCGAACGGGTCGACTACAACGGCAGCGGCGCATTGCCGAGCCAGCCCGGCGACATCAAGATCGAAGCCGGCGCGCAGATCAAGACCGCGGCCGGCGGCTACGCGCTGATCGCCGCGCCGAACATCAGTAACGCCGGCAGCGTGCAGGGCGAGGACGGGCAGGTGCAGATGGCCGCCGTGATCGGCGCGCGCGCCGGCCAGCCCAGCGGCGGCAACGACCTGCGCCTGCGTTACGGCGATATCGGCACGGTCGCCGGTACCGATCCGGCCGCGCTGGGTTACGGCCGCTTCGACAACACCGGCATCATCGCGAGCAAGCGCGGCGAGGTGACCCTGACCGGTCACGACATCCGTCAGGACGGTTATGTCGGCACCACCACCGGGGTCAGCCGGCCCGGCAAGATTTCGATCGTCGCCGCCAACCACACCCGCGCCAGCGACGCGAATACCGCCGCCGAGCTCGCCGACCGCATCGGCGGTTCGCTGAGTTTCGGCCGCGATTCGGCGACCGTGATCCTGCCCGAGCGCGACGGCGAAACCACCACCTCCGCGCCGAGCGCCGACAAGGCGTTCCAGCCTCCGAGCGCGACCCTGGCCGGCGCGCAGATCCGCTTCCAGGAAAATTCGCTGGTGCTGATGCCCGGCGCCAAGCTCGATCTGGTCGGCATGGACGCGCTGCGCCAGGCCGGAGTCAAGCCGCCGCCGGCGCGGATATTGCTCGAACATGGCGCGACCCTCAACGTCGCCGGCCTGACCGATGTGCAGCGGCCGATGTCGGACCACTACGTCACCATCGAACGCATCGGCGAAAACGAACTCGCCGATTCGCCGCTGCTGCGCGGCGGCGGTTTGTTCCGGCAGAAAGTGCAGCTCGATATCCGCGAACACGGCGTCACCGACGACGGCCGCGCCTGGGTCGGCAGCCCCTTGCTCAACGCCGCCGGTTACGCCGATCAGGTGCCGCGCAAGATCGACCAGATGCTGGTCGATGGCGGTTCGATCAATGTCATCGGCCGGGAGTTCATCGCGCGCTCGGGCTCGACCATGGAACTCGGCGCCGGCTACGTGCATTACCTCGGCGGAATGGTCGAATCGCGCCGCCTGCTCGGCGCCGATGGCCGCCGCTACAGCCTCGCCGATGCCGATCCGAGCCAGAACTATCTCGGGTTCGCCGATGCCTACACCCTCGACCATCAGCGTTGGGACGTGCAGGAAGTGTTCGGCTCGCCGCTGGGCGGGCGCGAACGCCGCTACGAATCGGATTATCTGGAAGGCGGCGATGCTGGCACCTTGAGCATCCGCTTGAAGCAGGACGCGAGCGGCGGGGACAACGGGGTCGAGAGCGGGCTGCTGCTGGCCGGCGATATCCATGCCGGTGCCGAATCCGGCCGCCATCAGATCGAGCGCGGCGAACTCGCGCGCGGCGGCGTGTTCAAGCTGTCGGTCGACAACGGCCCGTTCACCGACTGGCGCCTGCAATCGGCGCGCAGCGACGACGCACCGGCCGGGTTCGGTATGAACACCGCGTTGCCGCAGCAATTCGCAGCAGACGGATCGCGCGTTACCAATCTGTCGACGCAGTTGCTCAATGCGGCCGGCTTCGGCACGGTCGAGCTCAACGATCCGCGCGCCCACATCGAAGTCGCCGCCGACGCGCAGTTGCAGGTGCAGGCCGGCGGCCGCATCGCACTGAGCGGTTCGCGCATCAACGTGGACGGCAGTCTGCAGGCCGAGTCGGGCGATATCGTGCTGTCGGCCGCGGCCGAGTTCGACAACGAACTCAAGCCCGGCGAACGCCGCGGCATCACCGTGGGTTCGGGCGCGCGCCTGTCCACGCGCGGGCAATGGGTCAACGACGGTGATCGCATCGCTGAGCAACGCAGCGGTGGCGCCCATATCGACGGCGGCAGCATCCGGCTGAGCACGACCTCGCGCCTGCAGAACAGCGGCGGCGAATTGCGCGACGCCAGCGGCGCGATCGTGCTCGAACGCGGCGCGGTGCTCGACGTGTCCGGCGGCGGCCGCATTCTGCCCAACGGCAGCTTGGCGCAGAAGGACGGCGTGCCGCTCGGCCGCGGCGGCGACATCGCGCTGCTGACCTACCAGCCGGCCGCGGGCGATGAAAATTCGCTCAACGGCAATCTGCCGGCGTCGTTCTATGCCGCCGACGGCGAAGCGGGGCAGTTGCGCTTCCAGGATGCGACCGTGCATGCGGGCGGTCTGGCCGGCGGCGGCCGCTTGAGTCTGCAGGCGCGCGATATCCAGATCGGTGGCACTATCGGTGGCACTGCCGCCGACGATGCGCGCACTCTGAAACTCGACGCGGGCTTCTTCGAACAAGGCGATTTCGGCAGCTACGACCTGATCGCCCAGCACGACGCGACCATCGCCGCGGACACCACGGTGCGGGTCTCGCAACGCAATTTCGTGCCTGACCGCGAAGCGCTGCGTCTGTTGCCGACCGGCGCGGATCTGTATGCAGGTTTGAACCTCGACGGCCGCGGCGCCAACGGCGCCTTCGGCCTGATCGACACCTACCATCGTCCCGCCGCCGACTTCGCCCTCGAAGCCGGCGCCGCGACCGGCCGCACCTTGCCCAATCATCCGCAACTGGACCAGTTGCGCGATACCTTGCTGCTCGACGACGGCGCGCAACTGCAGCTCGACGCCGGCGGCGACGCGCGCCTGGGTTCGCGCGGCCAGCTCACCGTGCTCGGCGGTGTGACCGCGCACGGCGGCAGCATCGCGCTGTCGGGCGACACCTCGGTGCAAGGTCTGTCGCCGTCGCACAGCCCGGCGCCGATCGATTACTGGCGCGGCTCCAAGTCGGTGTGGGTCGGTCAGAACGCAGTGCTGGACGTGTCGGGCGTGGCCTTGCTCGATCCGTTCAAGACCCCGCTGCCGCAAGGCGGCGCGGTGCCGCGCGACGGCAAGCTGCTCGACGGCGGCCGCATCAGCCTGAGCAGCGACAGCGGTTACGTGGTGGTCGAGCAGGGCGCGCGACTGGATCTGTCCGGCGCGCGCGCAGTGTTCGATCTGCCGGCGGATAGCCAAGGTTTGGGCGATGCGCCACTGGCGCCGCGCACGGTGTGGAGCGACGGCGGCGAGTTGGTGCTGTCGTCCGCGGCCGGTCTGTATTTCGATGGCGATATCCATGCCGCCGGCGGCGATGCGCAGGCGCGCGGCGGCAGCGTGCAGTTGTTGGCGGCGCAGAGCACGCGACCGCTCGACAACAGCGGCTCACGCGCGCCGCTCGCGACCACCGCGATCGTGTTCCATCAGGACGGCAGTCGCCTGGATGCGGGCGCTCGGCCGGGTGAAGCGATCGAACCGGGCGCGGCCGCGCCGTCGGGCAAGATGCATTTCGCCGCCGATCGTCTCGACGGTTCCGGCGTCGACACGTTGCTGGTCGGCGTCGGCGAGGACGGATTGCCGCGAGGCCCGTTGGTGACCTCGGTGGTGTTCGACGGCGCGGTAAACCTGTCGCCGTCGCGCGCCTTGATGATGAACGCGCGCGCGTTCGTCGCCGGTGGGGTCAGCGGGGAAGCGAAGCTGTCGGCGGCGTACGTGTCGCTGCAGGGCCTGTTGCCCGGCAGCGAGCGCGGTCGCGCCTTGACCGCACCGGGTCGTCCGGGCGACGCGCGTCTGTCGGTCGACGCCGGTTTCATCGATATCGGCGGCCGGGTGACCTTGCAGAATTTCGGCGACGCGCGCTTCGCCAGTCGCGGCGATCTGCGCCTGCACACGCCGACCGAGTACCAGAGCGTCGCGGTAGCAGGCGAAACCCGCCAGGTGCCCGGCGAACTGCTGACCTCGGGCGATCTGACCTTGTCCGCCGCGCAGGTGTATCCGGCCAGCGGCGAAACCTTCATCGTGCGCGCGCTCGGCGCGCGCAACGGCGCCGGCGCCAACGCACCGCGCGAGGAAACCACGATCCGCATCGAAGCCAACGGCAATGCCGCGGCGCTGCCGTTGTCGGCCGGCGGACGGCTGTTGTTCGACGCCAGCCATATCGAACAGGCCGGCGTGCTGCGCGCACCGGGCGGACGCATCGTGCTCGGCGCGGGCGCGGCCACCGATCCGGACACGCTGGCTTTGTTTGGCGGTCTTGCGCTCACGCCGACCCAGAGCGTGAAACTCAGCGCCGGCAGTCTGACCTCGGTATCGCTCGACGGCCGCGTGCTGCCCTACGGCAAGACCGTCGATGGCCTGCAATGGAACGTCAGCGATATCGAAGTCAACCTCAACGCGCCGTCGGCGCGGCAGGTGCGCATCGACGGCGCCGATCTGGCGCTGGACGATGGCGCGCGCGTCGATCTGTCCGGCGGCGGCGATCTGCAGGCGTTCGAATGGATCGCCGGCACCGGCGGCAGCCGCGACGTGTTGTCGGCGGTCGGCACCAGTTATGCCGACGGCGGCAGCGGCAGCGCGGCGTATCTGTATCCCGACCAGCGCGGCGTGTACGCGGTCGTGCCCGGCGTGCAGTCGCCGCTGGCGGCGAGCGATCCGTTGCTGAGCCAGGGCCAGGTCGGCAGCGAAGTCGGCAAGTCGGTCTATCTCAGCGGCGTGCAGGGTCTCGCCGACGGCGTCTACACCTTGCTGCCGGGCCGTTACGCGACCTTGCCCGGCGCGTTCCGGGTGGTGCAGCGCAGCGGCGGCCAGGACAGCCTGAGCAGCCGCAACCTGACCGCGCCCGACGGCACCCAGGTGGTCGCCGGTTACTACGTCGATTCGCTCAGCGGCGCGCGCGATGCGCGCAGCAACCGCTTCGAAGTGCAGTCGCGCGAGGTCTGGGGCCGCTATTCGCAGTACCAGCTCAGCAGCGCGAACACGTTCTTCGCCGCACGCGCGGCCAAGGCCGGGCTGATCGCGCCGAACCTGCCGCGCGACGGCGGCCAACTGGTGCTCAGCGCGCAGCGCGCGCTGGAGCTCGGCGCGCGCCTCGACGTGGCCGCCGCGGCCGGTGGCGCTGCGGCGCAGGTCGATATCGTCGCCGACGCGATCCAGATTCGCGGCGATGCGCAGGCCGCGCGCGACGGCTATGTGCAGCTCGACGCCAAGCAGCTCAGCAAGCTCGGCGCCGGCAGCCTGTTGATCGGCGGCGTGCGCAGCCAGACCGGCGAGGGCACCCGCATCGACGCGCGCACCCGCGACCTGATCGTGTCCAACGATGCGTCCGCGCCGCTGCAAGGCGCCGAGATCGTGTTGGTCGCGCGCGCCAGCGACGGCACGCAAGGCCTGCGGATCGAAGACGGCAGCGTGATCCAGGCGCGCGGCCAGTTGGCCGGCGCGAGCGATCGTCCGCTATTGATCGGAGCGGTCGCCGACACCGCGAGCAACACCGCCGCGGTCAGCGGCGACGGCGCGCTGCTGCGCGTGTCCAATGCCGGCGCGGTCGACGTGCAGCGCCGCAACGTGCCCGCGTTCGAACAATCGCGCGGGCTGCTGCGGGTCGGCGAAGGCGCGCGGCTCGACGGCGGCGCGTCGTTGACCCTCGACAGCACCGGCCAGGCCATGGTGGACGCCAGCGCCTCGCTTGGCGGCCGCGATATCCAGGCCAACAGCGGCCGCATCGCCTTCACTCAGGACGACGGCGACTATGAAGGCTTCGTGATCGGCCGCAACACCCTGGCCCAATTCGCCGCGGCCGAACGGGTGAGCCTGCGCAGCTACGGCGACATGGCGTTCTTCGGCAATATCTCGGTGGATACCGATCGCCAGCTCAGCCTCAGCGCCGGCCGTTTTGTCGGCGACGGCGGCACGGTGAGCTTGCGCGCGGACCGCCTGAGCCTGAGCAACGACCTGGGCGCGGCGAGCACCGCCAACGCCGATGCGTCCGGCAGCGGCGTGCTGGAATTGCGCGGTGGCGAGGTGGTGTTCGGCGGCGGCGACAAGCGTCTGTTCGGCTTCGGCGCGGTCAATGTCGACGCGAACCGTTCGATCGCGGTCCAGCAACGCGGCGACTTCGATTTCGGCGCGGCTTCGCTGAGCCTGCGCTCACCGCTGATCCAGGCCGACGCCGGCGCCGACAACACCCTGCGCACGACCGGGGCGATCGCGCTCGCGCGCAGCGCCGGCGACGCCGGCAGCGCGCGTCCGCAGGGCGGCGCGATCCAGCTCGACGGCGCCAGCATCAGCGGCAACGCCTTGATCCGGGCCAATTCCGGCAAGGTCGGCCTGCATGCGCGCAGCGGCGATCTGCGCCTCGACGACGGCGCGGCGATCGACACCTCGGCGGTGCCGAAGACGATCTTCGATCAAACCGTGTACTCGCCGGGCGGCCGCATCGAATTGCAGGCCGATCATGGCGCGATCCGATTGGCGAGCAACGCCAGTCTCGACGTATCGGCCGACGCCGGTGGCGGCGATGCCGGCGAACTGCGCATCGTCGCGCCCGAACGCGAGGCCGAATTGCTCGGCGCGCTCAAGGGGTCGGCGCCCAAGGGCCGCGGCGGCCGCATCGATATCGATGTCGGCGCCGCGCTCGACCTGGACGGCCTGTCGCAGCGCTTGAACGACGGCGGCATCAACCAGCGCGTCGCGGTGCGCACCCGCAGCGGCGATCTGCAATTGTCGGCCGGGCATACGCTGAAGGCGCGCGAGATCAGCCTGACCGCCGACGGCGGCGCGGATGCGACCACTCGCGATGCGGACAACGGCCACGTGCGTATCGCCGGCACGCTCGATGCCTCGGGCACGTCCGGCGGCAAGATCGAGCTGTGGGGCCGCCACGGCGTCGATATTGACGGCCGCCTGCTGGCCAACGGCAGCGCCGCCAACAAGCGCGGCGGCGAAGTGAAGATCGGCACCGGCGGCGTCACCGACGGCACCCTCAACGCCGACTACGGTTATCAGAACGTGCGCGGCGAAGACGCCGGCATCATCCGCGTCGGCCGCGATGCCTTGATCGACGTGCGTGGCGGCAGCGCCGGCGGTCTGTCGGGCGGTCGTGTCGATCTGCGCGCGCCGCTGTTGCAGGGCGGCGACGTAAATGTCGTGATCGAGGACGGGCAGGGCATCGTCGGCGCGCGCGAAGTCGGGCTGGAAGCGTACGCGGTCTGGAGCACCACCGACGCCCACGACGACAGCACCGTCGGCAAGCACTTCGACGGCATCGTCGATCCGGCCGGCTGGTACGACGCGCAAGGTCAATTGCTGCCGGGCACCTGGACCGACGTCAACGGCGTGGTCCTGGCACCGCCGAGCACGCCCGAACAATTGCAGCAATACCTCAACCGCCACTTCTTCGCGCCCGATCAAGCCAATCGCGCCCACCAGACCTTCTACGGTTACGTCGACGGCGACGCCGAGCAACATCAGCCCGGCACCTTGATGGGCTTCGTGCGCAATCCGGGCTTCGCCTTCGGCGACCGCTTCGCCGGCGTCGCCAACTTCCGCGCGCGTCCCGGCGTGGAACTGCGCAATCCCGATCCGAGCATCAACGGCGGCGCGATCCGGGTGTTGACCAACTGGAACCTCAACTCCGGCGAACTGGGCAACCTCGACTTCCGCTACAACGGCGCCGCGCCGGTGCTCACTCTGCGCGCGGACGGCGAGGTTGAAGTCGCCGCGACCATTTCCGACGGCTTCTACAACTATAACGCCAGCGGCGGCGGCGCGGTCGGCTCGTATCCGGTCTCGCACCAGCGTTACACCGACGCGCTCAGCGTGATCGATCCGATCGCCTACGAGTACCTGCCCGAACCGGTGCAGTACGACGGCGATTCCGAAGAGATCGGCCAGTACTACGGCCAATACGACGAACTGCTGAAGATGCTGACCGAGCCGGCGCCAGAACTCGACGACGTGTTCGGCCCAGGCACCAGCTTCCTCAAGGCGATCGAACAGTTCCTGCTCAGCGGCCCGGTCGATCCCGATCCGCCGATCCTCGGGCCGGCGCCGCCGACTTCGCCGTCCGGTTACGGCGACTACGTCAGCGGTTATCGCGATTACCTGTTGCGCCTGACCCAGCAGGTGTTCGACCCGGGCATCATCCCGACCGTCAATGAACGCCCGGTGCTGCCGGTGCTCGGACCGGTGCCGGCCGCGGCCGACCGCACGCCGAGCCTGCAGGCCTCCGCGCTCAAGCCGATGCCGTTCGCCGACAAGATCCTCGCCGGCGGCGACAGCAGCAGCTACCGCTTCATTGCTGGCGCGGATTTCTCCAGCGTCGCGCCGGGCGCGGTGCGCGGCGATCAGAACGCCGACCTGACGTTCGACGGCCACACCACCTTGCTGCAGAACGGCAAGCGTGAACTGCTGATGCCGAACATGCTGCGCACCGGCACCGGCGCGATCGACTTGGCGGCATCGCGCGACATTCGCTTCGCCGACCGCGACGCGCCGGCCAGCGTCTACACCGCCGGTCGTCCGGGCGAGGGCACCACGGCCGATCGTTCGCGCCCGACGGTGGACTCCAATCAATCCGCCTCGAACACCGCGCTCGACGTGATCGTCACCGGCCCGGTCAATCCCGAAGCGGCCGGCGATATCGGCCTGCGCGCGGGCCGCGATATCGTCGGCAACCGGCAGATCTACGACGATGCGGCCGGCAGCCGCAGCGGCAACGCCGGCAGTTACCTCGGCCAGTACTGGTGGCCGTGGATGCAGACCGGCAACGTGCTCGCCGACGACCAGCGCACGCTGCTGTCGACCTCGATCAACTTCGGCGGCTTCGCTCAGGGCCTGCTCAGTGTCGGCGGCGATATCGAGATCAGCGCCGGCCGTGATATCCGCGAAGTGTCGGCTTCGGCGCCGACCACCTGGATCAAGGACGGCAACGCACTGCGTCTGTTCGGCGGCGGCGATATCCGCGTCGACGCCGGCCGCGATCTGCTCGGCGGCGATTTCTTCGTCGCCAAGGGCGAGGGCGAAATCAACGCCGGCGGCCGCATCGGTTCGGCCTTCGATCTGGACGCGCTGGTGTTCATCGACAACATCTCCGCCGTCGCCAGCCGCATGCGCAGCGCGGTCGCGCCGATCCTGGCGATGCAGGACGCCAACTGGCGGGTCACCGGCGCGCAGGACGTGGAAATCGGCCGCGTGCTCAATCCGTCGTACGCGCGCCTGCCCGAGAACGTTGCCGACTCGCAGTCCTACGGCCGCGACACCCAGCTCAGCGTGACCTCGGTGGCCGGCGATCTGTCGTTCGACACGCTCAGCCTCGGCGACGTGCTGTTCGCCTACGGCAACCGCAGCACCTCGCGCGCGCAGGCGCCGTACGAGATCCACGACAACCCGATCTTCGCCCAGGTGCTGCCGTCACGGCTGTCGCTGAGCGCGGCCGCGGGCGATCTGAGCCTGCACAACGGCGGCCAGTTGTTCCCGTCGGCGCGCAGCCAGCTCAGCCTGTTGGCCGGAGGCGACCTGCATCTGCTGTCGGATCAGTTCCCGCTGGTCGATACCTTGCGCATGCTCGATATCGATCCGGACTGGATGCCGTCGCCGTTCCGGCAACTGGCCAGCCTGCCGGGCGAAACCGCGTTCGACTACGCCTTGATCGATCGCTTCGAACCCGATCGCAACCAGCGCGCCAACCTGCATCGCGACGATGCCGAACTGGTGCGGATCTACGCGCTCGGCGACATTCTCGGCGGCATCCAGAGCGAACGCTCCAGCCTCAACACCTTGCGAATCGATCTGCCCAAGCCGGCCACGGTGCGCGCCGGCCGCGACATCGTCGATCTGGATTTCCGCGGGCAGAACTATCGCGCCTCCGATGCCACCCGCATCCTCGCCGGCCGCGATCTGTACTACCGGCCGCTGGCGCGCGGCAACGGCGCGTTCAAGACTTCGCAATCGTGGTTGCAGGTCGGCGGGCCGGGTACGTTCGAAGTGCAGACCGGTCGCGACCTCGGACCGTTGACTTCGGCCAATGAGGCCTACGCCAACAATCAGCTCAAGCCCGACGGCGGCGGCATCCGCAGCATCGGCAATCGCGACAACGCCGGCCTGCCGTTCCAGGGCGCGGACCTGGTGGTGCGCTTCGGTGTCGCGCCGGGCGTCAACACGCGGGCGTTCGCGCAGCGCTATCTCGATCCTTCGAGCGCCGATGCGGCTTCGTATTCGACGTTGCTGATCGCCTACATGCAGCAACTGCGTCAAGACGAGTTGAATCGCAACGGCACTGCCGGCGGCGATGCGCCCGCGCTCAACGCCGAGCAGGCCTGGCAGGCGTTCGCGCAGCAGCCCGAAGCGGTGCAGCAGCGTCTGGTCGACAAGGTCTTCCTCGATGTGCTCAAGCGCGCCGGCCGCGACAACAAGGACCCGGCCAGCCCCGAGTTCGGCAAGTACGCCGCCGGTTATCGCGCGATCAACACCTTGTTCCCGGCCGCGTTGAGCTATACCGCCAATCAGCTCGAAGGCGGGCAGAACGGCGCCGAGAAACCCGTGTCGACCGGCCAGCTCGACATGCGCGGTTCGACCCTGCAGACCCAGCAGGGCGGCGATATCCGCATCCTCGGCCCGGGCGGCGATATCCAGGTCGGCAGCGTGGCCGCGCCGCCGATGGTGGTGAACAATCAGGGCGCGGTGGTGATCGGTCCGAACCAGCAGGGCATCCTGACCCTGGACATCGGCGATATCGGTCTGTTCGCCGATCGCAGCGTGCTGCTCGCGCAGAGCCGCATCTTCACCCAGCGCGGCGGCGACCTGCTGATCTGGAGCTCCAACGGCGACATCAACGCCGGCAAGGGCGCCAAGACCTCGTCGGACAAACCGCCGGTGCGCTACGTGTGCGATATCGACCACAACTGCCGGATCGACGCCAAGGGCCTGGTCAGCGGCGCCGGCATCGCGACCCTGCAGACCGTGCCCGGCGCGAAGGCCGGCGACGCGGTGCTGGTCGCGCCGCGCGGCACCATCGACGCGGGCGACGCCGGCATCCGCATCAGCGGCAATCTGATCGTCGCCGCGCAGACCGTGGCCAACGCCGACAACATCCAGGTCGACGGCGATTCGATCGGCATCCCGGTCGCGCGCGGCGTCGACACCGGCGCCTTGTCGGCGGCGTCCTCGGCGAGTTCCGGCGTCGACGCGGTCGCCCAGGACATGGCCGGGCAGCGACCGGCGTTGGCCACTCGCGATATCCCGGCGTTGATCTCGGTGCAGGTGATCGGTTTCGGCACCTGCGGGGTGGACGATCCGCGTTGCGTGAATTCGCCGTAGCGAATGGGTTGCGCGGCCGCGGGCATATTGCTTGCGGCGCGGCGTTCGAGTGACATGAGAAGGGCGGCCAGCAGGCCGCCCCTTTTTGTTTGTATGCGTACGCGAAAGCGGCGATGCCTACCTGCAGGAGCGGCGTAAGCCGCGACCGCGACAACGCAACTACGGCGAAACCTTCGACGCAGGCGCGACCCCGCGGTCGCGGCTCGCGCGGCTCCTGCAGGGAGCTTGCGTGAAAGATCTTCGCGAGGCTTTTCAATCGTCGATACAAAGGCGATGCAATGCTCATTGAAAACGTGATGCACAATCACAACATGCCTCACCCCGATAAAGAACGAAAGTTTCGATTCATTCCTGTAGGAGCGGCGTAAGCCGCGACCTCGACAACGCGACTACGACGTAACTTGCGGCGTAGGCCCGATCCCGCGGTCGCGGCTTACGCTGCTCCTACAGGGGGCATCGTGAATCGGCATTGCAATGGCGCCAATGAAATCTTTACTGGCGGCGATCAACCACGCACGCACAACGTTGCACATCCGAATCATCACGCAACAAACCGCACGCATAAACCAAGACGAACGCATCGCAATCCACCGTCGATGACATCGAATCAAATCGCGCACGCCGTCATCTCAACGCGTCGAGACATGACAGTCGCATCCAACCCAGCGATACGCGTGAATGCACTGTGATGCATTGCGCATCGCGCTTGTCATCTGAGTAACCGACGCCATCCGCATCGACACAAATGCTTAGCACTTGCGAATCGAAAACGAATTCGCGCGGCTAACTCCGCGTCGCGCATGCCTTTTGGCCATGTCACAAATTCTTACTTGCGCAGTCGTCGCCATGGCATACGCCGCGCGCATCGTGTGCCGGCGTCAAGAAGTTCTTGATGGACGCACCGCATCGATTGGATTGATTCGCGGGCAAGTGCCCGTAAACCCAACAAGGAGAAGTCTCGTGCATCGCAACAAGCTTCATATCAGCCTGCTGGCTGTCAGCGTTCTCATGGCCGCCGGTTCGGCGACCGCGGCCGACCTGTACGCCGGTGGCGCCACCTTTCCGGCGCCGGCGTATGTCGGCGACCTGTACAACTCGCTGACCCCGAAGGCGCGCCTGTCGCGCGACGCCGCGATCACCGCGCCGGCCGTCGGCTTCAACGTCGCCGGTCTGGGCAATTCGACCGGCAGCAACGTTCCGGTGTTCGCCAAGTACCGCACCCTGTTCACCAGCGACGCGGTTTCCTACTGCCAGACCGGCAGCGGCACCGGCAAGAAGGTGCTGAACAACGACACCCTGGTCGCCAGCGGCAGCTGCGGCGACGCCTCCAGCGCCGCGGCCACCGGCTTCAGCGCGCTCGGCACCGCGCCGGACTTCATCGGCACCGACTCGCCGATCAGCACCGCCGACTACAACACCTTCAACACCAACGTGTCGTCGACCCGCACCGCGATCGTGCAGATCCCGACCATCGCCGGCGCCATCGCCCTGCCGTTCAAGGACAACGCCGCCACCGGTCTGACCTCGGTCGCGCTGACCACCCAGCAGATCTGCCAGATCTATTCGGCGCAGATCACCGATTGGGCCGACTCGCGCCTGGGCCTGACCCTGAGCGGTTCGCCGCACCCGATCACGATCGCCTACCGCAGCGACGGCAGCGGCACCTCGTTCGCGTTCACCAGCTACCTGGCCGCCCAGTGCAACGGCAAGTTCGGTGTCGCCGCCGGTTACTTCAAGCCCGACCAGAGCTTCGCCGCCGCCGTCACCCAGGCCGGCAGCCTGCCGGCGTATGCCGCCGTCTCGCCGCAGAACGGCAACAGCGGCGTGGTCTCGAAGGTCAAGACCACCACCGACGCGCTCGGCTACGCCGACATCGCCGAAGTGCTGTCGCAGGGCGTGATGTACGCCAGCGTCAACGGCTTCGACCCGGCCACGCTGCCGGCGTCGATCAGCATCACCCCGGGCAACCTGCTGTCGGGCCAGGTGCTCAACGGCGCCACCACCGCCGCCGTTCCGGGCTCGGCTCCGGCCGCCGCCAAGAACTGCCTGCGTCTGGTCAGCCCGACCGCGCCGATCTCCAGCGCCTACCCGATCGTCGCGATCACCTACGTCGCCGGTTACTACGCCGGTAACGGCGCGGCGAAGATCACCCCGATCAAGAACCTGTTCAAGCTGTTCTACGACACCACCAACCGTCCGGCCCTGCCGACCGGTTATGCCTACGTCGACGGCAACGCGCTGTTCCGCAGCTCGGTCGTTTCCTCGATCAACAGCTGCATCAACTGATCGCGGGCGCGGCGGCGGATGGATCCGCCGCCGCGCGTGGGCGGTCGCGCAATAAAAAAAGCTCCCCGGTCGCATCGGGGAGCTTTTTCTTTGGGCGGACGTCTTGTTGCGGTTTGCTTCGCTATCGCGCGGTAACCGCTAAGGCATCAGGTACCGCAGAAGCAGGTCGCGTTGGCGCCCGCGCGGGTACCGGCCGGGGTGTCGATGAACAGCGAGCACTGCGAGGTATCGCTGCTGCCCTGGGTCGGCGTGCTCTGCGCGCTGGCGTTGCAGGTGCTGACGGTGCCCTTGCGGCCGCTGCTCACGGTCGCGGTCTGGCAGTTGGCCGAGATTTCGTCGCCGGTGCTCAGCAGCGCGCTGTTGTCGACCGCGACCACCGAATCGGGCGAGGACGCCAGACCGGCGCCGAACACTTCGACCTTGCGCGAGCTCTTGGGGCAGGCGAAGGTGGTGGTGCAGAACTTCGATTCCGACACGCCGGCATTGGCGTTGACGCTGCCGTACACCTGCACGACGCCCGGGAAGAAGCTGACCGTGCTGCAGCTGGCTTCGGCGCGGGCTTGCGGCGCGGCGAACACGCTCACGGCCAGCATCGCGGCGGTCAACAGCAGTTTCGCGCCGATCGCGCGGTTGAGGTAATCCATTTGTGTCTCTCCATGAAAGCGTGAAAGTTGGGATGAATCCGGCACGGATGTGCGACATCCGCGGGTCGAGGAGACGCCGTGCACGGCCGGACGTGAATGCGGCGGCCGCAGATCGAATGCAGATGGACGGCCAAGGCGCGCGTCGTGCCGGACGGCGGCGGCCTGCAATGCTGAAAGTGTCGCGGGCGTTCCTTTCCCCACCGATAGGAGAACAGCTTCACGTGTCGGCGCTGTTGCATGCGCGTGAACCCGGTGCCGGCGCATGGATTTATTTGCGGGTTTCGGGGTAGGGCCGGCGTTGTGGCGAAATCACGCAATCCACCTGTAGGAGCGGCGTGAGCCGCGACCAACCGAAGTTACGTACGCAAGCGACGCGTCCGACGCCGGCTGGCTCCGAGCACTGTAGCGAAAGCTTGTCGGGCGTTACGGCTTCGGTGGGTCGAGTGGTATTCGGCCTCTTCGGTTGGTCGCGGCTCGCGCCGCTCCTACAAGGCGAGCCCGAATCCACGTAATCCCCTGTAGGAGCGGCGCAAGCCGCGATCGCGGGATTTCGGTTACGCCGAAGGTTTCATCGCAGTTGCGCTGTCGCAGTCGCGGCTCACGCCGCTCCTACAAGGCGAGCCCGAATCCACGTAATCCCCTGTAGGAGCGGCGTGAGCCGCGACCGCGGGACTTCGGTTACGCCGAAGGTTTCATCGCAGTTGCGATGTCGCAGTCGCGGCTCACGCCGCTCCTACACGGGCTAGCCCGACGCTCCGGACTCAATCGCGTAGCCGCGCCAGGCTCCGCTCGCGCCGATGCATCAGCACCCCGGCCAGGCTGACGCCGGTCGCCACCAGCACCACGATGATCGTGGTCAGCGCGTTGATCTCGGGGGTCACCCCGATCTTGACCTTCGAATACACCAGCATCGGCAGCGTGGTCGAACCCGGCCCGGAGGTGAAGCTCGCGATCACCAGATCGTCCAGCGACAAGGTGAAGGCCAGCAGCCAACCCGCCAGCAAGGCCGGCGCGATCAACGGCAGGGTTATGACGAAGAACACCCGCCACGGTTTCGCGCCCAGGTCCATCGCCGCTTCTTCCAGGCTGGCGTCCATCGAGGTCATGCGCGAACGCACCACCACGGTGACGTAGCAGGCGGTCAGGGTGATGTGGGCGAGGGTGATCGTGGTCATGCCGCGCTCGGGCCAGCCGAAGATCTGCTGCAAGCCGACGAACAGCAGCAGCGAGGACAGGCCGAGCATCACGTCCGGCATCACCATCGGCGCCGAATTCATCAGGCTCAGCAGCCCGCGCCCAGGAAACCGGCCGAAGCGCGACAAGGCCAGGCCGCTCGCGGTGCCCAGCGCGACCGCGGCGGTGGCTGAGATCGCCGCGATCGTGAGGCTGCGCTGCGCCGCCTCCAGAATCTGCTCGTTGCGCAGCAGCGCGCCGTACCACTGCAGCGAGAACCCGCCCCAGGTGGTGGCGCGGTCCGAGCCGCTGAACGAGTACACGATCACCGACACGATCGGCAGGTACAAGAACGCATAGCCCAGCGCCATCAGCGTGTACAGCGCGAACGGCCGCCGCTTCACGACTGCGCCTCGCGCGCGACGCGCCGGTTCTCGACGTATTCGAACAACAAGGTCGGCAGCACGATCAACAGCAGCATCGCCACCGCGATCGCCGCGGTCAGCGGCCAGTCGCGGTTGGTGAAGAACTCGGTCCACAGCACCCGGCCGATGGTCAGCGCGTCGGGGCCACCGAGCACGTCGGGAATCACGAACTCGCCGACCGCCGGGATGAACACCAGCAAGGTGCCGGCCAGAATGCCCGGGAACGACAGCGGCAAGGTCACCCGCACGAACGCCTGCCAGGGTTTCGCGCCGAGGTCGGCGGCGGCTTCGAGCAAGGTGAAATCCAGGCGGATCAAGGTCGCCGCGAGCGGCAGGATCATGAAGGGCAGGTAGTTGTAAGCGATGCCGATGTACACCGCGAGGTCGGTATGCAGCACCGCCTGGCCCGGCTCGACGATGCCGACCGCGGCCAGCGCCTGGCTGATCACGCCGTTGGCGCGCAGCAGCCCGATCAGCGCATAGGTGCGCAGCAGCGAACTGGTCCAGAACGGCAGGATCACCAGCACCAGCAGCAACAAACGCAGGCTGCGCGGCGCGCGCGCGATGCCGTAAGCGATCGGATAGCCCAGCAGCAAACAGCACAGAGTCGAGACCGAGGCGAACAGCAGCGACTTCAGATACGCGGCGATATACAGCGGATCGGCCAGCAAGGCGGCGTAGTTGGACGCGTGCAGGCGCAGCGAGGTCGCGCCGTCGGCGCTGGTTTCCAGCAGAGGCGTATACGGCGGCACTTGCCCGAACACCGCCTGGGCGAAGCTGATCTTCAGCACGATCAGGAACGGTACGCAGAAGAACAGCGCCAGCCACAGCATCGGGATCGCGGTGACCACGAAGCGTCCGCGCCGGGTGCGGAATTCGTCGCCTACCGCGCGGAACCACCCGAAGAGGTTATAAACGACATCCGCCCAGAACCCCCAGGCCCCCGAGTCGCGCTTTTGCTCGCGAGCGCTCACGACGTCAACACCACCGCGCTGGCCGCATCCCACGACAACCACAAGGTATCGTCCCAGTCGTAATGCGGCTCGGAGCTGCGCGCGACATGGGTCTCCTGCACCCGCACGATCGCGCCGGCTTCGGTCTGTACGTGATAGACCGACACATCGCCCAGGTAGGCGATATCGCGGACCTTGCCGACCACCACGTTGTCCATGCCCTCGGGTCGGGTCTCGTGGACGTCGATCTTTTCCGGCCGCACCGCGATGCCGACCGCGGTGCCTTCCGGCAACGGATCGGGATGGCGCGCGAGCAGTTCGCCGCCGACTTCGTCGCATTGAATACGCAGATTACTTTCCTCGTGACCGAGCACGCGGCCATCGAGCAGGTTGATGCCGCCGATGAACTCGGCGACGAACCGCGTCGACGGGTATTCGTACAGCACCGCCGGGGTCGACACCTGGACGATGCGGCCGGCGTCCATGACCGCGATGCGCGAGGACATGGTCATCGCTTCTTCCTGGTCGTGGGTAACCATGATGAAGGTCGTGCCGACTCTTTCCTGGATGCTGACCAATTCGAACTGAGTGTGCTCGCGCAGCTTTTTATCCAGCGCGCCGAGCGGCTCATCGAGCAGCAACAACTTCGGTTGTTTGGCCAATGCGCGCGCCAAGGCCACGCGTTGACGTTGTCCGCCCGACAATTGATCGGGCCGGCGATTGCCGAGCTGCGGCATCCGCACCAGTTCCAGCATCGCCTGCACCCGATCGCGGATCTCGCCCGCGCCGAGCCGGTCGGCGCCGCTGGAATGCTTGAGCCCGAACGCGATGTTTTGCGCCACGCTCATGTGCGGGAACAGCGCATAGCTTTGGAACATCATATTGACCGGCCGCTGATACGGCGGCAGATCGGTCACGTCGACGCCGTCGATCAGCACGCGTCCGCGATCGGGTGATTCGAACCCGGCCAGCACCCGCAACAGCGTGCTCTTGCCCGAACCCGAGCCGCCGAGCAGGGCGAAGAACTCGCCGCGGTACACGTCCAGGGAAATATCGTCGCAGGCGTAGACCTTGCCGAAGGTCTTGGTCACGCCCTCGATGCGCACGAACGGCTGCGCGGCCGGGTCGCGCCAGGGTTCGAGCGCGGCGGGTGTCGCGGCGGAGCGGGGCGTGGGGACGCTCACGCGCTCAGTGCCCGCTCTTGATGCTGGTCCAGGCGCGCACGCGCTGGCGTTGCACGTCTTCGGGCAGGCTCTTGGGGTCGATCAATTTCGCGCGCACGTTTTCCGGCGGATACACGCCGACATCCTGGGCGATCGCCGGGTCGACCAGCGCGGTCGCGTCCTTGTTGGCGCTGGCGTAGGCGACATGGTTGCTGATCGCGGCGGCGACCTTGGGATCGAGCAGATAGTCGATGAAGGCATGGGCGTTGCCGAGGTGCTTGCTGTCCTTCGGGATCGCGATCACGTCGACCCAGCGGATCGCGCCTTCCTTCGGAATCACGAAGCGCAGGTTCGGCGCCGGCTGCCCGGCTTTCTTGGCCGCATCGAAGGCGTCGGTGCTGGCCTGGGCGATGTCGCCCGAATAGCCCATCACCAGGCAGGCATCGCCGTTGGCGAAAGCGTCCTTGTACTCGGCGTTGTTGAAGGTGCGCACGTACGGGCGGATCGCGCTGTAGACCTTGCGCACCGCGTCGATCTCGTCGGCGGCGCCGGCGTTGGGATCGCGGCCGAGCCAGATCAGCGCCGCGCCGAAGGTTTCCTGATCGTCGTCGAGCACGGTGATGCCGCACTTCTGCAACTTGGCGGCGTTGGCCGGATCGAACAGCAGCGACCACGAATCCAGCGGCGCGTCGGCGCCGAGCGCGGCCTTGATCTTGTCGATGTTGATGCCCAGCCCGGTGGTGCCCCACATGTACGGCACCAGGTGAGCGTTGTCCGGATCGATCGCGGCGAGGTTTTGCAGCAGCTGCGGGTCCAGGTGATTCCAGTTCTTGAGCTTGCTCTTGTCGAGCGCGGCGTACATCCCGGCCTTGACCTGGCGCTGCGCGAACGGCCGCGCCGACGGGAACACCACGTCGTAGCCCGATGCGCCGGCGCTGAGCTTGCTTTCCAGGGTTTCGTTGGCGTCGTAGACGTCGTAATTGACCTTGATGCCGTTGGCGGTCTCGAAATTCTTGACCGTGTCGTCGGCGACGTAGTCCGACCAGTTGTAGACGTTGAGCACCTTCTCCTCCGCGCCGGCCGGCGTGGCGGCCGTTGGGGCATCGGACGGCTTGCCGCCGCCGCAGGCGGTCAGCAGCAGGGCGCAGGCGAGCGGGGCGAGGCGCAGGATCACGGCGAACTCCGGAGCAACGAGGCGTTGCGGGGATGTTCGGAGCGGGGGCGCACGGTGTCAATGCGATTCGGGTCCGGAATGGCGGTTAGGGCGCGGGCTTCGCTTCATTCGCTCTTCTTCACCGAGCACGCGCGATAAAAGAGCCCCTCTCCCGCCTGCGGGAGAGGGGTTGGGGTGAGGGGGCGCGCCGCAGCAAAACGCTGCGCCCGCCTAAACCCCAACCGCGTCCCACGCACGCAAACCAATGGCTGCGTTATCGTCTGCCTAGCCACCTGTCCAAGCCCACCACCACCGTTCGGGGAGAACTGTGATGCCGATCCGCCCACACAACCGTTCCCCCTTCGCCATCGCGGCGCGGGCCATCGCGCTCGCATCGTGGTTGCTGCCGTTGCCGGTCCTGGCTCAGGACGACCCGCCCGCTGACCCCGCAAGCGCCGATGCCCCATGGTCGGTCCGCGGCAGCGTCACCGCGATGAGCGACTACGTCTGGCGCGGCGTGTCGCAGACCCAGGAAGATCCCGCCGTGCAGGCCGAGATCAACCTAGAGCACAGCAGCGGCTTCTATGTCGGCCTGTGGGCGTCGAGCATCGACTTCACCGGCGCGGGCGAAGAGGACGACGGCATCGATTACGAACTCGACGGCTACCTCGGCTGGTCCGGCGAACTGCGCCCCGGGCTGGAACTGGACCTGGTCCTGACCCGCGCCGCATACCCGGGCGCGCGCAAGGGGTTCGATTACGACTACACCGAACTCGAAGGCACCTTGAGTTTCGCCGAGCACTACCACGTCGGCCTGGCGTATTCGCCGGACATCTTCGGTCTGGGAGGCAAGGGGTATTACTGGAACGCGGGCGGCGAATGGCCGTTGGGCGACAGCGGTTTCGGGTTGAAGGCGCAGGTCGGTCACTACGATCTGCAGGACGCGGCGGGCGACAGTTACAACGACTATCTGTTGGGTGTGACGCGCGAGTTCGGTCCGGTCAAGGCGGAGTTGCAGTACACCGATACGTCCAGTTATGGGCCGAAATTATCGGAGGCGTTGGATGACGCGACGTTGGCGGATGGCAAGGTGACGTTGCTGGTCGGTTGGGAGTTTTGAGGGATATGATGGCGTGCCGGTGTGGCATTGTTCCGAATAGCGTTGCATTGCCGGCATGAGGCAGGTTGCGACGTAGTTGTGTTCCTACGGTCGCGGCTCGCGCCGCTCCTACAGGTAGGCCATGTGGCTTTTGCTTCATTTCAGGTATCACTACCAGCGCTGCGAGGCTTGTAACTCGCGTTAGCAAACGCACACCCGAAGGGCGGCGCACATGGATGTGCGCCGCGCGCCACCGGGACAGGATGTCCCGTGTGGCGCGTGCCCGC
>NZ_JBDGLR010000016.1:0-43223 GCF_057655755.1 Lysobacter sp. Soil_N_51 | reverse complement strand
GGGACATCCATGTCCCGGTGGCGCACGGCGTGCATCCTGCACGCCGCCCTTCGGGTGTGCTGTTGCTAACGCGAGTTCGATGCCTCGCAGCGCTGGATGAACTGCGCGGCTTCCAGCCCAAGCGGAAGCTACAAGCCTACCTGTAGGAGCGGCGCAAGCCGCGACCACGCCACAGCGGCTACGACGAGCCTAACGCCACCCTCAAGCCGTCATCCCCGCGAAGGCGGGGATCCATGGCTCCATCGCGGCATTCCTATGAAGTCGAGCGCACGCATGAACACGCGGCGTGCATGCATTCGCAACCATATTCATCACGGCCGAACGAAAACCCAAACCCCAAAACGAAACAGCCCTCCCTCGCTTGCGCGAGAGAGGGCCGCATAGGCAAAGCAACCCGACCCTCAACGCCCGTCGAGCAACACGTTCAACGTCGTCGCATCCAACGCACCCCGCTTCTGCCCGAGCTTGAGCAACATCGCCTCCAGATCGCCCGCCGCCGCCGAAGTGCGCGTCGACGCCGTTGCCGACTTCAGCTCGGTCGCCGGCGCGGTGTCGATACGCACCTGCCGGCCCTTGATCACCAGCGGCTGCGGCTTGGCCTTGGCACTCGAACCGCCGACATGCTCGATCAGGATGCCGTTGTAGCCCAGCACCGGGTCGGGCGCGGCGCCGGACTGCGCGGGCGCGGCCATCGCATTCGCCAAACGGGTTTCGATCGCGCGTAGCGAGGCTGCGTCGGTCACGGTGATGGTCGGGTCGGGGCGACCGGAATAGACCAGGTAGGTGATCTTCACCCCGGGCGCGTCGGCGGCCAGGGCGAAGGCGGGCGCGGCCAGCAACAACAGGCCGGCGAACAGGGTCTTGAACGAGCGCTGGGACATGGATCCTCCGTGAGCCGCGAACTGGGATGAGGCGCGTGCAGTCGGTCGACGCTTAGTTGATCTGTTCATGGCCGCTGCCCTCGATGCTGTCGGACCACACGCGGAAGAATCCGCAGAAATCCGTGTAGGCACCGCGATTGGCGGTGCGCGGGTCGGTGATCTCGTTGCCGGAATTGTCGCGGTTGGTCGCCGCGGTGCCGCCGGGTTTGTGGGTCCACTTGTTGTTGGCATCGCGCCGGTACCAGTGATAGTCGTAATTCGGTCCGACCACCAGCGCGGCGATGTTCTTGTAGCTGCTGGCGTTGATCAGCGTGTCGGCGACCGGTTCCAGGCCGTCGCGCACCGCCGCGGCGTGCACTGCGGCGCAGGTGATCGAGCTGTACATCGAACCGGCGGCGCGGCCGGGCTGGGCGAAGGTGTTGGTGGCGCGCGCGTTGGCGTAGTTGTAGCAGTTGTTGTTGCGCTGGCGGGTGCTGCCGTCGTTCCAGTACGTCGGCTGGAAGGTGGTGCGGCCCGGGGCCATGATGTCGCCCAGGCCGCCGCTGGCGTCGGCCGGCAGCGCGCGGTTGTAGACCAGCACCTCGTCGGCGCGGTCGTTGAAGCGGTAGGACGGGAGGTTCATGTGCCCGCCGATCTGGAACGGCAGGGCCGTGTTGTCGATGTTGGCCAACATCGGCGAGGGCTGCGTGGTGGCGCGGCGGCCGTCGATGTAGAACGAGATGGTGTACGGCGCGCTGCTGCGATTGACCACCGCGGCGACGTGATGCCAGCGGTTCGGCGACATCGTCAGGCTGCCGTCGGAGACGTAGTTGGCCCAGGTGGTGCCGTCGTTGAGTTGCAGCAACACATTGCGACCCTGGTCGACACCGAACGCATAACCGCGACCGCTGCCGCCGCCGCGGTTTTCGATCAGGGTCTTGACGCCCGATGACGTCGGCGCGGCCATACGGATCCACGCGGCGAGGGTGAAGCTGCCGGTGCCGAAGTTGAGGTTCGACGAATTAGGCACTTCCACATACTTGCCACCGCTCAGATCGGCCGACGTGCCCAGCCATCCCCACGACGACGCGGTACCGCCGAGCACCGTGCCGTTGCGGCCGTAGCCGCTGGTGTCGTAGGCGGTGTTGCCCGACAGGTCCAGATGCCACTCGCCGACCAGGCCGTTGGTCACCCGCGGTGGCGCCGCCTGGGCGGCGAGCGAAGGCGCGAGCGCGAGGCTCAGCGCCAGGAACCATGACGATCGATTCATACCGACTCCCTGGTGATCGCCCACGTCGGGCGTGGCGGGAATCTAGAAGCCGGATCGGGCCGCGACCGTGACTGCGCGCGCGGATCGCGCCGGTGTCATCGCTTCCGCTTATTGCGCTTCGCGCTTATGTGAGCGGCGGCGGCTTTGGAGCGGACCTGCGGGGTGAATGGTCCCGGGCGGTTTAGTTTTTTTGCTGCAGCCGAATTGCGCCCGTCAGGCGGCATCTGCGACATTCAGCGGCGGCGCCTTCCGATCGTTTCAAATCTGCCGGCGCTACGCCGATAACGAAGTATCTAGGCGGAACATCCCCCGCCAATAGACCTTGCGAATTCCGCAGTGGCGGAGAAGGACGCGCCCGGGATCGCCCGGCTTCGTGCATTTGTCGCGATGAAGCCCTGGATCCCCGCCTTCGCGGGGATGACGGTCAGGGAGAAATTTTCGTCGTAGTCGCGGCGGCGCGGTCGCGGCTCGCGCCGCTCCTACAGGTAGGCCATGCGGCTTTCGAGGTCAGGTTTCATTTCCAGCGCTGCGAAGCCAGTGACTTGCGAGAACAAAAGCACACCCGAAGGGCGGCGCACAGGGATGTGCGCCGTGCGTCACCGGGACAGGATGTCCCGTGTGGCGCATGCCTGCGGAAGCATTGATCGTGCGGGCCCTTGAGAGTGCAGTTAGCTTTCTTTTGTTGCTTTTGATCCTGCTTCAAGCTTTGAAAGCCTCAACATCCGCAAGGCCCGATTGTCTTCAACAAAAAACGAAACCGGAAAACCCAACGAATTGCCCGGCAATGGATGGCGGCACTTCCGCGAAAGCAGCCGCGCCAATAAGTCGCAGACCGCCAAACCCAGCCCGACTACACAACAGCTCGATGAAAAGCGGGCCGGCGTCCGAGGGATTACGCCGGCCCGCTCATTCAATGGTCGACCGCCGCCGCAGCGACAGTCACCGTCCCCAAGCTCAAACGTCCACTGGTGTCGCGCCCCACGTTCTGCGGCGCGATGCCCGGCCGCTCGCGCCAACTGTCGGCGAACGCCAGACGCAACGAATAACTGCCCGGCGCCAACGAAGCCGGCACCGTGGTCGCGCTGACCTGAGTGCTGGCCGCGGCGCCCGGCAACAACGCATTCAACGGAAAATCGAACGCCGCGCGAGCGCGCGTCGCGCCGCCCGCATCGACCCAGTGCAGTTCGGTCTGATAGACGTGATACAGCGGCGCCGAACCGGTGTTCTCGACGCTCAGCGTGACCGAGATCGGTGCGCCCGCGCGCATCGCATCGGGCCACACCGCTTGGCGCACGGTGAATTCGTAACCGAGCGCGCGCTTGATCGTGCGCATCTTGGCCGGAAACCCGCTGCCGGTGTTTTCGTGCTGACCGGCCGGGCCGAGCCAGCTGAAGTGATAACGCTTGAGCAGATCGACGATGTCGGCGGTGCGCGAGGTCCAGGTCTTCTTCTGATCCGCGTACGGGCTTTCGCCGCCGATCGGGTTGTGCTTCCAGTTTTCGCGCGCGGCCGGCACTTCGTTGCGCAAACCCCATTCCAGATTCCACCAACCGGTGTCGTCGCAGCGCGGCAGCTTCGGGCTGTAGGCGTTGCACATCGCGGTGAACGACGGAAAGAAGTCTTCGCTGATGCCGAAGTTCGTCCCGTCCAGATCGCTGCTGCGCGCGTAGCGGGTATGCACCGGCGTGAGCGTGAACGCGGCCGCGTAGGCGTTGCGCACCAGCGCGCGCGTGGTCGCGTCGGGCTCCCAGGCTTCGCAGCCGGAGGTATGCCATTCGCCCCAGAAACCGAGCAGGCCGACGTGGATCGCGGTGATGCGCGGGTCGCCGTCGTAGCGGCGGCCGAAGGCCTGGACGAACTGCTGCAACTGCTGGCGCATCGCCGGCGAATTGTATTCCGGCGCGCGTCCGGGACCGTCGCCGCCGCAACTGGTGTAGTCGTGCGCGGCGATGTTGAGCGGCGCGAGCTCCAGGAACTTCGGATAATCGCGTTCGAGCTGCCCTTCGGCCTGGTCGAAGTAATAGCTGATGTTGTTGGACGCGCCGTCGGGATAGTCGGCGACCGGGCGCAGCACGAAGGTCGCGTTCGGGTTTTCCTTGAGGATCGGTTCGAGATGGCGCTTCTCGAAACCGGCCCAGTCGTACTGTTCGTCGGCGGTTTCGATTTCGCGCCACGGCACGTAGATCTGGTACATCGACGCGCCGTAGTGATTGTCGGGCAGGCCGCCGTCGGCGCCGACGGTGGTGCCCCACAACAGGAAACCGCGATGCGGGTTGGACAGGTCGTCGTTGCTTTGCGGGGGCCGCAGTTCGCCGCAATGCGCGGGCATCATCGGCGACATCGAGGCCGCGGCGAGCAACGCCGCGGCCAGGATGCCGACGTGAGGCGGGGCAGGGGATCGCAGGCGCATGTTCGGTCCGCGAAACAGGGGGGAGGTGGCGCGCATCCTGGAGCGCGATCGCAACGCAGAGTTGGCGCGTGATCACATTCCCACGTGTCGAATGTTTTTATGTTCGGCTTCGGCGATGCGCATCACTTTTTGCTCTGGATAAACATTTCCAAAGGGCTTTGCCGGTTTCAGTTGCTGCCAATTTTCGGCGAGTCGCGTGCGTGCGATCCGTTGTCGCGATCGGCGGCGCGGACACGATGCGCGCCTGTGCGCCGATCCGATTCGCTTGATCCGATTCACGAGAACACCGTGTCGCCGCCGGTCGCACGCGTCGTCGCGCGCCGCCTCAGCCGCGATCGCAACCTGACCGGCGCTTGAAGTCGCGGCCCCCTCGACCGCGCGGGTCGCTTGGATCGCAAGCGCGCGGCCCGATGTCTATGCTGGATCGAACGGACGCGAGAGATGCAGATGGCAAAACCGACCGACACCCGCAAAGTGTTGCTGCTGCACGGCATCTGGATGCCGGGCGTGTCGATGGCTTGGCTCGGCGCGCGGCTGGCCGCGGCCGGCTTCGAGCCCGAGGTGTTCGCCTACGCCGGGGCCGGCGGCGGCCCGGAGGCGACTCTGCCGCGGCTGGTCGAACGGCTGCGGCGCGAACCGGCCCACGTGCTCGCCCACAGCCTGGGCGGGTTGATCACCCTGACCGCATTGCGCGAACACCCCGAGCTGCCGGTGAAACGGGTGGTCTGCCTGGGCTCGCCGCTGTGCGGCAGTTCCGCCGCCGACGGCCTGGCCCGGCATGCCTGGAGCGCGCCGATGCTCGGCCGCGCCGCGCAACTGCTGCAGGCCGGTTGCCCGCCGTGGCAGGGCGCGGCGCAGATCGGCCTGATCGCCGGCTGCAGCCCGCGCGGCCTGGGCCGCTATTTCGGCCGTTTCGACGGCGACAGCGACGGCACCGTGGCGGTGTCGGAGACGCGCCTGCCCGGTCTGGCCGCGCACGAGGTGATCGAGGCCAGCCACAGTGGGTTGCTGTTTTCGGCTCAGGCCGCGCGCATGGCCGAGACCTTCTTCCGCCGCGGCCGCTTCGCCGACTGAGGCGGGGCGGGCCTTCGCGGCCGATCCGGTCGCCCGGCGGACGGCGGACGGCGGCTTTCGGCCCGGCGCGAGCCCGGTTTGGCGGCCCGACCGGGACAAACCCAAACCCGCCGAGCGAAAACCGCATTCCAAGCCCCGGCGGACAGGCCCGATCGAGTAAAATCGCCGGCTTGTTCACACGACACGTCCGGTCACGCCATGGGTAGAGGTCCTTCGATCGAAGCACGCAAGAACGCCGAAGACGCGCGTCGCGGCAAGATCTTCACCAAGATCATCCGCGAAATCAGCGTCGCGGCGCGTTCCGGCGGCGGCGATCCCAACAGCAACCCGCGGCTGCGCAGCGCCATCGACAAGGGCCTGTCGGCGAACATGACCAAGGACGTGATCGAGCGCGCGGTCAAGAAAGCCACCGGCGCGCTGGAAGGCGTGGAATACGAGGAAATCCGCTACGAGGGCTACGCCCCGGGCGGCGTGGCGGTGATCGTCGACTGCCTGACCGACAACAAGGTCCGCACCGTCGCCGACGTGCGCCATGCGTTCGGCAAGTTCGGCGGCAACCTCGGCACCGACGGCTCGGTGTCCTTCATGTTCGCCAAACGCGGCGTGCTGTGGTTCGACGCTGGTTCGGACGAGGAAAAGATCACCGAAGTGGCGATCGAGGCCGGCGCCGACGACGTGGTGGTCTACCCCGAGGACGGTTCGATCGACGTGCTGACCGCGCCCGACGCGTTCGAGGCGGTCAAGGCGGCGATGGAGGCAGCCGGGCTGAGCCCGGGCGAGGCCCAGGTCACCCTGCGCGCCGACAACAACATCGCCGTCGCCGGCGAAACCGGCCAGCAGGTGGTCAAGCTGCTGAACTGGCTGGAAGACATCGACGACGTGCAGAACGTGTATTCGAACGCGGATCTGGCTGAAGACGCATATGTCTGAGGCCGGGATTCGGGAGTCGGGATTCGGGAATCGGGCAAAGCAACGGCTTTGGCTCGCCGATGACCGGCCGATTGCGATGGGTTCCTGAAGCCCGCGATGTCGATTCCCGATTCGCCATTCCCGATTCCCGCTGGCGCCACCCGCATCCTCGGCATCGATCCGGGTTCGCAGCGCACCGGTCTGGGCGTGATCGACGTGGGCGGCGACGGGCGCTGCGCGTTCGTGCATGCGCGCGCGCTCAAGCTGCTCGACGCCGATGACTTTCCGTCGCGGCTGGGCTTGCTGTGCGAGGGGCTGGAAGCGGCGCTGGACGAATTCCAGCCGCAGCAGGTCGCGATCGAAACCGTGTTCATGGACAAGTCCGCGATGTCGGCGCTCAAGCTGGGCCATGCCCGCGGCGCGGCGCTGGCGACGGTGGTGCGGCGGCGGATTCCGATCAGCGAGTACGCGCCGCGAGTCATCAAGCAGTCGCTGGTCGGGCGCGGCGCGGCCGACAAGCAACAGGTCCAGCACATGGTGCGGCTGTTGCTGAATATTCCCGAAGTGAAGCTGCAGGCCGACGCCGCCGACGCGCTTGCGGTGGCGCTGACCCATGCCCACATGAGTGCTACCGCGCGACGTACCGGCATTTCCACCCTCGACCTGCGCAGGCGCGGGACCTGAGTGAGCGCCGCCTTGCGCCAGCTCGCCACCGTTGCCGTCGCCGTCCGATGCGATGCGGTCGCGCCGTCGCCGCGACGGGTAGGGACTCGCGGCCGCGTTCGCGTTGTGGCTGACGTCACCGGGCGTTTGGTCGCTGTGCGTTTGGTCGGCGGGTATTTCGTTTCTTGCGTGCGACGCGCCGTCCTGCGGGCCGGCGGGTCGCCGATCCTATTGGGAGTTCGCGCGTGATCGGTCGTCTCAAAGGCATCATCGTGCACAAGCAGCCGCCGTGGCTGGTGGTCGACGTCCATGGCGTGGGCTACGAGCTGGAAGCGCCGATGAGCACGTTCTACGATCTGCCCGAACTCGGCCGCGAAGTGGCCTTGTTCACTCACTACGCGCAGAAGGAAGACAGCGTGTCGCTGTACGGCTTCCTGCGCGAGGCCGAGCGGCGCCTGTTCCGCGATGTGCAGCGGGTCAGCGGCATCGGCGCGAAGATCGCGCTGGCGGTGTTGTCGGGCGTGCCGGTCGAGGAGTTCGCGCGCCTGGTCCAGGCCGGCGACGTGACCGCGCTGACCCGCATTCCCGGCATCGGCAAGAAGACCGCCGAACGCATGGTGGTCGAACTGCGCGACCGCGCCGCCGACCTGGCCGGCTCCGGCGCCACCTTCACCAGCGCCGGCGTGCCGGCCGATCCGCAGAGCGAAGCCACCGTCGCCCTGCAGCAACTGGGCTACAAACCGGTCGAAGCCGCGCGCATGGCGCGCGAAGCGACCGCCGCCGGCGACGATGCCGCCGCCATCATCCGCAAAGCGCTAAAGTCCGCGCTTCGTTGAGCCAAGGCGGGTCTCCGCCCCGGAACCACGCGAAATGTCCTCCACTGTTCCCTCCAGTCCGAAAGACGCTCACGGCCACAAGGCCGCGAACGGACATGATTCAGGCCACCACGGCTCCAAGAAGGGGCTACCCGGATTGGTCGTGGGCGCGATCGGCGTCGTCTTCGGCGACATCGGCACCAGCCCGCTGTACACGCTCAAGGAAGCGTTCTCGCCGCACTTCGGCCTGACCGGCAACCACGACACCGTGCTGGGCATCCTGTCGCTGGTGTTCTGGGCGCTGATGATCGTGGTCACGCTGAAGTACGTGACCATCATCATGCGCGCCGACAACGACGGCGAAGGCGGGATCATGGCGCTGATGACCCTGGCCCAGCGCACCCTGGCCAAGGGCGGGCGCTCGGCCTATGTGGTCGGCATCCTCGGCATCTTCGGCGCGTCGCTGTTCTTCGGCGACAGCGTCATCACTCCGGCGATCTCGGTGCTCGGCGCGGTCGAGGGCCTGGAGGTCGCCGCGCCCGGCCTGCATCGCTTCATCGTGCCGATCACCGTGGCGATTCTGGTCATGGTGTTCATGGCCCAGCGTTTCGGCACCGAGAAGGTCGGCAAGGTGTTCGGGCCGATCACGATGGTCTGGTTCGTCTCGCTGGCGGCGATCGGCATCTACAACATCGTCCAGAGCCCGGAAGTGTTCAAGGCGCTGAACCCGTTGTGGGCGATGCGTTTCTTCATGGAGCACGGCTCGCATTCGGTGCTCATCCTCGGCGCAGTGGTGCTGGCGGTGACCGGCGGCGAGGCGCTGTACGCCGACATGGGCCACTTCGGCCCGCGGCCGATCCGCTACGCCTGGTACACGATGGTGCTGCCCTGTCTGATGCTGAATTACCTCGGCCAGGGCGCGTTCGTGCTGAACCACCCCGAGGCGGTCAAGAACCCCTTCTTCGAAGCGGTGCCGGCATGGGCGCTGTATCCGATGATCGTGTTGGCGACGATGGCCGCGGTAATCGCCTCGCAGGCGGTGATCACCGGCGCGTATTCGGTCGCGCGTCAGGCCATGCAGCTGGGCTACATCCCGCGCATGCAGATCAAGCACACCTCCAGCGACACCATCGGCCAGATCTACGTGCCCTACATCAACTGGGTGCTGGCGATCACCGTGATCGGCGTGGTCCTGGCGTTCCGCAGCTCGACCGCGTTGGCGACCGCGTACGGCATCTCGGTGTCGGCGACGATGCTGATCGATACCCTGCTGCTGGCCCTGGTCGCGCGCGCGCTGTGGCCGCGCTGGCGCAAGTGGGTGCTGCCGGCGTGCGTGGTGTTCTTCGCCGTCGATGTCGGCTTCGTCATCGCCAACGGCGCCAAGTTCTTCCAGGGCGCGTGGTTCCCGGTGGTGCTGGGCCTGGTGGTGTTCACCCTGCTGCGCACCTGGCGCCGCGGCCGCGAGCTGCTGCACGAGGAAGTGCGCAAGGAAGGCATCCAGCTCGACAGCTTCCTGCCCGGCCTGATGCTGGCGCCGCCGGCGCGCGTGCCCGGCACCGCGGTGTTCATGACCGCCGACAAGGGCGTGGTGCCGCATGCGCTGCTGCACAACCTCAAGCACAACAAGGTCCTGCACGAACGCAACGTGTTCCTGACCGTGGAAACCCTCGGCGTGCCGTACGCGCCCAAGGACAAGCGGCTCAAGATCGAGGCGATCGGCAACGATTTCTATCGCGTGCTGATCCGCTTCGGCTTCATGGAAGTGCCCGACGTGCCGCTGGCGCTGATGCGCTCGTGCGACGCCGGCGGCATTTATTTCGACCCGATGGACACGACCTACTTCGCCAGCCGCGAAACCGTGGTCGCCAGCCGCCATCGCGGCATGCCGATCTGGCGCGACCGCCTGTTCGCCTTCATGCACCGCAACGCGGCGCCGGCGACCGGGTTCTTCCGGATTCCGGGCAACCGGCTGGTCGAGCTGGGCGCGCAGGTCGAGATCTGAACCATGGCGCGCGCGTCGTCGCCGCGGTGGATGGTGTACGGTCGCGCGCCGTCGTTGGACACGTTCTGGGACGAAGAACTCAACCTCGGCCGGGTGCCGGCGACGGATGAGGCGATCGCCGCCGTGCAGGCCCGGTTGGACATCGTCCTGCCGTCCTGGCTGCGCCGCCTGTACGCCCGCTACGACGGCGGCGCGGTGCGGATGGCGCGCGCCGCCAGCCTGGACGCCCCCGACGATTGGATGAAGGCCGATTGGCTGGTGCCGCGCGCGCGCCTGCTGCCGTTGGGCGAATGGTTTTCCTTCGCCGGATTGCGCCTGCGCGAGGAGTATCGCGACGATGCCTACGCCGCCCTGGCCGCCGACGACCGCCGCCTGATCGCCATCGCGATCGACGAGCACAACAAGACCTTGTGCCTGGACTACTCCGCCGATGGCGAACCGGCGATCGTATGGACCGATCACCGGCGACGCCTGCGCGAGTACGCCGATGTCGCGCACTGGCTCGCCGATCTGGTCGACCTGCAGTTCTGGAGCTCGGCGCTGCAGGCGCGGCACGATCCGGCGATGACGCTGGACTGGCGGCCCGAACCGCCGAGCCTGGGCACGTTCTGGAGCGGTCCGGGCTTTTGGACCGACGCCAGCGGCGCGCCCGCGCCCGAGGATGCGATCGCCGCCGCCGAAGCACGACTGGGCGTGCGCCTGCCGGCGTTGCTGCGCGCGCTGTACCGGCGCCAGGACGGCGGCTACACCCGCTTCGAATGGGCGCCGCTGAGCCGCCATCCTTCGCGCAATCACTACGATTGGGAAAGCGTCGTGCCCGATCGCTATCTCTGCTCGCTCGGCCGTCTGCGCACGCTGGCGGAGGTGGCCAGCGACTTCCAGGACGGCACCGAGTTGCACAGCTTCGCCCGCATGCACGCGCGGTGCGAGCGGATCGTGGTGCTGGCGATGCACAACATCAACTGGATGTTGTGCCTGGACTACCGCGAGCGCGGCCCCACGCAGGAGCCGGACGTGGTGTATTTCGAGTACTTCGACGAGCTCGTTCCGCTTTACCGCGCGCGCGATTTCGAGCGCTTCTTCGCCGCTCTGCGCCAGGCCGAGTTGGAATAACCGCCCCGTTGCACGCAGGCAAGCCGCTTCGCGGAACGCTGCGGTGCATTCGCGCCGGCCGGGAATAACCGTTCCACCGGCGGCGGCGACGCGCGCGACGCGCTTGCCTAGCCTCGTGCCGACTCCTATCGATCCCGAGGCCAGACATGTCCGACCCGCGCGCATTCGTCATCCAGCAGGCCGACGCCGAAACCATGGCCGGCAACGGCACCCAGTTGTGGTTGTTGGCCGACGCCAGCGATTGCTGCGGCGCGCTCGGCGCCAACCGGCTGCGCCTGCAGCCGGGCGCGGCCGGGGCCCGGCCGCATCTGCACAAACGCTCCAGCGAAGCGTTCTATGTACTGGAAGGCACCCTGGAGATGGTGATCGACGGCGAAACCGTGCGGGTGGAGCAGGGCGGCTATGCGGTGATTCCGCCCGGCGTGGTCCATTCCTTCGCCGCCACCGCCGGCGAGGTCGCCGATGTCTTCATCACGCTGACCCCGGGCGTGGAACGATTCGAATACTTCCGCATGCTGCCGGCGATTCTGCGCGGCGAGGTCGATGCGCAGACGCTGGCGCAGGTCCACGAGCGCTTCGACGTGCATTTCGTCTGAGCCGGGCGGCCCCCAGGCGGGCCATCGGGTATCGCAGCGCACGCGAGGCCGGCCAGACCGCGAAATCCGCGCCGCGCCGCGATCGGCGCGCGCCAAACCTAGGTGCGCGCGCCGTCCCATGCGAACATATCGGCATGAACGATCCGCGCATCATCGCCCCAGGCGCCACCCGCGAGGACGACGCCATCGAGGCGTCGATCCGGCCCAAGCGCCTGGACGAATACCTCGGCCAGCAACCGGTGCGCGAGCAGCTCAAGATCTACATCGAAGCGGCCAAGCAGCGCGGCGAGGCGATGGATCACGTGCTGATCTTCGGCCCGCCCGGCCTGGGCAAGACCACGCTGAGCCACGTCATCGCCAACGAACTGGGCGTCAACCTGCGCCAGACCTCCGGCCCGGTGATCGAAAAGGCCGGCGATCTGGCCGCGCTGCTGACCAACCTGCAGCCGCACGATGTGCTGTTCGTCGACGAAATCCATCGGCTTTCGCCGGTGGTCGAGGAAATCCTCTACCCGGCGATGGAGGACTACCAGATCGACATCATGATCGGCGAAGGCCCCGCCGCGCGTTCGATCAAGCTCGACCTGCCGCCGTTCACCCTGATCGGCGCGACCACCCGCGCCGGCCTGCTGACCGCGCCGCTGCGCGACCGCTTCGGCATCACCCAGCGGCTGGAGTTCTACAACGCCGAGGAGCTGACCCGGATCGTGCGCCGCTCCTCGCAGATCCTCGGCATCGCCTGCGCGCCCGAGGGCGCGGCTGAAATCGCCCGGCGTTCGCGCGGCACCCCGCGCATCGCCAACCGCCTGCTGCGGCGGGTGCGCGATTACGCCCAGGTCCGCGCCGGCGGTTTCATCGACCGCGACGTCGCCGATGCGGCGATGCTGATGCTCAAGATCGATCCGGAGGGGTTCGACGACCTCGACCGGCGCCTGCTGCGGACCATCATCGAATCCTTCGACGGCGGCCCGGTCGGGGTGGAATCGCTGGCCGCCGCGCTCAGCGAGGAGCGCGGCACGCTCGAAGACGTGATCGAACCGTTCCTGATCCAGCAGGGCTATCTGATCCGCACCGCGCGCGGCCGCATGGCCACGCCCAAGGCCTACCGTCTGATGGGCCTGAAACCGCGGGTGGAAAACGTCAGCCTGTTCGACCAGGAGCCCGAGGCATGAGCTTCGCGGCGATGGCGCAAGGAGCTCGCTCTTGACCTGCGAATCCCCAATCCCCAATCCCGAATCCCGGCTATTCAGTTGGCCGACACGCGTGTATTGGGAAGATACCGACGCGGGCGGTCTGGTCTATCACGCCCAGTACCTGGCGTTCCTGGAGCGCGCGCGGACCGAATGGGTGCGCGCGCTCGGATACGGCCAAGATGGTCTGCGCCGCGATCACGGATTGCTGTTCGTGGTCGCCGGCATGCAGATCGGCTTCCTCAAACCGGCGCGACTGGACGATGCGCTGGAGGTCACGGTGGAACTGCGGCGTTGCCGCCGCGCCAGCCTGATCTTCGCGCAGAGCGTGCTGCGCGGGCCGGATCGGCTGATCAGCGCGGAGGTCCGGGTCGCCGCGGTGGACGCGCAGCATCAGCGTCCCTGCGCGATCCCGCCGGCGCTTTACGCGCAGTTGCTGGCGCGGCAGGTTGCCGACAACGGGGCCTGAGCCTCGCTCATCGGCGCGCGCCGCATCGGCGTCGCCGGCCGGCCACCGCTGCTTCACTGCGATGATTCATACCGACAATTCACGAAAATTGCCAAGAACATTGCTGAAATAGACTCATACGCTGCAACCCCACCACCTCCCGCGGCTCGTTACTCCCCACGGACCGCGCAGCCCCACCACAGGCCCGCGCATCGGGCTACGGAGAACCAAGCATGACGTCATCGCTGATCGCGCTTCTGGCCACCACGGTACAAGCCCTGCCGGAGGAAGCCGTGCAGGCGGTGACCGATGGCGCTCAAGCCGCGGGCAAGGCCACCACCGAATTCAGCCTGTGGCCGCTGATCGCCAACGCCAGCATCCCGGTCCAGCTCATCATGGGCCTGCTGGTGATCGCCTCGATCACCTCGTGGGTGATCATCTTCCGCAAATGGCGGGTGATCCGCCGCGCGCGCATCGAAGCCGATCATTTCGAAGAACGCTTCTGGTCCGGCGCCGAGTTGTCCAAGCTGTATGCCGGCACCACCGAGCGCAGCCGCAGCGTCGGCGGCCTGGAAGCGATCTTCGAAGCCGGTTTCCGCGAATTCAACCGCATCCGCCAGCGTCGCGGCGTCGACGCGCGCGCCCAGCTCGAAGGCGCGCAGCGGGCGATGCGCGCGACCGGTTCGCGCGAACTCGACGGCCTGGAACACAACCTCGAACTGCTGGCCAACATCGGCTCGACCTCGCCCTACATCGGCCTGGTCGGCACCGTGTTCGGCATCATGGTGACCATGCATTCGCTGGTGTCGGCGTCCAAGCAGGTCGGCATCGCCGACGTCGCGCCGGGCATTTCCGAGGCGCTGCTGGCGACCGCGATGGGCCTGTTCGTGGCGATCCCGGCGGTGTGGGCCTACAACCGCTACGCCACCAGCGTGGAGCGCCTGGCGGTGCGTTACGACGCGTTCTCCGAAGAGTTCTCCTCGATCCTGCAGCGCCAGACCCATCTGGACGAGTGATGCGGCCCGCGTCAACTCACCCGCACTGCCGCCCGCGCTCAGCGCGACCGCTGCGTTCCGCCCCGTGCGAACGCGACGCGTAACCGAGGAACCCCGTCATGTCCGGCACTGTCGTCCGCCGCCGCAAGCGTAAGCTCAAGTCCGAGATCAACGTCGTTCCGTACATCGACGTGATGCTCGTGCTGTTGATCATCTTCATGGTGACCGCGCCGTTGCTCACCCTGGGCATCGACGTCGATCTGCCCAAGTCCAACGCCAAGTCGATCGAGACCAAGAACGACCCGGTGGTGGTGCAGATCGACGACAAGGGCAACTTCTTCCTCGCGGTCAAGGCCGGCAGCAACGAAGCGGTGAGCAAGGAAACCCTGGCGACCAAGGTCGGCGCGCTGGTCAAGCAGAACGGCAAGGAAAAGCTGCAGGTCTACATCGCCGGCGATGGCCGTTCGAACTATCAGCCGATCATGGATGCGATGAACATCCTCAAGGACGCCGGCGTGGAGAAAGTCGGCCTGATGAGCCAGCCCGAGAAGGGCGCGAAGAAATGAGGGAAACCCGCGCCGACACCGTGCAGGCGATCGGGCTGGCCTTGCTGTTGCACGGCCTGCTGATCGCCGCCATTTTCCTGGGCATGCTCTGGAACTGGAACAGCAAGCAGGTGTCCGCGGCGGGCTCGCCGATGTCCTCGGAACTGGCCGATGTCAGCGACCTGTCGGCGGCGATGCAGCGCACCTTGCGCAACCGCCCCAAGCCGGTCGATCCGCTGCCGCAGCCCGAGCCCGAAGACAGCGCGCCGTTGCCGCAGCCGATTCCCGAGCCCAAGCCGCAGGACGCGCCCGCGCCGCAGCAGCAATCGCCGCAGGATTTCATTCCGGTGCCGGATGAGACGACGCAGGAGCAGGTGGTCGACACGCCGACCGCGAACCCCAGCGAAGAACAGAGGATCCAGGAAGCCAAGGCCAAGCAGGAACAGGTCGACCTGACCGAGCAGAAGCGCCAGGAAGAGGCGCAGCAGCAAAAGCGCCTGGCCGAGGAGCAGCAGGAGCGCGACAAGGCGCTGGAGAAGATCCGCGCCGAACGCGCCAGGCTGCAGAAGCAGAGCGAACTGGCCGAACAGAAGCTGCAGCAGCTCGCCGACGCGCGCGCCAGCCGCGCCAGCCAGAACGTCGCCGCCGCCACGCCGACGCCGGGCCCTACCGGCAATCAAGGCGTCGATGCCGGCCTGATGGCGCGTTATCAGGCCGCGATCCAGGAAGCGGTGCTGTCGAAATGGTCGCGTCCCGATACCGTGCCGCTGGGCGCGCGCTGTCGCTTGATCATTCGCCAGTTGCCCGGCGGCCGGGTCAATTCAGCCGAAGTGGTCGAACCCTGCGCCTATGACGAACAAGGCCGGCGTTCGATCGAAGCGGCGGTGCTCAAGGCGCAGCCCTTGCCGTATGCCGGATTCGAGTCGGTGTTCAGCCGTCAGCTCAACATCAACTTCACCGCGCAGGATCGCTGAGCATGGACTTATCCGTGGTCGGTCGAAGGGACAGCGCGCGCGCGATCGTCGGCCGGCGCCGCGCGATGGCATTGAGCCTGCTGATCGCGCTGCCGTGGTCCGCGCAGGCGGCCAAGCCATCGAGCCAGACCGCCGAACAGATCTCGCGGCAGGGTCAGGCCAGCCAGAGCGCGCAGTTTTGCCAGGCCTATCCCGAGCGCTGCGTCGCGCAGAACAACCTGCGCTACGCCGAAGTGCTGCGCGACGCGATCCTGGCCAAGTGGAGCCCGCCGGCCGGCCTGGCCGCGGACACGAGCTGCATCCTCGACCTGCGCCAGACCTCGGGCGGGCGGGTGACATCGGTGCAGGCGGTCGAGCCCTGCGGTTTCGATGCGGCCGCTCGCGACTCCATCGAAGCCGCGGTCCTCAAGGCCCAGCCGCTGCCGTACGAGGGATATGAGCAGGTGTTCCGCCCGCAGTTGCGGTTGCAGATCAATGCGCCGGACCCGGACGGCGACGCCAAACCCAGCCGCTGGCGCCGGCTCCGCGACCGCATGGACGCAATCCGCGACCGTTGAGCGCGATCGCGGTCCGCGCAGAAAGTGGATTCAAAACGACTTTTAGGGTCGATTTCGTCACCTGATCCGAACATTTGCGACCGTTTGGCCGAATTTTCGCATCCGGACCGCAAATTGACCCCGGGTTTTGAGCCCACGTTCACCCAGCAGCGTTAACAATGCCGAACCTGAACAAACCCCCGTTGAACCCCACGGAGTGCCGATGAAACGACCCCTGCGCTGGCTGGCTTGTCTGCTGGCAGTCCTGCTTCCCTTCGCCGCCGCGGCCCAGCAGCAAGGGTTGGAGATCGATGTCGTCGGCGGCAACGCCTCGGCCCTGCCGATCGCCGTGGTGCCCATGCCCTACCAGGGCGGCGGCGCCGCGCCGCCCACCGACATCGCCGAAGTGGTGCGCAACGACCTCAACCGTTCCGGCCAGTTCCGCGGCCTGCCGGTCGAGCAGATGACCGCCAAGCCGACCAAGGGCAGCGAGATCAGCTATCCGGATTGGCGCGCGCTCAACCAGGACTATCTGGTGGTCGGCCGCGTCGCCGATGCCGGCGCCGGCACCTATCGGGTCGAGTACGAGCTGTTCGACGTGGCCAAGCAGCAGCGCCTGCTCGGGTTCGCGTTGACCGCGCGTTCCAACGCGATGCGCGACGTGGCGCACCAGATCGCCGACGCGGTCTACGAGAAGATCACCGGCGTGCGCGGCGCGTTCTTCACCCGCATCGCCTACGTCACCGCGACCGGGTTGGGCCGTGGCAGCAACTACGCGCTCATGGTCGCCGACTCCGACGGCTACAACCCGCAGACCGTGGTGCGCTCGCCCGAGCCGCTGCTGTCGCCGTCGTGGAGCCCGGACGGCAACCGCCTGGCTTACGTCAGCTTCGAAGGCGGCAATTCGTCGATCTACATCCAGAACATCGGCACCGGTAGCCGCGAGCTGATCGCCAAGTTCCGCGGCATCAACGGCGCCCCGGCGTTCTCGCCGGATGGCCGTCGCCTGGCCCTGACCCTGTCGCGCAGCGGCAATCCGGAGATCTACGTGATGGATCTGGGCAGCAAGGCGCTGACCCAGCTGACCAACCACTTCGGCATCGACACCGAGCCGACCTGGTCGGCCGACGCCAGCAAGATCTATTTCACCTCCGACCGCGGCGGCAAGCCGCAGATCTACCAGGTCTCGGCCAGCGGCGGCGGCGCCACCCGGGTCACCTTCCAGGGCAGCTACAACGCCAGCGCCAGCGTCTCGTTCGACGGCAAGAAGATCGCCACCGCGCAGGGCGCCGGAAACAACTACCGGATCGCGATGATGGACTCCAGCCTGGGCTCGCCGCGCTGGAGCACCTTGTCGCCCGGTTCGCTGGACGAGTCGCCGAGCTTTGCCCCGAATGCCTCCATGATCATTTATGCTGCGCGCGAAGGACGCCGTGGCGTGCTCTATGCCGTTTCCGCCGATGCCCGGGTGCGCCAGCGCCTGGTGCTGGCCGACGGCGATGTGCGCGAACCGGCCTGGGGGCCGTACAGGCTGCCGCGCTAAGGCGCCGGCCACACCCCAACGCGCAGATTCGCGCCACCCAACGCGCCAGACCCCCGAACAACTCCTGCCCCACCTGACGAGGAATACCCCATGAACAACGCTGCCCGCATCCTGCTCGTCGCCGTGCTCTGCACCGCGGCCGTCGCCTGCTCGAAGAAGGTCAAGGAAACCATCCCGACCGACAACGGCCCGGGTTCCACCACGACCCAGCCCGGCGGCGACACCGGTCCGGTCGCCTCCGGCGCCTACGGCCCGAACGATCTGGACACCGACGCCTGCCTGCGTCAGCGCGTGGTCTACTTCGACCTCGACCAGGATTCGCTCAAGCCCGAGTTCCAGGCCATCGTCGGCTGCCACGCCAAGTACCTGCGCGACCGTCCGTCCTCGCGCATGACCCTGGAAGGCAACGCCGACGAACGCGGCAGCCGCGAGTACAACCTCGGCCTGGGCGAGCGTCGCGGCAACGCGGTGTCCTCGGCGGTCCAGGCCAACGGCGGTTCGGGCAGCCAGATCACCGTGACTTCCTACGGCGAAGAGCGTCCGGTCTGCACCGAGTCCAACGAAGATTGCTGGGCCAAGAACCGTCGCGTCGAAATCGTCTACACCGCCAAGTAATAGGCTGGCGATGAAGTGACCGCGGCGATGCGAATCGCCGCGGCACGACGGGCCGGGGCTCACGCTTCGGCAAGCAGGCATGACCGATAGAACAACGAAGGCTGACCCAGCGATGCGTAAATTCGCACTAGCCTTGGCGATCGTGGCGGCCACAACGGCCGCCACGCCCGCATTTGCCCAGCGCGCCAGCCTCGCCGACCGCGTCGCGGTCCTCGAACAGCGCGCCTCGGACAACCAGGCCAATCTCGATCTGCTCAACCAGGTCAACCAGCTCAAGAGCGAGCTGCAGTCCTTGCGCGCCCAGGTCGAGGAATTGCAGCAACAGCACAAGCAACTGCAAGACAGCAGCAAAGCCGAATATCTGGACACCGACAACCGCTTGAACCGCCTCGAAGGCGGAGTCGGCGCGCCGGTGCCCGGAGCCGCGCCGCAGCCGCAAGCGTCCGTTCCCGCGCCGCCGCCTCCGGCGGTCCGGGACAGCGCGCCGGTGGTGCACGGCGACGCCGGACTGGTCGCCCAGAGCGGCGACGAACGCGCTGCCTACGACGCCGCGTTCAACGTGCTCAAGTCCGGTCAGTACGCCGAATCGGCGCGGCTGTTCCAGGAATTCCTGAGCGTCCACCCGAGCGGCACCTATGCGCCGAACGCGTTGTACTGGCTCGGCGAAAGCTATTACGTCACCCAGAATTATCAGCTCGCGCAGGAGCAGTTCCAGACCCTGCTCGATCGCTATCCGACCCATGACAAGGCCGCCGGCGCCCTGCTCAAGGTCGGCCTGGCCCAGTTCGGCCTGAAACAGATCGATGCCGCCGAGCGCACGCTCGCCGATGTCGCCAACCGCTATCCCGGCACCGACGCCGCCCGCACAGCCGTCGATCGCCTCAACGCGATCCAGCTGAGCCGGCTGCGCAACTAAGGCTCCCATGAACGCCGTTGTCACCCAGACGGCCGATGCGCCGTCCGAGCGCCTGCGGCTGACCGAAATCTTCTTGTCGCTGCAGGGCGAGTCCAACAGCATCGGCTGGCCGACCGTGTTCGTGCGCCTGACCGGCTGCCCGCTGCGCTGCCAGTACTGCGACACCGCCTACGCCTTCCACGGCGGCCAGTGGTGGGACTTCGACGCGATCCTGGCCGAAGTCGCCCAACACGGCGCGCGCCACGTCTGCGTGACCGGCGGCGAGCCGCTGTCGCAAAAGCGCTGCATCCAGTTGCTGGAAAAACTCTGCGACGCCGGCTATGCAGTGTCGCTGGAGACCTCCGGCGCGATCGACATCGGCCCGGTCGACCCGCGCGTATCGCGCATCGTCGACATCAAGACCCCCGATTCCATGGAGGTCCACCGCAACCTGTGGAGCAACCTGCCGCTGCTGACCGCGCACGACCAGATCAAGTTCGTGATCTGCAGCCGCGAGGATTACGAGTGGTCGAAGGCCATCGTCGCCGAGCACGGCCTGACCGCGATCTGCGACGTGCTGTTCTCGCCGAGTTTCACCCAGATCAAACCCAGCGACCTGGCCGACTGGATCGTCGCCGATCGCCTGCCGGTGCGGTTCCAGTTGCAGTTGCATAAGATTCTTTGGAATGACGAGCCGGGGCGGTGAGGGGCCGGGAATTGGGAGTTGGGAATCGGGAATCGTAAAAGCGGTTTCGTCGAGGTTTGACTGACTACCTCGATCCACGATCTACGATCCGCTATCCAATATCTGTCCTGGCGTCATGCCTCACACCGCTTCATATTCGCGGCCTAATCGTCCCCAGTCCCGCGTCACTCCGCTCGTCATTCCCGCGAAGGCGGGAATCCAGAGACTTTAGGTCTTTTGCACGAAGGCTATGCATGTTCGGCTCCACCGGATATCGGGGACTGCTTGGGATGTGGCGCTAAAGTCTCTGGATGTTCGGCTCCGCCGAAGTAAAGCAGAGCCCGCCTTCGCGGGAATGACGTTCTGGATGGGAGCGCGCTGAAGTCTTGAAGTCTTCAGGCCTCCGACTTGATCGAAGCAGGGCAGAACCCGTTTTCGCCAGAATAACGAGCAAAAACGTCAGCCCGCTGGTTTAGCCTTACCCGATTCCCGATTCCCGATTCCCGATTCCCGATTCCCGATTCCCGATTCCCGATTCCCGATTCCCGATTCCCGATTCCCCAATCCAGCGTCCCCGATCCAGAGCCCCGCACCCATGAAAAAAGCCGTCGTCCTCGTTTCCGGAGGCATGGACTCCGCCGTCGTCATCGCCATCGCGCGCGAGCAGGGCTTCGCCGTGCATGCGCTGAGCGTGCGCTACGGCCAGCGCCATACCTCCGAACTCGACGCCGCCGCATTGGTGGCGCAATCGCTCGGCGCGGTCGCGCACAAGACCGTCAGCGTCGACCTGCGCAGCATCGGCGGCTCGGCCCTGACCGACGAAAGCATCTCGGTGCCGCTCGACAACGACGGCCACGCGATCGGCGCGGCCGCGGCCAAGGACGACATCCCGGTCACCTACGTGCCGGCGCGCAACACCATCATGCTGTCGATCGCGCTGGGCTGGGCCGAAGTGCTCGGCGCCAACGACATCTTCTGCGGCGTCAACGCGGTCGACTACTCCGGCTACCCCGACTGCCGCTCCGAATTCGTCGAAGCCTTCGAGCGCCTGGCCAACCTGGCGACCAAGGCCGGCGTCGAAGGCGCCGGGCTGCGCGTGCAGGCCCCGCTGCAGTTCATGAGCAAGGCCGACATCGTCCGCGAGGGTGAGCGCCTGGGCGTGGATTTCAGCCAGACCGTCTCGTGCTACCAGGCCGACGACGCCGGCCGTGCCTGCGGCCACTGCGACGCCTGCCGCCTGCGCGCCGAAGGCTTCAGCGCCGCCGGCGTGGCCGACCCGACCCGTTACGTCTGATCGGCGCTTATCCCGCCGTCTGAACGAGCCCGGTCACCCGGGGCATGACGCCGCACCGCAGGCTTTGTTAGAATGCCCGACCCGGCGCAGGTCGGGACCGAATCACCCCGCATTCGGGCCGTTAGCTCAGTCGGTAGAGCAGAAGACTTTTAATCTTTTGGTCGAAGGTTCGAATCCTTCACGGCCCACCACACTTCAAAGGGTTTCCCGCGAAACCCCGATTTCCGCAATCCGGAAGTCGTTCCGCAATTCACTTCCTCGGCGTGATCTTGTCGTTGCGGCGATTTCGAATGTGCTGCCCCGTCATCGTGGCGGACGCGTGTCCTACTGCTTGTGCGCTTGGCGTGCATCGCCGGCCGATTCCGCCTTCTCGGTGGCCGCCTTCGTGCGCAGATCGCGCACTTGGAATGGTGACTTGTCGGGCATCAAATGCCCCAACTGATTTCATCTCAGCCCAGCGCCTCGCCGCTTCTGGGTACGCCTTGCCCAGTGATACCTCTGCGAACTTCTTCGGGCGCTGGTCGTAGCAGTAATACGTGATCTTGCCGCAAACACGGGCGAGCATACGCGATGGCAGGCTGTGGAATCTGGACCGCTTGCGGCCATCGTCAGCCGCCTTCGAGAGCACTCGCGTGTCCACGTCGGTGCCTTCAATCGCGGAAACTAAAACAACAGGCCATCCTGGCGTGTTGATGGATTGGCGCAATTTGCTTGATAGGGCGGGATAGTTCACTTGGCCGGCGCGTGTCGCGCCATGCGAAGAGCATGGCGCGACTGTTGACGCTGATCAGATTGCACCATGCAACGTGTGTCAGTCGGTGACAATGACTCGATTGATTCGCTTTGGTTCGCCGCTCGGACGTTCCTTCAGCGACCCGACCGGTCTAGTGCATGTGCTCGTATGCTCCACCGCGTTTGTTACGACGCCATTGGCGTCGACCAAGGTTGTGCTCCACTTAAATGTGGCTGTAGGCATTGGATCACCCGGGGTGCACTTGAAATTGAACGTCAGTGGGGAAGGGGCGCTGGTTGAGTAGCTTCCATTGTAATCAGCGCATGTCCATCCGCTCGCGCACTGAATGATCTTCGTCTTCCGTTGCACTGGGAATGCTGGAGTACCGGCGTAGTAAACTTTGGCGGGAATATTGACTTGCTGCGGCCCTGATACATTCGGAATGCTTGTGATCCGAAGGGCCTTGTAATTGTCTATGTATGCCTGTTTCTCGTCTGCGCATAGCGTGCGTTGCATCGCGCCCGGCAGTCCATATTGGTACATCGCGCAACCCGCGCTTGCGTCATGCTCAAAGCCGACAGCGTGCCCGAATTCGTGGAGAATCGCGGATTCCCAGTCAACTTGGTCAATCGCAGGGGGTAGCGTCGAGCAAGATAGCTGCTCGACGGACGGGTCGTGATTCCACACACGTCTATCGTCTACCCTGATATCGGCGTTAGTTATGATTTTGGTTGTAGGGTTGAGGGACCTCTTCGTTCCCATGATGCCGCGAGGGTCCGAGAAGAGTCCGGTGTCGATGGTGATATTCGCGTCGTTGTACTCGGCCGTTTGCTCATCGGGCCGAGGTGTAGAGACGGCGAAGTCCGGCAAAATAGAGAAGTTCGCACCCACTGTGTTCCAAGTTGTAATGGCGTTAGTAGTGGCCTGGACGCAGTTCGGCGGAACTGAGTTGTGCATGCCAGAGATCACAGAGGCGCGGACATAATGTCCCGCCGCGGTGGGGGCTACGGCCTGAGCCAGTCCCGCCCAGGCCATTGTTCCCGCAACAAGAAAAATTCGCAGCGGGATGAGATTCATTGCGCGCCCACCATCTTGCCCTTGGTTCGGGAGAGATTGCTCAGATCTATCTCAACAGATCGAAGGTCCTTGGGGCCGGCGCCAGATTGCATTGAATGTGAGCGACGCAGCAGAGTGCCGTTGTCAGCGACTTCGTAGGCGTCGTAGGGCAGCGCGGTGAAATTGCTTTCGGAACGCTTATCACTCAGGGCGACGAACTGCTCATACCAGTTCTTCGACAGAATCAACAGGTACTTTTTCCCGGCCGTGAAGTTCGTCTCAGAGGAATCACTCTGATAGTTGCCATTCGGCAGAGGACCGGAGTTGCTCGGGACGAGAACTACGTCACTCGGTGCGCGAGAGCCTTTCAGAGATTTCACGACAGTGAAAGGCGTTTCGGATAAGAACCCGTCGCTGCGACTCCGCCCTGCACGTATTTCGCCCGCCGTTGCAACCACGACGGTATCGGCCATTAGCATCGCCTCAGATGAGGAAGTCACACCCTCGAAAAATCTGTGGGCTACATCGAAAAGATTGATGTTTTTCTTCTTATAAGCCTGGACGTCGGCCGCCGTGAACCCCAATGCTGCCAAGTCAATCGCTGCGCTGCGCGATGCTGTCTCGCTAGCGCTCGCGGAAGACGCAATCCGTACTTTACTTGTACCGAGTAGCTGCTCGTAGGTGGTAAGTCGGCCGCGTCGCGTGATCGCTTGAAGACGCTTTTGTTGATTCTTTTCTACCGCTTGTTGCCTGGCCTCTAACGTGGCTTTGTTGGCCTGTGCAAATGTCGGAGTGGACACGCAAAGTCCGACCGTTAAGGCCGAAAATAATAAAGCTCGTAACATTTCACTATTCTCCATGTGAGGTGTGTCACCCAATGCCCAATCACTTCGCGTCCGCCTTGGAGCTCAAGGCTGGAACCGCTTGGCGTTGGCTGTATTCGCGATGGCGTGCCGTCTGAACACGCTTTCGCGAATCCTTTCTATCATTACCTAGTGCCATCGCTGGGGGCGAGACCGAGCGCGTACTTTTCCAAATGAGCGATACCGGGTCGTAATCGCGTCGCGCGGCCCTCTTGGCGCCGATCCTGCGCATGGCGTTGCCGGCACTGCCTTGGTCGATGAGGAATGGGAGCCCGACGACTGGGGCGACCCTGGCCGCTGCGTGCGGCGTCGGGCGCTGGTACAGCTACGCGGTGACGATGGCGGGTGTTACCTCGACCGCTTGCGTGGCCGCTCGGGCTTCTGGCGCATCACGCGGGCAAAGATTGATGGTCCCGTTCGTTGGGCCGGCACTGTTACGCCCGATTGCGACCAGGCTTGATCCGGGTGTAACCCTTTGATTGGCCGACAAATTGTAGTCATTTGGACTTTGCGAATTGTACTTCGGTCGAAAAATTGTCGCTAGCAGACGAAATGATGTTGACTGTGAGCGAACAACGGAGTAGTGTGGGCTCCGGTGATCAGGTACAGGGAGATATCCGGCAGTTGTACCCGGGGCGTCAAAAGCGCCTGTGGAGGCTTCGGCCTCTAACCCCAGCAAAGCACGCGTCTCGGTCCGTCCGTCTTCGGCGAACGTCGAATGATCATGACGAGGTGTGTTGTGATGCGACATAGACCGTCTTCCGACAGAAAGACGGGGTTGGTAATGAAGGGGAAAAGCTCGCAGTTACCCCTGTTATTCGTGGTCCTTAAGGCAATGCCGACAACGGTTAGTAGTCCTTCGAATGGTCGGAGGAGGAAACCCGTCAATGCCGAAAAGGAAACGCTCCACTATGAATAACGACTGCAAAACTGATCCCAACTGTAAGCCGTCCACTACCAGTAGGCATCGACCGAAGAAGAAGTATGTTCTGAAGTTCGTGCTGAACGCGGCATCTCGGATTTACGCCTGTTACAAGGTATTGTCCAAGATGTATGACTTCTATAAGGAGTTCTTGGACTAACCCTTCATCTCCATTCATTTCTTTTTAACTTATTACGGAGGTTGCCATGTTCGGTGAAGCCCTCCGATTGGTACGGGCGTTTCACGACGTAAATCAAACCGATTTAGCGGATGCATTGGGTATTTCGCGTTCGTACCTGTCGGAAATTGAATCAGGAAAGAAGGTTCCGAGTTTAGATTTGCTTCAACGCTATTCGGAACACTTTAATATTCCGCTGTCCTCGCTTGTGTTGTTCTCTGAAAATTCGAACGAATCGCAGCGGGATTTAAGCGTGAAGTCAATGCTGGGGTCGAAAGCCATCGCGATACTTCAGTGGATTGAAAACAAGTCCAGCAAGCGAAGTGCGGCCTAACTAATGAAGCGCCTTCCCAGCTATCCGCTAAATCAGTCCCCTTTGTTTCGCACGACTTCGAAGCGGAAGCTGGCTGAGACACTTCAAATGTCCCTAACGGACCTGCTGTTTCTCGCCTCTCTGGCGGACAGCAACTACCAGATGTGGCCTTTGCCGCAGAAGCGAAGGGATATCCTTGCTGGGTTTCCGCCTTCAAAGCCGCGTGAGATTCAGCGGCCGCTTCCGCTGTTGCGTGAAGTCCATGAACGACTCGCGGCCCTGTTGGCGAAGATTGAGAAACCAGACTTCGTTTACTCCGCAACTAAGGGCCGTTCTTATTTAGAGAACGCGCGCCAGCACATGAATTGTCACGCCGCATTCAAGGTAGATATCAAGAATTTTTACCCATCTGTTAGTTTGAAGTGGATGAAAAGATTCTTTGAACAGGATCTGGAATGCCCAACAGATGTGGCGGTCTTTTTGGCGAAACTCTGTTGCGTCTGCCGGGTGCTACCTACTGGAAGCGCTATCAGCCCGGTACTCTCTTACTTGGCATGCGCGCCCCTGTTCCAGGCTATGCATAAGTTGGCTACCGATAATGGGCTGAAATTTACGCTCTACGTTGATGATATGGTTTTTTCAGGTCCGGGTGCCGATCGTTCCATTTCAAGGAAAGTACTCGCTGAGCTCACGCGCAACGGCTTTGTCGGGCACAAGGTGGCTCATTTCGCGCCCGGTCAAGTCAAGGTCATCACGGGTGTAGCCATCACAGAGAATTCCATCTCGATCCCATTCAAGCGGCAAAAGCGCATTCGACTGTTTGAACGAGCATTTGCCAGAACAACGTTGCCAGAAGATGCGGAGATACTTGGCCGAACCTTGCTTGGGCAATACCGAGAAGGTGAGCGGTTGCAGAAGGGCTCCCGGGAGCGCGCCAAGCCCATTCTTGAGCGCTTAGACGCCATCGGCGCAGCGGTGTTTGCCGATCTAACTCAAGTTAGACCGAAAAAGCGCAGGCGAAGGGCCAAGCGAAATCCTGTCCGCACCGCCGAACGAATCGCTCAACTGAGAGAGAAACGTTCCAAGGTAAACGCGGAACAGTTCGGGGAAAATTGATGGGCCGGTCTAACGGTTCCAGGTGTTCCACGGACGATCTTCGGGAAATTTGGATGCCGCAAGGTGCTGATTTTTAAGAAAACTAGTACTAACTTTTAATCTTTTGGTCGAAGGTTCGAATCCTTCACGGCCCACCAAACAAGACAGGCGCTTAGGTGAAAACCTGGGCGCTTTTTCTATTTGCTCCTGACAATTGCGGCGCGGACGTCGGTTCTGCCGTCCTCATTTCGTAGCAGCCTTTGCCGCGCCCGCCGCTACGCGCTCATATTCTTTCAGGCCAATGTCGCGCGGTCGCGTGGTGCGGCCCTGTCTGCGTGCGAACAAGGCCCTTGCGTGAGCGCTGCGCTGCGTCGACTGGCGATCGAGAGCTGCGTCGCTGCCAAGCCCGCCACTGTCGGTATCGCGCAAGCAGCGCGTGCGAGGGCTTCGGTATAGTGCTCGGCCGCGTCCATCGCCACTCAATACGGCCACGCGGCCCACGCGCGCTGGACGCTCACCGCAAGTTCAAGGAACGATATGGCTTCGATTATAGGAATGGCGATTTTTGGCGCCTTTTGCGGGCTCGTTCTTCTCAATGTCATGGCGCTGATCGCCAAGAACGGGAAGAACCAGTTCGACTACGTGGAATTCGCTTCGGACAAAGACGTCTATGCGATGGTCGATTCCTGGGCGACCAGCAACGGCTACGTGCTCAAGCGCAGCGAAGGCGATGCGCGCAAGTATCAGAAGGGTTCGGGCTTCCTGACCGCGCCGATGTTCCTGGAGCTCGACCGGGTCGGCGCGAGGTACTCGATCAAGAGCTACGTGCGCGTCAATGGTTTGATCCTGCAGGGCGACGTCGGCCTGGCCGGCGACGGCTTTCTGGTGAAGCTGCCGCGTTCGATCGCCAAGAAGGCGCAGAACCAGTTGTTCCAGTCGCTGGAGCTGCAGCCGCTGCAGTGAGCGATGCGCCGATGCGGCGGCCGGTGTGAATCGCCGACGTCGATGCGAACGCAAGGCCGGATGCTCAGCATCCGGCCTTTGTTTTTTCGGGCCGGCGTTCAGCGCGCTGTGCGCGAGCGGATTCACAACCCCGCCGCGGTCGCGTCCAAGACAGGCGAAGGGCCGGCAGTGGTTGCCGGTCGGATGCTTGTGACGGAGGCGAATGCGATGTTGATCAGAGTCGGGTTGGATCAGTGGATCATGGTCAATGGCCAGCATCGCGATGGTCCCGGCCAGCCGGTGCAGCAGGTCGGTCTGAATACCGCGGGCTTGTCGGGCTGCGTGGCGATCGGCATGGGCTGGGGCGAGATGATGTCGTTGGCGCATGTGTACTCCGACTGCACGGCGGCGACCTGGACGCCCGCGGACGGCTCGGCTGGATACCTGCAGGCGCTCGATCAGGCCTTCGCCGGCTCGCATGCGTTGGTGCCGCAAGCCAAGCCGCAGGCGGTGCTGTACTGGTCGGAAGGCACGCCGCGCTGGCTGCCGCGGCAGTTGTACAACTGGCTAGACGCGCGCGATATCGAGGTCTACGAGGAAGAGGCGCCGAGCTGCCGGATCTGGATCGACGAGGGCCGCTTGAAGTGGTCGAAGGATCTCGCCGCGCATCCGTCCGACGTCAACAACTACACCACCTCCGACAACGCGGCCACCACGATCCAGTTCTACAAGGCCTTGTCGGCCAATGCGGCGGCGGCTTCGCCACCGCAGGGCGAATGAAGGACGAATTGCAGACCTGTCCGCAGCGGCGCCCGGCGCATTAGTCTGGCGTTTCCGGGGCCGCGACGTTCCCGTATTCGCGGGGTGACGCGTGCCCAAGCCGATGCCTTGCCCGATCATCGCCGCGATGCTGCTCAGCATCGCGGCCGTCGTTGTTTTCGCTGCGCCGAAAAACCAATTGCCGCGGTGTGCGCAGCCATTGGATCCGATCGCGATCGTGCCGCCGAAGTTGCCGGCGCGGCTGCACAACGAGTACGAGGGCTCGGCCGTGGTCGCGTTCGAGCTCGATCGTGCCGGACACGTGCATGCGCCGATCATCGTATCGGAACAGTGGCATCCGGTCGGACATGGCGGCCGCGTGCCGATCGGTTATCGCGAAGCGATCCTGGCCGCGGTATCGAAGTGGCGGTTCGCGTCGCAAGCCACGGCCTGCAAGGGCCGCACCGTTGTTTCGCTGCAGGTGGACTCCGAGGTCTCGCCTCAGGCGATGCCGCCAAAGTGATGGCGGCGCGCATCGACCCAGCTGTCGCCGGGGCTAGGGATAAATCCGCCGTTCCACCACGCGGTAGCTGTGCTTGGCGATGAGGTATCCGTAAGCGCCACCGCGGTAACCGCGCTGCGCGGGAGCGAACTCCACCCGGTAGTGATCGGCGTCCTGGGTGATCGTGATATCGAAGTCGTCGGCTTGGCGTGCGTCGTTGTTATCGGCCGAATCCGGGCCGGCTTCCAGCGCCAGGCGCTTGACGAATTCGGCGCGCGCTACTGCCAGGGCGCGCACGCTGCCGGGTTCGGCCGAGCGCAGGGAGAACGGCGATTCGCCCAGCTCGGTGGCGCGAGCGCCGACGGCGGCGGCGAGCGACATGGTCATGACGAATGCGATGAGTAGCCGTGGACGCGGCATGGCTTTCCCTGCTCGAAGCGCTGGATGGGATGGGCGACTGCGTTGGCTAATCTACATCGTCGCCGTCGCATGCTGCCGTTCGGCGATGTCGAGTGTCGGCGCGAAGACTCGGCGGCCCGGCCACGATATCGACAAGCGCTCCAGCCGCCGCGCGCGGTCGTTATCGCGACCGCGTCAATCGGCCTGAAGCCACTGTCGGTGGCGCCGGCAATCGGTACGATCCGGCCTCATGACCTTGCGCCGCTACCTGCAACTGGATGTGTTCGCCCATCGCATCGGCGCCGGTAATCCGCTGGCGGTGGTGTTCGATGCGCAGGACATGGACGCCGAGGCGATGCAGTCGTTCGCGGCCTGGATGCATCTGCCCGAGACGATCTTCCTGCTGCCGCCGCAAGCCGGAGGCGACTATCGCGTGCGCATCTTCACGCCGCGTCAGGAACTCGCCTTCGCCGGCCATCCGAGCCTCGGCGCGGCGTGGGCGGCGATCGACGCGCGACGGGTGCCGGCCGAGAGCGAGTCGCTGGTGCAGGAATGCGCGGCCGGTCTGTTGCCGGTGCGGATCGTCCACGACAGCACCGGCATGCGGGTCAGCGTGCGCGCGCCGCGCGCGCGGCGTTGCGATCGCGATCGCGCCACCGCGCTGCGTCTGGACGCGGCGCTCGCCGGTCTGCCGCGCGGTGCGCTGACGCCGGCGCTGTGGGACAACGGCCCGCGCTGGTGGGTGGTCGAACTGGATGCCGCGCCCGATCAACCCGACCAGCCCGATTCGGTGCGCAGCCTGCGGCCCGACCTCAACGCCATCCTCGCCCTGGCCGGCGAGGACGCGTTGGGGCTGGCGGTGTTCGCGCGCAGCCGCGATCCCGGATACGACTACGTGGTGCGCGCGTTCTGCCCGGGCGACGGCATCGCCGAGGACCCGGTGACCGGCAGCGCCAACGCGGCGATCGCAGCGGCCTTGCTCGAGGCCGGCCGGCTCAAGCCCGGCGATCGCTACAGCGTCAGCCAGGGTCGCGAAGTCGGCCGCGACGGCTGTGTCGAGGTCGGCATCGACGAGGACGGCGAGGTCTGGATCGGCGGGCGGGTCCAGGCGGTGATCCGCGGCACGGTCGAGTGGTAAGACGCCCGGCGGGTCCGAGCTTTCCGGCGCGGCGCCGAATTTAGATTGCGTTGAGAAAATTTACGTCGATCCCGCATTTACGTAAAAAATGCCAAATGGCTGCGTAAAGACCGCGGCGGGCCGGTCAGCAAGTGCGTGGATTCCCGCTTGATCGGCGGATGCACGGCGATCCGCGCCGCTGCCGCGCCACCGCAGTCGCCGGGCTCGGGTGAAGTGCACATTCAAGTGGCGGATTGAAATTCTTTTTCCGTATCGCGAAATCGCCCGCGGCCCGCGCTGCCCGGAGCTGCCCGGTATGTCGACAACGTCGCGTTTCAGCCGCCGGCGGTGAACGAAAATCACGCTTTCTCACGAGAATTACCGATTATCGGAAATATCGCATTGGTCGCTCGCCTGGACCGGTTTTATCACTTGTCCTAGACCGTAAACAGGAGCAGCCTCAGTCCGTACACACTCAAATGACACTTTGAATGTGTGGTATCGGCGCTCGGCCGGTGTCGCCCCCGCGAACGCAGGCGCAGCGATAAACCCCAGGCACGGAGCAGCGCAACGCTGCGCTCGGAGGACGTGATGGACACTCGTGGCATTCGCAAAGCCCTTTCCTATAGCTTGCTGGCGGCGTGCATTTTGACGATCACCGTATCGACGACCGGTTGTTCGGGCTCGGGCGGGGTCAAATCCAGCTTCAATCCCAATCCGGGCGGTCCCGGTGGCCCCGGCGATCCGGGCGGCCCCGGTGGTCCGGGCGATCCCGGCGGTCCGGGTGGCCCCGGCGGTCCCGGCAATCCGGGCGGTCCTGGTGGTCCCGGTAATCCGGGCGGTCCAGGCGGTCCGGGTGGCCCCGGCAATCCGGGTGGCCCGGGTGGCCCTGGCGGTCCGGGTAATCCGGGCGGTCCCGGTGGTCCGGGCGGCACCAGCGTGCCTGGCAGTGCGTTGGGCGCGATCGTGACCGTGGCCGGTAACTTGGTCACCGGCATCGGTGGCGGGGTCAGCACGCTCGGCGCGCAGATTCCCAATCAGGCCTTGCTCGGCGGCAGCAACCCGACCACGCAGGGCCTGGCCCAGGTCGTCGACGACCTGGGCAAGACGATCAGCGGGCTGGGCCTGTCGACCAGCAGCGGCCTGGGCCAGATCGGCAATATCAGCGATCCGGTCGGCACCACCGTTGGTGGGGTCGACAATCTGGTGGTCAATGTCGGCACCACGGTCGACGACCTGGGCAAGACGGTCGCCACGGTCGGCGCGTTCCAGGGCTCACCGATCCAGCCGCTGACCAGCGCGGCCGGCGGGCTGGTCTCGGGCGTCGGCGGCGGGGTCAAGGACGTCGGCGGCAAGCTCGGCGGCGTGCTCGAAGGCTCCGCCGGCAAGTCGCTGACCGGCGCGGTCAGTTCGGTGCTCACGCCGATCGCGGGGCTGGGCCAGACCAACGGCGGTAGCACCGGCGGCAGCGGCGGCGGCAATCTGGTCGCCAACGTGTCGCAGGGCGCGGGCGGCGTGGTCGGCGGCGTGGCCTCGGCCGGCGCGGCGCTCGGCGGCGCGCTCAGCGGCGCTCCGGTTCCGGGCGGCGCGGCCGGGCTGGTCGGCGGCGCGGTCACCGGCGTCAGCAACAATCTCGGTACGGTCGGCGCGGGCATCACCGCGGGGCTGGGCAACGCCGGCAGCATCGCCAACCCGGTCGGGGTGACCGCGGCGGGTGTGACCAGCGGCGTCGCCGGTCTCGGCGGTACGGTCGGCGGCGTGGGTGCGGGCGTGGCCAGCGTGGGCGGCTCGACGCCGTTGGCGCCGGTCACCGGCCTGGTCGGCGGCGCGCTCGCCGGCGTGGGCGGTGGCGTGACCACGGTCGGCACGACCGCGACCGCGGCGGTCAACGGACCGCTGCAGCCGGTGACTCAGGGGTTGAGCACGGTCGTCAACGGCGTAGCCGGGGCGACCGGGCTCAATAACACCAACGGCGGCCTGCTGGGCGGCGCGCTCGGCACCGACAGCGGCAAGGGTGGCCTGCTCGGCACCGGCCTGCTGGGCAAAAAGGGCGGTAAGCCCTGATCGGATGTGATCTGGCGCGCGGGAACGGCATCGCGCCGTTCCCGTCGCGCGCTCAGGTCGTAGAGTCGAATCCATGGTGTGCGGATGCGTTTTCGGCCCAGGCCGCGCGCATCCGGGGCCGCGCCGCAAACGGGAGTCCAGGCAGGCACCCAAAAACAGGAACCATCGTTCGCCCGAGTCAAACCAAAACAACAACAACGACAGCCGGCCCGGCGTAGTGAAGGCGAAAGCCATCGCCGAGGCATAAGGGGTTACGCATGGATACAGGGCTTTGGGGGAAGCGCTATCCACTGGCGCTGGCGATCACCGCGATGCTCGCGGCGACCACGGCGCATTCTCAGACTCAGCCACGATTGCCGACCACCGGCAATCCCTTGCAAACCCTGCCGCAGGCGCCGCTGCCCAAGGCCGAGCCGAAGGTCAGCACCACCGTCGCGCCGCAGCAGAATCCGGAAATGGCCGCGTTGCTCGCGGTGCCGCTGACGCCGATCCGGTTCGAAGTGTCCGGGGTCAAGTCGGTGCCGTTCGAACAGGTCACCGGCTTGTTCATTCCCTTGATCGGCCGGCAGATCACCGTCGCCGACCTGCTCGGCGCCGCCGAGACCTGCACCAAGCTGTATCGCGAACGCGGCTACGCGCTGTCGTTCTGCTACGTGCCGACCCAGGATTTCGCCGACGGCACCGTGCGCGTGGTCGCGGTCGAGGGCTATGTCGCCCAGGTCCGCATCGGCGGCAAGCCCGGCAAGATGGAACGCAAGATCCGCGCGATCGCCCAGCACATCATCGACGACCGGCCGCTGCGCCAGAGCACCTTCGAACGCTATTCGCAGATCCTGGGCTTCCTGCCGGGCGCGAAGATGACCATCAACGTGCCGGCGCCGACCACCACCGACGGCGCGACCTCGCTCGATCTCAATGTCGGCGGCAAACGCTACGACGCCAGCTGGGCGCTGGAATTCAATCATCCCGGTACCCAGGGCCTGGTGACGCTCAACCTCAATGCGCTGACCTCGCTGGCCGAGCAATGGAGCCTGGCCGCGCTGTATCCCGACGGCCGCGGCAACGAGCGCTTCTACAGCGCCGGCTATTCGCAGTTGATCGGCAGCGACGGCTGGATCGGCCGGGTCGACGGTTCGCGCTATCGCGGCGTGCCGGTCACCCAGACGCCGCTGCCGGCGTTCCTCGATCACCGGGTCGAACAGGACCGGGTCTCGATCAGCGCGCGCTATCCGCTGCTGTTGCGCAACGAGCGATCGTTGTTCGTGTCGGCCGGCGTGTATGCGGCCGATCAGTCCGATCGCTACTTCAATACGATCAACGGCGCCTTGCTCGATCAGCGCTCCAAGACCCGGGTGGTGACCGCGGGACTGGACTACGCCGAGGCCAGGAAGAATCACGCGCGCCAGGCCAGTCTTTCGATCGCGCGCGGGCTCGATACCTGGGGCGCGTCGGCCGACACCATCACCAACATCGACGGCATCGACGTGGCCGGCGCCAGCGACGTGTCGTTCACCCGCTACAACCTGGGTTACGCGCAAAGCCGTACCTGGAAGGAGCAACGCTACGCCGCGGTGCTGCGCGCGACCGCGCAGTACAGCCGCCAGCGTCTGCCGTCGTCGGAGCAGATCAGCTTCGGCGGTACCCGTTTCGCCCTGGCTTACGACCCCGGCGAAACCTCGGGCGACAGGGGCTGGGGCGCGGCGCTGGAACTGAGCCGCAATTTCCGTCCGAAAGCCAAATGGCTCAAGTCGGTGACCCCGTACCTGGCCGTGCAGCACGCGCGGGTTTCATTGACCCAGGGCCGTCCGCCGATCGACGACCTGGGCAGCGTCGCGCTGGGGCTGCGCCTATCCGATAACCGTCATTTCAATATCGACTTCGCCTACGCCAAGCCGACCGCGGATATTCCGCTGGAGACCGACGACCGCAAGCCGCGGTGGAATTTGAATTTCTCGTATCAGGTGCAGTAGGGCGGTGTTACTGCCGTCGTTTTCGTTTTCGTTGTGGCCGTCGTCGTCGTCGTTGTGGCCGTCGTTATTGGTGAGGGTTACGGCGTAGCAGTTTTGTCGCGACCGCGTCACCGCGCTTGCGTCGTGGCCGAGAGGTCGCGGTCGCGACTTACGGCGCTCCTACAGCCTGAAACGAAGCCGCGGTTGCTTCCTGTAGGAGCGGCGTGAGCCGCGACCGCGTCACCGCGCCTGCGTCGCGGCCGTGAGGTCGCGGTCGCGACTCGCGGCGCTCCTACAGCCTGAAACGAAGCTTCGGCGGCTCACTGTAGGAGCGGCGCGAGCCGCGACCGCGTCACCGCGCTTGCGTCGTGGCTGTGAGGTCGCGGTCGCGACTTGCGGCGCTCCTACAGTCTGAAACGAAGCCGCGGTTGCGCCCTGTAGGAGCGGCGTGAGCCGCGACCGCGTCACCGCGCTTGCGTCGCGGCCATGAGGTCGCGGTCGCGACTTACGGCGCTCCTACGGTCTGAAACGAAGCTGCGGTCGCTCCCTGTAGGAGCGGCGTGAGCCGCGACCGCGTCACCGCGCCTGCGTCGCGGCCGTGAGGTCGCGGTCGCGACTTACGGCGCTCCTACAGCCTGAAACGAAGCTTCGGCGGCTCACTGTAGGAGCGGCGTGAGCCGCGACCGCGTCACCGCGCCTGCGTCGTGGCTGTGAGGTCGCGATCGCGACTTACGGCGCTCCTACAGTCTGAAACGAAGCCGCGGTTGCGCCCTATAGGAGCGGCGTGAGCCGCGACCGCGTCACCGCGCTTGCGTCGCGGCCGTGAGGTCGCGGTCGCGACTTACGGCGCTCCTACAGCCTGAAACGAAGCTTCGGCGGCTCACTGTAGGAGCGGCGTGAGCCGCGACCGCGTCACCCCGCTTGCGTCGTGGCTGTGAGGTCGCGGTCGCGACTTACGGCGCTCCTACAGTCTGAAACGAAGCTGCGGTCGCTCCCTGTAGGAGCGGCGTGAGCCGCGACCGCGGCACCGCGCTTGCGTCGTGGCTGTGAGGTCGCGGTCGCGACTTACGGCGCTCCTACAGCCTGAAACGAAGCTGCGGTTGCTTCCTGTAGGAGCGGCGCGAGCCGCGACCGCGTCACCGCGCGTGCGTCGTGGCCGTGAGGTCGCGGTCGCGACTTACGGCGCTCCTACAGTCTGAGACGAAGCCGCTCTCGCAGCCGCTTCTTCACGGCCATGCGACGGCCAATCCGCGATCTCAACCGTGATCGAGCAAATGCTGCAACACCGCCTCGCCATAGCGATCGAGCTTGCTCACGCCGATGCCGGGGATGCGGCCCAGGTCGTCGAGGTCGTCGGGGGCCTGTTCGGCGATCGCGCGCAAGGTGCTGTCGTGGAAGATCACGTAAGCCGGCACGTTCTGTTCGCGCGCGGTGGTCGAGCGCCATTCGCGCAGGGCGTTGAAGCGCAGCAGCGAGGCCGGGTCCATGTCGATCATCGGCGCCGCGCCCGCGCCGCCGCGGGTCTTGCGGGTGCTCGCGCGCGCGGCCTTGGGCGCTTCGGTGCGAAAGCGCAGTTCGCGCTCGCCGCGCAGCACCGGCGCGCTGTCGGCGGTCAGGCGCAACGCGCCGTGGCGTTCGATGTCGGCTTCCAGCAGGCCGGCCGCGACCAGTTGCCGGAACACGCTGCTCCACTGTTTGACGTCCAGGTCGCTGCCGATGCCGAAGGTGCTCAGCGCTTCGTGACCGAAGCGGGTGACCTTCTCGGTCGCGGTGCCGCGCAACACGTCGATCACGTGACCGGCGCCGAAGCGCTGGCCGGTGCGGTACACGCACGACAGCGCCTTGCGCGCGGCGGTGGTGCCGTCCCAGCTCTGCGGCGGCTCCATGCAGTTGTCGCAGTTGCCGCAGTTGCCCGGATGCGGCTCGCCGAACCACCCGAGCAGCGCCTTGCGCCGGCATTCGGTGGATTCGCAGAAGCCCAACAGAGAATCCAGCTTGCGCAGCTCAAGCCGCTTGCGTTCTTCGCCGGCTTCGCCTTGTTGAATGAGCTGACGCAGGTTGACCACATCGCCCAGGCCGTAGCACAGCCAGGCTTCGGCGGGTTCGCCGTCGCGGCCGGCGCGGCCGGTCTCTTGGTAATAGCCTTCGATCGACTTGGGCAGGTCGATGTGGGCGACGAAACGCACGTCGGGTTTGTCGATGCCCATGCCGAAGGCGATCGTCGCGACCATCACCACACCGTCTTCCTGCAGGAAACGGCGCTGGTTGGCGGCGCGCACGCCTGCGTCGATACCGGCGTGGTAGGGCAGGGCCTTGATTCCGGCGGCGGCCAATTGCTCGGCCACCGATTCAACCCGCTTGCGCGAGAACGCATACACGATGCCGCTTTCGTCGCGGTGCCCGGCGAGGAAATCGAGCAGCTGGCGGGTGCCGTTGTCCTTGTGCACCACGCGGTAGCGCACGTTGGGGCGATCGAACGAGCTGACGAAGCGGCGCGCATCCTCCAGGGTCAACCGCTCGGCGATCTCGCGCTGGGTCGGCTCGTCGGCGGTGGCGGTCAGGGCGATGCGCGGGATGTCGGGCCAGCGCTCGTGCAGGATGGTCAGTTCGCGGTATTCGGGGCGGAAGTCGTGGCCCCATTGCGATACGCAGTGCGCTTCGTCGATTGCGAACAGGGCGATCTTGGCGCGGTCGATCAGGTTCAGGCAGCGGCCGCTGAGCAGGCGCTCGGGCGCGACGTACAGCAGGTCCAGTTCGCCGGCCAGCAGCTGGCGTTCGACCTCGGCCGCGTCCTCGCTGCTCAGGGTGGAGTTGAGATAGGCCGCGCGCACGCCGAGCTGGCGCATCGCCTCGACCTGGTCCTGCATCAGCGCGATCAGCGGCGAGACCACCAGGCCGCAGCCTTCGCGGATCAGCGAGGGAATCTGGTAGCACAGCGACTTGCCGCCGCCGGTGGGCATCAGCACCAGGGCGTCTCCGCCGTCGATCACGTGCTGGACGATCTGCGCCTGTTCGCCGCGGAATGCGGTATGGCCGAAAACGCGGTGCAGTAACTCGAGTGCGGGGGAAGGCATGAGGCTAGTTTAACCGGGCCGGTTCGCGGACCGGTCGGAAACCGGCGGCGCGGGTGGTCGGCGATTGCAGTGTCGGGGGATCGGAGCTTGGCTTGCGCCGGGGTCGGGGTTGTGCCGGGCTTGGGGCTTCGGGTGGGGTTGTCGGGTCGGAGAGGAGAGCGTCGGGGCTGAAGCCCCTCCCACAAAAGACCTCGGGGCCTAATCCCTCACTCAATTAGCTTCGGTACTCAAGCACCTCTAACAAAAGTGGCCGTGGCACCACGGTCTTTTGTGGGAGGGGCTTCAGCCCCGACGCTTTTCGGTCGGATCGCCCGAATGTCCGAGCTCCATCCATTGGCACCAGCCTCGGCAGCCCGCAGCCTCGACAACCCCCGCAAACGCAGCGGGCGCGGCCATCGCCGCGCCCGCCGGGTTACCGCCAAATCGCGATTACTGCAGCAGCGAACGCAGCATCCACGCATACTTCTCGTGGGTCTGCAGGCGCTGGGTCAGCAGGTCCTCGGTCGGCGCGTCATCGACGTCGTCGGCCTGGTCGAGTACCTTGCGCGCAGTGCGGCATACCGCTTCGTTGCCGACCACCAGCTGACGGACCATTTCGCGCCAATCGGCGGCTTCGGTCAGGCCGGCTTCTTCCGGGATCGAGCTGAGCTTGACGAATTCGGCGTACGAGCCCGGCGCGTTGAAGCCCAGCGCGCGGATCCGCTCGGCGATGTCGTCCAGCGCGGTCCACTGCTCGGTGTACTGGGTTTCGAACATGACGTGCAGGGCGTTGAACATCGGCCCGGTCACGTTCCAATGGAAATTGTGGGTCTTCAGGTACAAGGTGTAGCTGTCGGCGAGAAAACGCGACAGACCTTCGGCGATCTTCTTGCGATCGCCCGGCGAAATCCCAATATCGATCGAGGGCGCGCTGCTGCTGGCGGCGGGCGACGCGGCCGGGCTGTTCGACGACGACGGGGACGCGGACTTCTTGGACGAGGATTTGTCCGGTTTTCCGGGCTTGCTGACCTTGGCCATGGGGGACTCCTTACTCCAGTGCGGGATGGTGAGGCGGGACGGTTGCAAAACGCTCCGGCGCGCGCGCCGAAGTTCAATACGTTTCGACGCGGGCCCCGGATTTCAAGCGCGCTCCGGATGGGCCGGCATCGAATCGAAAGGGTTCCGACGCTCGCGTCGGACACTGCGGCGACAATAGGCGCTGTCGACCGCGATGTGAAATGGTTTGTTCCTTGCGCTGCGATGCAAACGATCTATCGATGAACACCAGCAATTCCAAACACCAGTCTAGCCACGCGGATGCTAGCGCCGCGTTACGGCAGGCGCGCAACGCGATCGACGGCGCATTGAGCCGCGACCGCGGCCGCCTGCACGGCCTGTGGTCGCGCTGGAGCGGCAAGCCCGCCGACGCGCAGGCGCAGGCCGCGTTCGCGCAGGCCCTGGCGGCCTCGGTCGCGCAGCGCGAAGCGCGCGCGTCGTCGCTGCCGCGGGTGCCGGCCGACCCGGCGCTGCCGATCGCGGCCGAGGCCGAGCGCATCGTCGAGCTGATCCGCAAGCACCCGGTGGTGGTGATCGCCGGCGAGACCGGTTCGGGCAAGACCACCCAGTTGCCCAAGCTGTGCCTGGCCGCCGGCCGCGGCGCCGCCGGCATGATCGGCTGCACCCAGCCGCGCCGCATCGCCGCGCGCGCGGTCGCGCGGCGCGTGGCCGAGGAGCTCAACACCCCGCTCGGCGAAGTGGTCGGCTATCAGGTCCGCTTCAACGACAACGTCGGCGAGCGCACCGCGGTCAAGTTCATGACCGACGGCATCCTGCTGGCCGAAATCCAGTCCGATCGCTGGCTGTCGGCCTACGACACGATCCTGATCGACGAGGCGCACGAACGCAGCCTCAACATCGACTTCCTGCTCGGCTATCTCAAGCAACTGCTGAAAAAGCGCAGCGACCTGAAGATCATCGTCACTTCGGCGACCATCGACACCGAGCGTTTCGCCGCGCATTTCGATGGCGCGCCGGTGGTCAGCGTCGAGGGGCGCGGGTATCCGGTCAACGTTCGGTATCGTCCGTTGGACGATACGGGAATGGGGAATGGGGAATCGGGAATCGGAAAGGCCGCGGGTCGCGAGGTTGGCGGCGCTCATCGTGCTGGGTTCGCGAATCCCGAATCCCGAATCTCGAATCCCGCGCGCAGCGTGAACGACGGCATCGTCGCCGCCTGCGACGAAATCACCCGCGAAGATCCGCGCGGCGACGTGCTGATCTTCCTGTCGGGCGAGCGCGAGATCCGCGACGCGCACCAGGCGCTGGAACGGCGCAAATACCGCGAAACCGAGGTGCTGCCGCTGTACGCGCGGCTGTCGGTGCGCGATCAGGACCGGGTGTTCAATCCCGGCCCCAAGCGCCGCATCGTGCTGGCGACCAACGTCGCCGAAACCTCGCTGACCGTGCCGCGCATCCGTTACGTGGTCGACCCCGGCCTGGCGCGGGTCAAGCGCTACAGCCCGCGCGGCAAGCTCGACCGGCTGCACATCGAACCGGTCTCGCAGGCCAGCGCCGACCAGCGCAAGGGCCGCTGCGGGCGCATCAGCGAGGGCACCTGTTATCGCCTCTACAGCGAGCCGGATTTCGAATCGCGGCCGCGCTACACCGATCCGGAGATCCGCCGCGCCGCCCTGGCCGGGGTGATCCTGCGCATGCTGTCGCTGGGCCTGGGCAGCGTCGATGGCGGCGGCCACAAGCGGCGCGGGCCGCGCGGCGCCGCGGCGGTTGCCGAGCAGGACGCGGCGACCGCGCACGGCGCGTCGGCGCGGATCATCGAGGACTTCCCGTTCCTCGATCCGCCCGACAGCCGCGCGATCGCCGACGGCTGGCAGCAACTGGCCGAACTCGGCGCGGTCGACGAACAGCGCCGGCTCACCGCGATCGGCCGGACCATGGCGCGCATGCCGGTGGACGTGAAGCTCGCGCGCATGCTGGTCGCAGCCAACGCCCACGGCTGCCTGCGCGAGATGATCGCGATCACCGCATTTCTCGGCATCCAGGACCCGCGCGAGCGCCCGGCCGACCAGCGCGGCGCGGCCGATGCGGCGCATGCGCTGTTCGCCGATCCGCGTTCGGAATTCGTCGGCATCCTCAAGCTGTGGGACGCGTATCAGACCGCCCACGAAGACCTCACCCAATCCAAGCTGCGTGGCTGGTGCGAGAAGAACTTTCTCGGCTTCCTGCGCATGCGCGAATGGCGCGAGCTGCATCGGCAGCTGAAATTGCTGTGCGATGAACTGGGTTGGCAGGCGCAGAAGAATTCCGGCGAACTCGATGCCTCGGCCTACGCGATCTTGCACCGCGCGCTCATCGCCGGCCTGCCGACCCAGATCGGTTTTCGCGGTGACAAGGGACTGTACGACGGCCCGCGCGGGCGCAAATACCAATTGTTCCCGGGCTCGCCGCTGGCGAAGAAGCCGCCGCCGTGGCTGTTGTCGGCGACCTTGCTCGACACCGAGCGGGTGTGGTCGATGACCAATGCCACGATCGAGCCGGACTGGGCGATCCAGGAACTGCCGCATCTGCTCGCGCGCCGTCATCACGATCCGCGCTGGGCGCGTTCGCAGGGCCGCGTGGTCGGCAGCGAGCAGATCAGTCTGTTTGGTCTGGTGCTGGCGCCGAAGCGGCCGATCCATTACGGCGCGTTGTATCCGGAAGAGAGCCGGATCATTTTCGCCCGCGATGCCTTGGTGACTGGCGAGATCAACACCCGCGCCGCGTTCGTCGCGCGCAACCTCGCCACCTTGGCGAAGGCGCACGAGGAAGAAGCCAAGCAGCGCCGCGCCGGCCTGGTCGTGGACGAGGAATGGATGGCGCAGTGGTATCTCGACCGTCTGCCGGCGCATATCCACAACGTGCAGGCGATGGATGCGTGGTACGCCAAGCTGCCGGCCGACGAGAAACGCGCGCTGGAATGGTCGAACAACGATCTGATGGTCGGCGGCGAGACCGAGGCGTCGCGGTTCCCGCCGTACCTGCAACTGGGCAATGCACGGCTGGCGGTGCGCTATCGCTTCGAACCCGGCGCGGTCGACGACGGCATGACCGTGGCGGTGCCGCTGCATCTGCTCAACGCGCTCGATCCGGCGCAGCTGTCGTGGCTGGCGCCCGGCTTCGTCGCCGACAAGGCCGCGGCGCTGATCAAGTCGCTGCCCAAGACCCTGCGCCGCAACTTCGTGCCGGCGCCGGATTTCGCCAAGGCCTTCCATGAGGCGCATCGCCAGCCCGAGGCCGACGATTTTGTGAGTGTGCTGGCGCGGTTCCTGCGCAAACTCACCGGCACCGAAGTGGCCGCGACCGATTTCGATCCGAGTACGATCGAGCCGCATCTGCGCATCAACCTGCGCCTGCTCGACGCGGCCGATCCGCGCGGCGGCAAGGATGCCGAACGCAAGGTGCTGGCCGAGTCGCGCGATCTCGATGAGTTACGCCAACGTTTCGGCGAGCGCGCCGCGCGTGCGTTCGCGGCGCAGGCCGCCGATGGATTGGGCCAGCAGGGCTTGACCGCGTTTCCGGATCAGCCGATCCCGCTGTCGGTGCCCGGCGCGGCCGGCGTGCCGGCGTTTCCGGCCTTGCATGACGACGGCGACACGGTGTCGCTGCGCGTGCACGCCGAACGCGAGGCTGCGTTGCGCGCGCATCCGGGCGGGGTGCGCCGGCTGCTCGCCATCGCGATGGCCGAGAAGCTCAAGCAAGCGCGCAAGCAGATGCCGATCCAGGCCAAGACCGGATTGCTGTACGCGGCGATCGAGTCGGCGGCGCCGCGCAAGGAGCGAGTGTCGCCCACACGCGCGGCGCAGGACCGCGCCTCGCATGATCGACCGCGCGACAGCGATCGCTTGCGCGAGGACTTGGTCGACGGTGCCTTGCAGTCGCTGCTCGGTGACGACGCCGACCTGGTCGCGGTACGCGATCCGGCCGGTTTCGAACTTCGCCGCGAGACCGTCGCGCGCAAGCTGTTTCCCGAGGCGATGGAGCGCTTGCGTCAGGCCGAGACGATTCTCGGCGCGGTCGCCGAGGCGCGCGCGCGGTTGGAGTCGTCGTTGATGGGCTGGGCCAGCGGCAACCTCGACGACATGCGCGCGCAGTTGGCGCGGCTGACCCCACCGGGTTTCCTGCGCGATGTCGCGACTTCGGCGTTGGCCGAGTACCCGCGCTATCTCAAAGCGCTGTCGGTGCGCAGCGAACGCGCTTTGCGCGACCCGGTGCGCGATCAGGCGCGGATGCTGGAACTCAAGCCGTTCGTCGACGCCTTCGATGCGGCGCAGGCGGCTGGGTTGGCCGAGGATGCGGGCTGGCAGGCTTTGCGCTGGGAGATCGAGGAGTTGCGGGTGTCGTTGTTCGCGCAGGAACTGGGTGTGCGCGGTGGGGTGTCGCCCAAGAAGGTGGCGCAGCGGTTGGCGGGGTTGCGGGGGTGAGGTCCGCGCGGGCGAGGGGTGGCGCCGTTGCGTGTATGTCTGGTCGGTTGCGGGTGCTGGCGTCGTAAGCGAGGTGGCGCGGTCGCGGCTCGCGCCGCTCCTACAGGGAGGCCATGTGGCTTTCGCCTCATTTCAGGCATCGCACCCAGCGCTGCGAGGCTTGTAACTCGCGTTAGCAACAGGACACCCGAAGGGCGGCGCACATGGATGTGGGCCGTGCGCCACCGAGACAGGATGTCTCGTGTGGCGCATGCCCGCGTATGCACCGCACGCGCGGGCCCTTGATTCAAAGAAAAGCGTTTTTCTTTGGTTTGCACTGACTACCCTCAAGTGCATCACCCGCCTTGAGTCCAATCCGATGGGAACGCA
>NZ_JBDGLR010000015.1:0-79858 GCF_057655755.1 Lysobacter sp. Soil_N_51 | reverse complement strand
GGGACATCCATGTCCCGGTGGCGCACGGCGTGCATCCTGCACGCCGCCCTTCGGGTGTGCTGGTGCTAACGCGAGTTACAAGCCTCGCAGCGCTGGATGAACTGCGCGGCTTCAAGCTCGGGCCAAAGCCAAAGCCAAAGCCAAAGTCAAAGTCAAAGTCAGGTTCGAACGGCAAACGCCGCCGCTCGCAAAAAAACGGAGCCGCGAACGGCTCCGTTTCTTCGGCGAATCTCCGCCAGCGAATCAATGAGCAATCGTACGAATCACATCGCGCTCTTAGGCGCCGCCTTATCCGGCGAACCCGTCGCCGGCGGCAAGGCGGTGTTCGGCGCCGCCGGCGCGGTCGCCGCTGCCGGCTTGGGCGCCGTCCACAGCTTGGCCTGCGCCGGAACGTTCATCATCTGCCCGTACACCAGCGGAATGGGCGGGCCGCCGTAGCTCAGGAACTGATCGTGGAACGCCTTCCAGCCGGCGCGGCCGCCATGGCCCGCGGTCCAATCCTCGCGCAACTGCATGATCATCAGCTTGCCCAGGGTGTAGTTCAGATACGCAGGATCGTAAGTGCCGCGCGCGGCCTGCTGGCGCGCGTTGCCCGGGTCCTGGAACGCCTTGTCCTTGAACATCTGCTCGGACTGCGCGACGGTCATGCCGCCGGTGTGCAGGCCGATCGCTGACAGATAACGCACGTTGCGCAGCAGCGCATTGGTCAGCTGGCCGATGTGGATTTCCGGACCGGCGCCGTCGAGACCGGCGTCGAACATCATCTCCTCGGTGTAATGCGCCCAACCCTCGGCATAGGCATAGCCGACGAACAACTGGGCGAACTTCCACTGCGAACGGTTGGCGTGCAGGAACTGCAGGAAATGCCCCGGCCAGACTTCATGCGCCGAGGTGAACAACAGGTCGGCCTTGCCCGGCACGTAGGCATCCTGTTCGGCCTTGGGCCACTTCGGATCGGGCGGGGCGATGTAGTAGACCGACGGCAGGTTCTTCTCGTACGGGCCAGGAATTTCGATGTAGGCGAAGTTGTTGCGGTTGAACGGCGGCGCTTCCTCGACCAGCGCCTGCTCGGTGCCGGGGATCGACACCAGGTCCTTGTCGACGATGAACTGACGCAGCCCGGCCAGTTGCTGGCGCGCGCCTTCGACCGCGCCGCCCTTGGGCTTGTCGGCGTTGGCCTTTTCAATGCATTCGACGATCGGCCGGCCCTTGGCGTATTGATCGCAGGCGGATTTCAACGCGGCCAGATTGCGTTCCAGGTCGGCTTCGCCGGCGGCCTTGAGCTGATCCAGCGGCAGGTCCACGCCTTCGGTGGCCTTGAGCATCTTCGAGAATTTTTCCGCGCCCAGGGCGAAGTCCTGGGTCGCCTGCGGTTTCTGCGCGGCCAGGTAGTCGGCCAAGCCCTGCATGGCTTCGATCGCCTTGGCGTTGGAGGCCTTGAAGCGCGCCTGCAGCGCGTCGTCCTTGACCTCGGCGAAGGCCTTGGGCACGTCGTTCTTGAAGAATTCGGCGAAACCGCCGAACACCATCGTGCCCAGGTCGATATAGCTCGCCGGCAGCGGGCCCTTGAGGTTGGCGCGGATCTGCTCGGCGGCCTTGGGCAGGTTGTCCTGATAGCTCACGAACGCGGCCATGCGCTGCGGCAGCGGCGCGTACGGGCGGGTCAGGTACATGCTCGGCGACAGGTCGCCGGCGTAGAAACCGGGGTTTTTGGTGGCGAAACCGGAGTCTTCGAGCCAGAACAGCTGGCCGTTGATCACCGCGCGCACGTAGTCGCGCTGATAGCGCTGCGGCGCCTGCAGGCGATCGTCGCCGAAGGCGTTGATCGCATCGCGCTGCTGGTGCAGCCACTGGATGTTGCGCTGCAGTCCTTCGGGCGAGTAATCGGGCAGGCGGCCGTCGAATTCGTGCTTGCCGGCGTTGGCGCCGGCGACCGGGAAGTGTTCGAAGAAGCCTTGCAGGAAGCCGTCGACGGCGGCGTCCCATTCGGCCCCGGCCGGTTGCGCGGCGGCGGCCGGCGCGGGATCGGCGGACGCGGCGGGCGGCGCGGTTTCGGACTTGCAGCCGGCGGCGAGCGCGGCGACGACACAGGCGGACAACGACAGCAGACGCAGGCTACGCATTGCGTTTCTCCGGGAAGCGGCGAGGGCATGCATGGCCGCGACGACGAGACTTGGCGGCCCGACCGACGATCCTGAGTCGGCCCGGGGCGGCTGACCAGTGCCTTTTGCCCTATGGCTCGCGGGCGCTTCGTCGCGCGCGGCCGGACCGGGCGCGGCTCGGTCGCGAGCCGTCGCACGTCGGGGCCCTCAGCGCGACGCGGGCCGACACGAACGCGCGCGCCGGTTGGTTGCTTCGATCGACACGGGATCCACGAACGAGTCCGCTACCGAGGCGTCGATCAGCACGCCGTGACGCGTCCCGTCGCGATAACGGGCCAGCACGCGGACCATGGGATCGTCCGCGGCCGAGGCGGCTTCGGCGATCCGGTGCGCCTGTTCCAGCAGCGATTGCGCCTGGTTGCGATCGCAGGTCTGCAACGCATGCAGGGCCCGGTAGGTCAGGGCCTGGGCGGCCACGGTCGCATGCGAGCGGCGATTGCGTTGCCCAGTCTGCGGCCCGGGCGTTTCGCCGCCGAGGTAGCCCAGCTCGGTCTGCACCAGTTGCGCGAACCCGCGGTCGGCGCGCGAATAATCGCCGCGCCGGAACAGCAGCACGTTGCGGAACAGATCCCATTGCGCGGGCTGGGTGTCGCCCTGGGTGAAGTACTGGCGGGCATCCTCTCCGCTTTCCTCGATCAGGCGCGCCGCATTGTCCAGTTGCGTCTCGCCGCCGTAGCGCAGCAAGGCGCGGATCAGATTGATCCGGTCGACCGGCGCGGGCAAACCGATCTTGCGTTTGTCGGCGATGGTCCTTTCCAGGATCGCGATCCCTTCGGCGACATCGCCCGCGCCGCGATACGCGTCGGGCTGTTGAAACAGGTCCTTGCCCAGATTGCCCTTGGCGTTGAGCGCGAGCGGCCCGAGCGGGCCCTGACTGCGTTCGAGAATGGCCACGCTATCGCGAAGCAGGCGCACGTTGTCGCGCGGATCGCGCGCGATCGCCCAGGACGAGGCCGACAGCGCCCAGCCGTAATCGAGGTGTTCACGGCCGTACGCCGTCTCGATCGTGTCCAGTGCCTGCCTGACTTTCTGCGGCGAATCGGTGAGCGGGTACTCGCTCAGCGCCAGCAGCAATCGCGCGCGCGCGGTGACCGGATGGGTGGCGCCCAGGCTGGCTTCGCGGCCGCGCACGAGTTCCTGCGCGAGTGCGTGTTCGCCCGGACTGCGGCGCACGCTATGAATCCACACCAGCAACTCCAACGCATCGTCGGCGATGACCGTATTGATCGGGCGCGCCAGCGCGATCGCTTCGCGCGCATCGGCCTCGGCCGGCTTGACCCGGTACAGGCGGGTCAGGAAGCCCGAACGCAGGATCAGCACCTGGGCCAGCAACTCGGGCTCCGCCGGGCGCAGATCGCGCGCGCGGCGCAACAATTGGTCCGCGCTGTCCAACGCGACCAGCGTATCGCCTAGATTCCATTGCGCCTTGGCGAGTTCGGCGCCGAACGTCACCCGCGCCAATTGCGCGGGTCGGTCCTCGCGCTTGCCCAGGCGTTCGATCTGTTCGCGCGCGCGTTGGTCGGCCTGCGCGTAGTGGTTCTGGGTGTTGAGCATCGCCACCCAGGTGGCGGCCACGAAACTGTATTCGTCCTCGGCCGAGCCCAGCACTCGCTGCGCCTGCGCGGCCAGGCGCTCGGCGTTGCGGTAATCGCCGATCATCGCGTAGCCGCGCGCCAGGGTCGCCAGACTGCGCGCGTGCAGGCCGGGTTGATCGTCCAGCGGCAGGCGTTGCAATTCGTGTTCGGTCTTTTCCAGCAGCGTGCGCGAGGAAAACCGCGAACTGCCCAGTCCGGACAGGGTCGCGGTGCCGAGCGTGGTGGCGAACAGGTTGCCGACGGTATGGGTCGCCTGAGCTTCGCGCGTCGCGCGACGTTGCTGCCATACAGACACGCCGATCGTCGCGCACAGGGCCAGCACCAACGCGGCGGCGAGCAGCGCCGCGGCCGGGCTGCGCCGATACCATTTGCGCGCGCGCGACAGCCAATTGCCGGGGTTGACCCCGGTCGGGCGGTGCTCGCACCAGCGGCGCAGGTCGTTGGCGAATTCGTTGACGCTGGGATAGCGATCCTGCGGCCGCGTCGCCACCGCCTTGAGCGCGATCGCCGACAGGTCGCCGCTGAGTTGCTTGCGCAGCGCGGCCGCGTCGACGGCGCCGCGCTGGCGGGCGATGAAGTCGGCGCTGTCGCCGCCCGCATCGTCGCCGCGCTCGTCCAGCAATCGGTCCATCGGCACCGGTTCGCCCGAGGCGGCGATCGGAATCAGATTGCGCAGGCTGTGCAGCGGCGCCGGCCATTGCGCGCACAACAGGCGATAGGTCAGCACGCCCAGCGCGTACAGGTCGGTGGCCGGGCCGTGCGCACCGTATTCGCGCGCTTCCGGCGCGGCGTAGTCGGGGGTGATCGCGATCTGTTCGCGCGGGGTGACGCCCTGCGCGGCGAAATGCGAGGAGATGCCGAAATCGACCAGGTGTACGCGGCCGTCGTCGCTCACCAGCAGATTAGACGGCTTGATGTCGCGATGCACGATGCCTTGCGCATGCGCATAAGCCAGCGCTTCGCAGACCTGGATCAGCAGGCCGACACGCTCGCGCACGCTGGCGCGGCGATGGTCGCACCATGCGTCCAATGCGATGCCGTCGACGAAGCGCATCGCGAACCAGGGCTGTCCGTCCTCGCCGACGCCGCCGTCGACCAAAGCGGCGATGCCGGCGTGATCCAGGCGTGCGAGCAGATTGCGTTCGTCGCGGAACGCGGCCTGCAGCTGCGGTGTGGCCAGCTCGGTGCGGATGCATTTGAGCGCGACGCGTTGCTGGTACTCGCCGTCGTCGCGATGGGCTTCGTAGACCGTGCCCATGCCGCCATGGCCGATAACCCGGTCGATCCGCCACGGACCCAGGCGGGTGCCGAGGCGGACATCGGCGCGTTCGTCCTGCTCGGCCTCGGCGTCTTCGTCATCGCCGCGCTTGTCGGCCAGGACCTGCGCCGGAGAACGGTCGAGCAGATGGTCGTCGTCGCCTGCGTCGGCATCGAGCAAGGCGCTCAGCGCGGCGTGCAGGTCCGGTTCGCGCGCGGCCAGCGCGGCCAGGGCGCGGACGCGCTCGGCCGCGGGCAGGTCGACGTAATCGTCGAACAGCGCCAGCGCGCGTGCGACCGGATCGTTCATGTGCGCTCCCGCCGTCGCGGCCGACGGCGGCGTGCATGGCCTAGGCTTCGGCGATCCGGGCCGGACGCGATCGTTCCGCTCGACACTCGGTTGATCGAAACTTCGCTGATCGAAGCCGGGCTGATCGAAGCCGGGCCGATCGAAACCGAGCTATTCGAAACCAAGCCACTCGAAGCTAGCGCGAACGATGCGATCGGCATGCCTGCTGTACCTGTCGGTTGAATCGTTCGAGTTCCTCGGGCGGTAATCGGCTCGAGGTGGAGGTATCGACGATCCGGCCGTGCTTGCGCAGCCCCTCCAGATTGGCGCTCGCGCTTTGCGCCGCCGGGCTGTCGGCGCCTAAGGCGCGTCGGCTGAAGTCGATGGCTTGTTGCAGCAGGATCTGCGCCCGTGGGTTGTCGCACTGCTGATAAGCGTAGAGCGCGCGAAACGCCATCGATTGGCTTAAGGAGTAGCTGCGCAGCCGCTCGGCGTTGGGTTGGCCCGCATGCGCCGTGCGCATGAATTCGCCGCTGGCTTCGATGCGCCGGGCGAAATTGCGATCGGCCTGGGCGTAATGGCCTTGACGATAGAGCAGCCAGTCGGCGGCGTTTTCCAGATACTTCACCTGCAAGTCGTCGGGGCTGTAATAACGCAGCGCTTCGCTGCGATTGTTCTCCACCAGCGATTGCGCCAGCGCCAAATGCCGAGCATCGCCAAAGGCCAGCAGGCCAACGATCAGGTCGTTTCGCTCGAGCACCGACGGAATCCCGCTTCTGCTTCGTTCGTCCACCGCCTGCCGCATCAGCGTGACGCCTTCGGCGAAGCCCGCCGCAGTGCGCGCGTCATCGCGCATGTAAACCAGTTCCTTTCCCAGGATGAATCGGGACGTCATGGTCGATTCGGCATGCGGTCCCATCGTGCGTTGCAGGATCGCCAGGGCTTGGCGCTGCAGGACGATCCTTTTGACCGGATCGGGCTCGGCCGCCCAGGCGCCGGAGCTCAGGGCCGCGGCGTAGCCCGGACTTTCGCTGCCGTAACTGGCCTTGAGCACGGCCAGCGCCTTGGACACGTCGTCGTTGGAAATTTTCGGATAATAGGCCAGCGCCAGCCGCAGTTTCGCCTGCGCGGTTTTCGGATGCGATTCGCCAAGGGTATTGCGGCGATTGCGCAGCAGTTCGCGCGCGAGCGGCAACAGTTCGGACGAACCACGCCGCGACATCAGGTTGATCAGAGTGGTCAGTCCGTCGTCGGCCAATATCGGATTGGACCGCCGCACCAGCGCGATCGCGCGCCGGGTGTCGGCTTCGGCCTGCTCGGAGCGCAGCAATCGGTTGAAGAAACCGGCGCGCAGCATCAGCGCCTGGGCGACGATTTCCTGGTGTTCGGGCCCTAGCGCGCTGGTTTGTTCGACCAGCACGTTCGCCGTGCGCGTGGCTTCCTGGGTCTGGCCCATGCCCCATTGGGCCCTGGCCAGTTCGGTGGTGTAGGCGATGCGGGTCAGTCGGGTCTGTTCGTCGTCGCGGTCGCCGAGCGCTTCGAGCTGTTTCGCGGTCAGTGCGCCGGCTTCGCGGTAGCGATTGCTCAGATTGAGGATCGAGACCCGCGCGCTGGTCACGGAGGGATCGCTTTCGCCGGCGCGGTCGAGCACGCGCTGGGCCTCGTCGATCAGGCGATTGGCATGCATGTAGTCGCCGGTGAGGGCATAGCTGCGCGCCAGCGTCGCCAGGCCGCGCGCCAGCAATCGGGGTTGATCGCGCAGCGGCAGTCTGCGCAGTTCGCGCTCGGTCTTTTCCAGCAGCGCTTTCGAGGAAAACGTGGTGGTGCCCAGTCCGGACAGGGTGGCGGTGCCCAAGGTCGATGCGAACAACTGGCTGACCGCGGCGGTGGCCGCCGCTTCGCGCTGGGCGCGCCGTTGCTGCCACAGCGTCACGCTCAGGCCGAGGATCACCACCAGCAACAGGCCCGCGCCGATCGCCACCGCGCCGGGGTTGCGACGCTGCCATTTGCGCGCGCGCGACCAGCGGCTGCCGGGGTTGGCGCTGACCGATCGGTGTTCGCGCCAGCGCCGCAGATCGTCGGCGAATTCGCTGACGCTGGCGTAGCGGTCCTGCGGCCGTGTCGCCACCGCCTTGAGCGCGATCGCCGACAGGTCGCCGCTGAGTTGCTTGCGCAGCGCGGCCGCGTCGGCGGCGCCGCGCTGGCGGGCGATGAAGTCGGCGTTGTCGGTGGCCGCATCGCCGCCGCGGTCGTCGAGCAGCCGGTCCATCGGCACCGGTTCGCCCGAGGCGGCGATCGGAATCAGATTGCGCAGGCTGTGCAGCGGCGCCGGCCATTGCGCGCACAACAAGCGGTAGGTGAGTACGCCCACTGCATACAAATCGGTGGCCGGGCCGTGCGCGCCGTATTCGCGCGCTTCCGGCGCGGCGTAGTCGGGGGTGATCGCGATCTGTTCGCGAGGAGTGACGCCCTGCGCGGCGAAATGCGAGGAGATGCCGAAATCGACCAAGTGCACGCGGCCGTCGTCGCTCACCAGCAGATTGGACGGCTTGATGTCGCGATGCACGATGCCTTGCGCATGCGCATAAGCCAACGCTTCGCAGACCTGGATCAGCAGGCCGACGCGTTCGCGCACGCTGGCGCGGCGATGGTCGCACCACGCGTCCAATGCGATGCCGTCGACAAAGCGCATCGCGAACCAGGGCTGTCCGTCCTCGCCGACGCCGCCGTCGACCAGCGCGGCGATGCCGGCGTGGTCCAGGCGCGCGAGCAGATTGCGTTCGTCGCGGAACGCGGCCTGCAACTGCGGCGTGGCCAGTTCGGTGCGGATGCATTTGAGCGCGACGCGTTGCTGGTACTCGCCGTCGTCGCGATGCGCTTCGTAGACCGTGCCCATGCCGCCGTGGCCGATCACCCGGTCGATCCGCCATGGGCCCAGGCGGCTGCCGATGCGGGCGTCGGCGCGTTCGTCCTGCTCGGCCGCGCGGTGCGCGGTGTCGCGGTGCTTGTCGGCCAACAGGTCGGCCGGCGATCGATCGAGCAGATGATCGTCGTCGTGCGCATCGGCGTCGAGCAAGGCGCGCAAGGCCTCGTGCAGCGCCGGCTCGCGCGCGGCGAGTTCGTCCAGTTTGCGTTCGCGTTCGCTCGCCGGCAGTTCGACGTAATCGTCGAACAAGGCCATTGCACGCGCAGCCAGATCGTTCATGAGGCGCCGCGATGGCTGGGCCGAGGGATCAGGGCGAGGTCGGACCCGGCTCAGGCCCGGCGATGCCCGGCGCGTGGCGCAGGTGCGCGGCCAGGAAAGCGCGCGCCTTGCGCCAGTCGCGGCGGATGGTGCGGTCGGTCAGGCCGAGCACTTCGCCGATCTCGATGTCGCTCATGCCGGCGAAATAGCGCATTTCGACCAACTGGATCAGTCGCGGTTCGACCGCGCCGAGCGCATTGAGCGCGTGGTCGATCGAGATCAGCTGTTCCAGGTCCGGGTCGTAGCTCGGTTCGGCGTGCTCGGCGCCGTAGCTTTCCTCGAGCTTGAGCTGGTTGAGCCGGCGCGCTTCGTCGATCAGCGCGTAACGCATCGCCCGCGACAACACCGCGAGCAGATGCTGGCGGTTGTTCAAGCTGAGCTTGTCCTGATTCAGACGCAGCCAGGTGCGATTGATCAGCGACGTCGGCGAGCGCTTGCCGCGGCCCCAGCGGCGGCGGATCTGCAGGGACGCGGCGTCGTGGAGTTCCTTGTAGAGCAGCGCGTAGACTTTGTCCCAGGCGCCGGCCTGTCCGCCTTGCGCGGCCACGATCAATTCCGTGACCGAGTCCAGGGTGTACTGGCCGAATTCAAACTCCGCCGGACCGATGGCGGGACCGGGGGTAGGAGACTCGAGGCGGGAACTGTCGTGAGTCATGTCCGGGAGGCAGCGGTCTCTACGATATAAACAGATTAAGCCTTTGATACGTTAAACGGTACAGCTTGTCGAATGCTGTGAGTGCCTTGGACGGTGGTGCTATTCACGTTGCGCAGAGTATTTGCGTACGGATGGCGGGTTTTTCGCGCATTCGTTCCCTCACCTTGTCTCACTTGGCACACTTTATGCGCCGCGATACCGGCTCGGCATCGGACGCCGCGGGGACGGTGGTTCACGCATTCGGCGCCGACGATCCGACGAATGCGTCAACGGCGCAGGCGCGCTTCGATCGCCAGCCGCAGGCGCGCGATCTCGGCCCGCGCGCTGCGCGCCGCGACCGCCGCCTCGGCCGCGTCGCAGGCGCGAAAGCGCAGGCCGGCGTTCGGTCCGGCCTGGGCCAGCCGCGGCAGGTCCGCCGCGATCACATGGCCCAGCCGCGGATAGCCGCCGACGGTCTGCGCGTCGGCCAGCAGCACGATCGGTTGGCCGTCGGGCGGCAGTTGGACGGTGCCGGGCGCGACCGGTTCGGACAGGCCGCTGCCGGCCGCATCGGCCAGCGCCGCGCCGGACAGGCGCAGGCCCTGGCGATTGCTCGCCGCATGCACGCGCCAGACCTGTTCGCCGAACTGGCGTGCGGCTTCGCGCACCGCCGGGGCCTGGCTGGCGCAGTAGCGGATCGGCGCCCGCGGGTCGCGTTCGCAGTATGGATCGATCCACCAACGCGGCACCCGCAGCGTCGTCGCGTCGATGCGCGTGTGCGAACCGAGCGGCAATCGATCGCCGGCGCGCAGGGCACGGCCGTCGAGTCCGCCGAAGCCGCCGCGCAGATCGGTGGCGCGGCTGCCGAGCACGCGCGGCAGATCGAAGCCGCCTTGCACCGCGAGCCAGGCGTACACGCCGTCGCGCATGCCGCCCAGGCGCAAAATGCCGGCAGGCAGATCGATCGGCCGCGCCTGCGGCAGGGCGTCGCCTTCGAAGCGCACATCGCAGGCCGCGCCCATCACCGCGATGCGCAGCGGCCGCGGCAGGCGCAGGCTCGGGCCTTGCAGGGTGAATTCCAGCACCGCGGCATCGGGGTCGTTACCGACCAGGGCATTGGCGAGCGCGGCGCAGCCCGGGTCGAGCGCGCCGCCACGGGCGATGCCGAGGTGTCGCCAACCGTCGCGGCCCAGATCCTGCACGTGGCTCAGCGGGCCGGGCGCGATCACTTCGATGTAACTGGCGCTCATGCGTGCGCCTGCAAACGCGCGAACTGCGCCGCATCGATCGCGAGGAAGCGCACGCGGTCGCCGGGCAGCAACAGGCTCGGCTGCGCGCGCGACGGATCGAACAAGGTCAGCGGCGTGCGTCCGAGCAAACGCCAGCCGCCCGGGCCGGGGCGCGGATAAATGCCGGTCTGGGCGCCGCCGATGGCGACGCTGCCGGCCGCCACCTGGGTGCGCGGCGTGGCCAGGCGCGGCAACGCCAAGTCGGGATCCAGGCCGGACAAATACGGAAAGCCCGGCGCGAATCCGATCATCGCGACGGTGTAGACCGCGCCGCTGTGGCGCTGGATCAGCGCCGGTGGCGACAGGCCGAGTTCGGCCGCGCCGGTTTCCAGGTCGGGGCCGAATTCGCCGCCGTAGGCGACCGGAATTTCGACCGTGCGTGACTCGGGCGATTCGAGAGGATCGGCGACGTCAGTCGTCCGCGCGCAATGCGCCTGCAACCAATCGCGCACTGCATCGGCATCGATCGCGCGACTGTCGAAGAACACTGCCAGGCTCGCGTAAGCGGGCACCAGATCGCGCAGCCACGCCGGCGCCTGCGCGCGCAAATGCGCGGCCAGCGCATGGATGCGCGCGTTGAGCGCATCGTCGATGACCTCGCCCAGTCGCAGCAGCCAGGCATCGTCGGCCAGTGCTTCGAATTCGATCGTCGCGTCCGGCGCGGCGGATTGCGCGCTTAAGTTCACGCGTTGAGCGCGTCCTGCAGGCGGCGGATGCGTTGCACCAGCGCATCGGGCGAATACGGCTGCGCGCTCGCCATGCCCCAGACCGGGCGCGGCCAGGCGATGTCTTCGCGATAGCGCGCGATCACATGCACATGCAATTGCGGCACCAGATTGCCGAGCGCGGCGACATTGAGCTTGTGCGGCGCGAAGCCGGCCTGCAGCGCGCGGCTGACGCGCGCGATTTCGCGGGTCAGGACGAGTTGCTGGTCCTCGTCGAGATCGATCAGCTCGACCGCGCCGTCAACCCGCGGCACCAGAATCAGCCACGGATGGTTGGCGTCGTCCATCAACCGCAGTTCGCTGAGTTCGAATTGCGCCAGCGGATGGGTGTCGTCGGCGAGTTGCGGGTGCAGGTGCCAGGGGTTCATTTCAGCGCGTCCGCGAGAAAGGCGAGGGTGCGGGTCCAGGCCAGCGCGGCGCTGTCGGGCTCGTAGGCGCCGCCGACCTCGCGATTGAAGCCGTGGCTGGCTTCGTAGACGTGGATCGGCGCGAGCGGCAGCGCCTGGCGATGTTGTTCAATCGCTTCGGGCGGGATGCTGCCGTCGTGGCGGCCGAAGTGGAACAGGATCGGTGCGCGCACCGGCGCACGGAGGGGCTCGTCGAGAAACCGCAGCGTTTGCGCGCCGTAGTAGCTCACCGCCGGCAGATCGAGCCGGGTATTGGCCAGGAACGCCAGCGATCCGCCCCAACAGAAGCCGACCGCGGCGGTGCGCAATCCTTCGCTTTGCAGCCGGTGCGCGGCGGCGCCGACGATCTCGGTCGCGCGATCGAAACCGACCCGATCGCGCAATTCGCGCCCGCGCGCATAGGCCGATTGTTCGTAGTCCAACTCCACGCCGGTTTCGACCGGATCGAACAAGGCCGGCGCCAGCGCGACGTAACCGGCCTGGGCGAAACGTTCGGCGACCTCGCGGATATGCGCGTTGACGCCGAAGATCTCCTGAATGACCACCACGCCGCCCAGCGGCACGCCGGTCGGGTCGGCGCGCCAGGCCTGGACGGGGCCGGCGGGGGTATCGAGATCGATCCAGTGAGCCATCGGCTACTCCTCATGTGCGAAAAACCCGGGGCATTCACCCGCAAGGCAGGGTCAGTTTAGCCCCGGAGGCTATAATTCGCGCCCCCGGCCGCTTCGCCGGTCGCCGGCTCGCGTTTCGCGCCCGGATTCCCTTGTTCAGGTCTCTTCCCGCATGTCTTCCGCCAGCAGCGTCTCGCCAGCCAATCCCAAAGTCGGTTTCGTCAGCCTCGGTTGCCCGAAGGCCCTGGTCGATTCCGAGCGCATCCTCACCCAGTTGCGCGTGGAGGGCTACGACATCGTCCAGACCTACGACGATGCTGACGTGGTGGTGGTCAACACTTGCGGCTTCATCGATTCGGCGGTGACCGAATCGCTGGATGCGATCGGCGAGGCGATCGCCGAGAACGGCAAGGTCATCGTCACCGGTTGCCTGGGCAAGCGCTCGGAGTTGATCCGCGAAGCGCATCCGGGCGTGCTGTCGATCAGCGGCCCGCAGGACTACGGCAGCGTGATGAGCGCGGTGCATGCGGTGTTGCCGCCCAAGCACGACCCGTTTATCGACCTGGTGCCGCGGCGTCTGGCCGATAACGATATCGGGATCAAGCTGACCCCGAAGCATTATGCGTATCTGAAGATTTCCGAAGGCTGCAATCACCGTTGCAGCTTCTGCATCATTCCGTCGATGCGCGGCGATCTGGTGTCGCGCCCGGTCGATCAGGTGTTGCGCGAAGCCGAGAAGCTCGCGATGGGCGGGGTCAAGGAACTGCTGGTGATCTCGCAGGACACTTCGGCCTATGGCGTCGACGTGAAGTACGCGCAGCACGAATGGCGCGGCAAGCCGTACCAGACCCGGATGAAGGCGTTGTGCGAAGGCCTGAGCGAACTGGGCATCTGGACGCGTCTGCATTACGTGTATCCGTATCCGCATGTCGACGAGATCATTCCGCTGATGGCGCAGGGCAAGCTGCTGCCGTACCTGGACATTCCGTTCCAGCACGCCAGCCCGCGCGTGCTCAAGCTGATGAAGCGTCCCGGCGCGGTCGACAAGACCCTGGAGCGCATTCAGCGCTGGCGCTCGATCGCCCCGGACATCGCGATCCGCAGCACCTTCATCGTCGGTTTTCCGGGCGAGACCGAGGACGAGTTCGAAGAGCTGCTGGACTTCCTCGATGAAGCCCAGCTCGACCGAGTCGGCGCGTTCGCCTATTCGCCGGTCGACGGCGCCAAGGCCAACGATCTGCCCGATCCGATCGACGAGGAGGTCAAGCAGGAGCGTCTGGCGCGTTTCATGGAGCGTCAGGCCGAGATCTCGGCGAACAAGCTCGAAGCCAAGATCGGCAGCGTGCAGCGTTGCATCGTCGACGCGCTCGACGGCGACCTGGCGATCGCGCGTTCGATGGCCGACGCGCCGGAGATCGACGGCTTGGTGCAGATCCAGAACGGCCTGGAAGCGCAGTTGCGGGTGGGGCAGTTCGTCGATGTCGAGATCATGGGCAGCGATGAGCATGATCTGTTTGGTGAGGCGGTGTTGGAGGATTGAGCCGAGGCTGTCGCCGGGCGCGGTGTCGATATGAATGTCGGTATCGATATTGGCGTCGCGAAGCGTGATGGCATCGACCCGATCGCATCGCAAGCGCGTGTGCCGACTGTAGGAGCGCCGTAAGTCGCGACCGCGCCATTTCGGCTATGTCGAGACTTTCGCAATCGTTGCGAATTCGCGGTCGCAGCTCACGCAGCTCCTACGGGGAGCTTACGGATGTCGCGTCGATGGGGGTGGGAATCGGCCTAGTCGCAGGGTGGCTGCGGGTGCCGACTGTAGGAGCGCCGCAAGTCGCGACCGCGTCATCTCAGCTGCGTCGAAAGGTTTGCATGCCCGCGTTCTTTCAAGCCGTCATTCCCGCGAACGCGGGAATCCAGCGACTTTCGTGCCAGTTCGTCAAAGTCACTGGATTCCCGCCTTCGCGGGAATGACGAGCACAAAAGCACCAGAACTGTTGCGTTCGAGCGTTAAACCGCCACCCCAGCCGCATGCCCCGACGCCCAGGCCCACTGGAAGTTGTACCCACCCAGCCAGCCGGTCACGTCGATCACCTCGCCGATGAAATACAGCCCCGGCACGCGCTTGGACATCATCGTGCTCGACGATACTTCGTCGGTGTCGACTCCGCCCAGGGTGACCTCGGCGGTGCGATAGCCTTCGGTGCCGCTGGCGACCAGCGGCCACGCGCTCAAGGTCGCCGCGAGCTGCTTGAGCTCCGGCGCGTTGTACTGCTTCATCGGCTTGTTGCTCAGCCACAGCTCGCACAGGCGCTGCGCGAAACGCTTCGGCATCGCGTCGCCGAGCACGGTCTTGAGCTCCGCCGCGGGCCGTTCGCGCTGCTGCGTCAGCAGCCAATCCATCGCATCGTGTCCAGGCAGCAGATCCAGGCGCAGATCGTCGCCGGGCTGCCAGTACGAGGAGATCTGCAGGATCGACGGGCCGCTCACGCCGCGATGGGTGATCAGCAGCTGATTACTGAAACTGCGCCCGTTGCAGCTCGCGGTGACCGGCAGCGCCACGCCGCTGAGGTCCTGCAAACGTTCTTGATGCTTGCCGCTGAGGGTCAACGGCACCAGCCCGGCGCGGGTCGGCAGCACGGTGTGGCCGTAACTGCGCGCGAGTTCGTAACCGAAGCCGCTCGCGCCCATGCTCGGAATCGACAGGCCGCCGCTGGCGACCACCAACGATGCGGTGGACACCGCGCCTTGCGTGGTATGCACGCGAAACCCGCTGTCGCCCTCGCCACGCACGATGCGCTCGATCGAACAGCCGGTGTTGATGCGCACGCCGGCCGCCATGCATTCGTCGACCAGCATCTTGACGATCAGCTTGGACGACTCGTCGCAGAACAACTGGCCGAGTTCTTTCTCGTGGTAGGCGATGCGATGGCGTTCGACCATCGCGATGAAATCCCACGGCGTGTAGCGCGCCAGCGCCGACTTGCAGAAATGCGGATTGGCCGAGAGATAGTTCGCCGGGGTGGTGCCGGTGTTGGTGAAATTGCAGCGCCCGCCGCCCGACATCAGAATTTTCTTGCCGACCTTGTTGGCGTGCTCGATCACCAGCACGCGCCGGCCGCGCTGGCCGGCGGTCAAGGCGCACATCAGGCCGGCGGCGCCGCCGCCGACGATCACCGCGTCGAACGTTTCGGCCATTTCAGGCGGCCCGCGCGTCCGCGCTCTGACGCACCGTCGGGGTGAAGGTCAGGGCGAATTTGTCGTTGCTGAGTGCGACTTCCTCGTCGGCGATCTGGCAGTCCAGGCGGAAACTGCGCTCGACCATCGCCGCCATCGCCTCGACCGAGGCCGGGTCGATATCGATCACGGTGAGGTTCTTGAGCCGGCGCAGGATCGCGACGTTCTTGTCCCACCAAATGTTCGCTGCGTTGCCGCCGTAATTCACCACCACGACTTGCCGCGCGCGCCCGCAGGCCTTGCGGATCCGCGACTCGTCCGGCTGACCGACGTCGATCCACAGCTCGATATCGCCGGTGTAATCGCGCAGGGCGATGTCCGGTTCGTCTTCGCTGCTCAGGCCGGGGCCGAATTCCAGGCGTTCGTGCGCGTTCAAGGCGAACGCGAGCATGCGCACCATCAGCCGCTGCGGGGTTTCCGACGGATGCTGGGCCAGGGTCAGCGGGTGCGCGGCGTAGTAATGCCGGTCCATGTCGCTGATTTGCAGTTCGATCTTGACGATGGTGGCATTGGGCGCCATGGGGATGCCTGCAGGAAAACAGCGCGCATTCTAGACTTTGCCGGCGCGCGCTGCCGGTTCGGGCCAGTTCGGGTCGATTTGCGGCGATTCGAGGCGAGCAGTCGCTAACTCGATCAGTCCCGCGATGCGGCCTGCGTTGCCGTTCGCAACGGCAACGACGAACCATCAGCGCCATCGCCGCTGCGGCAGCCGCATCCGCGCCGATCAGCCCTGGATTCACCGTGGCGGCGTTCGAGGCCGGCGCCGATCGGCGAAGATAGCCGCATGTCCGCCGCCGATCCCCAGCCCGCGTCGACCGCCGTGCCGCCGAGCCGCCTGCAATTGCCGCCCGGGCCCTGGACGAGCTTGCTCGACGGGCTGTGCGCGCGATTTCCGGCGATCGATCGCGCGACCTGGCTTGATCGCTTCGCGCGCGGACGCGTCCAAGACGCGCAGGGCCGGCCGTTGGCCGCGGATACGGCGTACCGCGCCGGCATGGAAATCCGGTATTTCCGCGAGGTCGCGCGCGAGCCGGCGATCCCGTTCGCCGAGCGCGTGCTGTACCGCGATGCGCGCTTGCTGGTGGTCGACAAGCCGCATTTCCTGCCGGTCGCGCCGGCCGGCGCGTTCGTCAACGAGACTCTGCTGGGGCGTTTGCAGCGGCAGTTCGGCGAACCCGGATTGGCGCCGCTGCACCGACTCGATCGCGGCACCGCCGGCGTGGTGATGTTTTCGCGCGAGCCGGCCACGCGCGACGCTTATCAGTCGCTATTTCGCGAACGCCGCATTTTCAAGCGCTACGAAGCGCTCGCCGCGCCGTTGCCGCGGTTGCGGTTTCCGCTGCTGCATCGCTCGCGAATCGTGCCGGGCGAGCCGTTCTTCCTGATGCGCGAGGTCGAGGGCGAGGCCAACAGCGAGACCCGGATCGAGGTGATCGCGCGCGACGGGCCGTTGTGGCGGTATGGGCTGGAACCGGTGAGCGGGCGCAAGCACCAGTTGCGGGTGCATATGGCCTCGCTGGGCGCGGCGATCGCCAACGACGGGTTTTATCCGCTGGCGGCGCAGACGCAGGACGATTTCACCCGGCCGTTGAAGTTGCTGGCGCGGTCGTTGCGGTTCGTCGATCCGATCGATGGGATGGAACGCTGTTTCGTCAGCGGCTTCGAGCTTTGAGTTGCGGCCCGCGTCGCGCGTCCAGCTGGTCCGGTTACACCCATTCCCGCGAGGGCAGGGTGTAACGACGCTGCGGCCGCCCGATCAGGTCGAGGAAGTTGTTGAACACCGCATCGGCGCGGGTCTGCATGGCCTGGATATGCTCGGCCGTCTGCGCGCGGATCACCCTCTCGCTGGTGTCGTGGCCGAGTTCGGCCAGTTCTTCGCGGTAGACCGGGTTGGCCAACCAGCGTTCGATCAGCGGCACGTCCATTTCCAGGTGGAACTGGAAACCGTAGGCGTTGTCGCCCCAGCGGAAGGCCTGCTGTTCGCAACTGTCGGTGCAGGCCAGGTGCTGCGCGCCCTGCGGGATCTCGAAGCTGTAGCGATGCCACTGGAACACCGGCGCGGTTTGCGCGAGCGGCGCGAGCACCGGGTCGGCGCGGCCGGCCTCGGTGGACCGCAGCGGGTACCAGCCGATCTCGGGCCGATGGTGCTTGCGCACCGGCGCGCCGAGCACATGCGCGAGCAACTGCGCGCCCAGGCAGATGCCGAGCACCGGCTTGCCTTGCTGCAGCATGCGTTCGATCGCCAGCAGCTCGGTGCGCAGATGCGGGCGCGCGGCCTGATCCTCGACGTTCATCGGCCCGCCGAGCACGATCAGCCCGCGGTAACGGTCGACATTGGGTTGGGCGTCGGGGTCGCGGTCGAAATTGGTGAAGCGAATGCGATGGCCGCGCCGCCGGATCAACGGATCCAGCGTACCCAGCGGTTCGGCGGCGACGTGTTGGAAGACCAGGATGCGGGACATGAGAGGCGGCGTTGCGGCTTGCGCTCACGACTATGCCAAACCGCGGCCCGTGTGTGGGCGCCGGGGCTTATGAATTTCGGTGTGTGGGCGCCGGTGACGATATAACGCGGCGACCAAGCTCCCTCTCCCGCTTGCGGGGTGAGCGGATGCCGCTTGCGAGCCACTGGCTCGCGCATCCGCGAACGCCCAAGCGCTGGTCGCTTGGGCCGGGGCGGGCTGGGGTGAGGGTGTGCGTGGTGGCGACGTGGCCACGAGGTCGCGCGGCCCTCATCCGGTCCTTCGGACCACCTTCTCAGCCTTGCACTCCCTGCGGTCGCCGCGAGCGGGAGAAGGATTCATCATCGATCTTGATCTCGAATCTCGAATCTCGAACCAGAATCACCGCGGCTTGAACGGCTTCCTCGGCCCGGTGTGCGGACCGCGCGGGCCACCGGGGCCACCGGGGCCACCGGGGCCGCCCGGACGCGGGCCGCCGTGCGGCTTGTGGCCGCCCGGACGCGGCGCGCCCGGACCGGACGGACGGCGCGAGCGGCCGCCTTCGAGGTCGCCCGGCGCGGCGCGCTGGATGCGCAGCGGATGGCCGGACACGCGCACCTTCTTGAGGTGCTCCATCAGCTCGCGCGGCATGCCTTCGGGCAAGTCGACCAGGGTGTAGTCGTCGCGGATGTCGATGCGGCCGATGTAGCGGCTTTCCAGGTCGGCCTCGTTGGCGATCGCGCCGACGATGTTGCCCGGCTGCACGCCGTGGCTATGGCCGACTTCGATGCGGAAGGTCTCCATGCCGACATCGGACTCGCCGCGCGGCGCGCGCTCTTGCGGGCGCTCGTGCGAACGTTCCTGGCGCGGCGCCGGGGCTTCGTCGTCGAAGAAGGCTTCGGCGGCGTTGGTCGGGCGGGTGGCCGAGGGCGGGGTGTACTGGCGTTCTTCGTGACGCGGCGTCGGCGCGGCGCGCTCGTATTCGCGCGGCGGGCGCGGGTCGGCGCGGCGCGCGTCCGGGCGCGGTGCGTCCTGACGGTAGTCCTGGCGATGCGCGCCGGAGTTCGAGGCGTTGTCGCGCTCGTTGAACTTGCGCGTGGCCTGGCCGCGATGCTCGCGCGGGCCGTCGCGTTCTTCGCGTGCGTACTTCGGCTGCGCCGGCGGCGGGGTCAGCAGCAGCGGGTTGTCGCCCTGCACCAGCTTGGCCAGGGCCGCGGCGATCTCGACCGCGGGCACGTTCTTCTCGCGCTCGTAGCGTTCGACCATGTCGCGGAACAGGCTCAGGTCGCTGCTTTCCAGCGCGTCGCTGATCTTGCCGAGGAAGCGCGAAACGCGCTGCTCGTTGACCGTTTCCACGCTCGGCAGTTCCATCGGCTCGATCGGCTGACGGGTGGCGCGTTCGATCGCGCGCAGCATGCCGCGCTCGCGCGGGGTCACGAACAAGATCGCCTCGCCCTTGCGCCCGGCGCGGCCGGTGCGGCCGATGCGGTGGACGTAGCTTTCGGTGTCGTAGGGAATGTCGTAGTTCAGCACGTGGCTGATGCGGTCCACGTCGAGGCCGCGCGCGGCGACGTCGGTGGCGACCAGCACGTCGATCTTGCCGTCCTTGAGGTTCTGGATGGTCTTCTCGCGCTGCTGCTGCTGCACGTCGCCGTTGATCGCGGCGGCCGAAATGCCCCGGGCCGACAGCTTCTCGGCCAGTTCGTCGGTGCCCAGCTTGGTGCGCGCGAACACGATCATCGCGTCGAAGGATTCGGCCTCCAGGATGCGGGTCAGCGCGTCGAGCTTGTGCACGCCGCTGACCGACCAGTAACGCTGGCGGATGTTGGCGGCGGTGGTCGTGGTCGACTTGATCGCGATTTCGACCGGGTCTTTCAGATAGGTCTGGGCGATGCGCTTGATCTGCGACGGCATGGTCGCCGAGAACAACGCGACCTGGCGCGATTCTGGGGTCTTCTTGAGGACGTTCTCGACATCGTCAATGAAGCCCATGCGCAGCATTTCGTCGGCTTCGTCGAGCACCAGGCAACGCAGTTCGGACAGGTCCAGGGTGCCGCGATCGAGGTGATCGATCACCCGACCCGGCGTACCGACGACCACATGCACGCCGCGCTTGAGCGCCTGCAGCTGCGGGTAATAGCTCTGGCCGCCGTAGATCGGCAGCACGTGGAAGCCGGGCAGATGCACGGCGTATTTCTGGAACGCCTCGGCGACCTGGATCGCCAGTTCGCGGGTCGGTGCCAGCACCAGCGCCTGCGGCTTGAATTGCTTAGGGTCGATCTGGGCCAGGATCGGCAGCGCGAACGCGGCGGTCTTACCGGTGCCGGTCTGGGCCTGGCCGAGCAGGTCGCGGCCTTCCAGCAGCGGCGGAATGGTCGCGGCCTGGATCGGCGAGGGCGACTCGTAGCCGACGTCGGCCAGCGCGCGCAGCAGCGGCGCGGACAGGGCGAGGTCGGTGAATTTCGGAGTGGCGGGGGAGTCGGTGGGGGTATTGGGCATGTCGGCGCTCATGACGAGGCTCCAGCAGCGCCGGCAGGGCCGGTCGGGAAGACCGACCAGTTTACTCGCATGCGTGTGGAGCGAAGGCTCTTGCAGGCGGGGGAGTTCAGGCAAACAGCGGAATCGGGCGGTGCATGGAGGCGATTTGGCTGGGTTTCGGACGATGGTGGAGGCGGCCGCTGGGGCGTTATGCGCGCTGGACGCGCGCCATCCGGGCCGATTACTTGCGCGCGGCGGGCGTGCCCGATTCGCGATGATCGGCAAAAAACCGCTTGATTAATGCGACCGGCGCGGTGCTTTTCGGATGTCGCGAGGGCGTGTCGAATGAGCCTGTCGCTGCCTGTTCATCATTTTGGTCATCCGCGCTTATTCGTCTCGCCGGCCCTCCTGTGCCGGATCGGGCCGTTAAGCCTTGGCCCGTTTTCGTGCTTGCGCCGTTTGCACGATTGTGCACAATTGCACTCAATCAATAACGATTGAGTCCGGTCATGTCCGTCGAAGAACTGCTGCCGCAGCAGCGCCACCGCCTGATCCTCGAGCGATTGCTGGCCCAGGGCCGGGTGATTGCGGTCGATCTGGCGCGCGAACTGGAGGTCTCCCACGACACCATCCGCCGCGATCTGCGCGAAATGGCGGCCGCGGGCCAGTGCCGGCGCGTCTACGGCGGCGCCTTGCCGCTGGCGCCCGACAACGGGCCGATCGCGCTGCGTCAAACCCAGGCCCCGGGCCGCAAGGCCGCGCTGGCGCGCGCCGCGGTCGGGCTGATCGAACGCGGGCAGGTGATCTTTCTCGATGCTGGTTCGACCAACATCGCCATCGCTCAGGCCTTGCCGCAGGGCTACGGCCTGACCGTGGCGACCAATGCACCGGCGATCGCGGCCGTGCTGGCCCTGCGCGAGGACCTGCAGTTGATCGTGATCGGCGGCCGGGTCGATGCGCGGATCGGCGCGAGCCTGGGCCGGGTCGCGATCCGCGATGCGCAGGCGATCCGCAGCGACCTGTATTTCGTCGGTGTTTGCGGCGCGGATGCCCAGGCCGGCATCAGCGCGCTCGATTACGAGGACGCGCAGTTCAAGCAGGCGGTCGCGGCGGCCAGCCGCGCGGTGGTGGCGGTGGCGGCGGAGGAAAAGCTCGGCACCGCCGCGCCGTTCGCGGTCGCGGCGGCCGAGGATCTGGATGCGCTGGTGATCGAGCATGGCGCGGATGCGGCGCAGGCGCGCGCGTTCGAAGGCTTGGGCGTGCGGGTGGTGCGGGCAGAGGTGGTCGCGTGAGGCCGCTGCGCGATTTAACGGCCTAGAGGGTGAAGTCGCTCAGACACAAACTCGCTGCCGAATCCCTTTCGCAGTATCCCGGGCTGAGGCCTTCTTCCGATAAACGATTACCTAGCTGAAGCCCTGCCGCGAAAAGTGGCTTCGCACTCTTCAACCCAATCAATTCGAATCCCGCGATTCGATCCGCTATCGCGGCGCAGCGAGCAATCCACGACGCCCGCGGCTGCTCCCGCCCGATTCCCACCTCTCTGCCCCCGGAGTCCCGATCCCCATGAGCGAATCCGAGCCCCGCGCCGCCGTCCCCACGGCCGCCGCATCCGGCCACACACCCAGCGACGCATCGCGGCGCGCGCCGATCGGCGCGGTCGAGCGCCTGTCGACCCGCATCGCCTTCTTCATCGCCGGGCTGGCGATGGCCGCGTGGGCGCCGCTGGTGCCGTACGCCAAGGCGCGCACCGGCGTCGACGACGGCACTCTGGGCCTGTTGCTGCTCGCGCTGGGCGCCGGTTCGCTGGTGACCATGCCGCTGACCGGCGCGATCGCCGGCCGCTACGGTTGCCGCCGGGTGATCCTGTTCGCGAGCGCGGTGGTGTGCGCGACCTTGCCGCTGCTCGCGCATTTCTCCGATGTGCCGGCAATGGCGCTGACCTTGTTCGTGTTCGGCGCGGCGATCGGCACCATCGACGTAGCGATCAACATCCAGGCAGTGATCGTCGAAAAAGCCAGCGGCCGCGCGTTGATGTCGGGCTTCCACGGCTTCTTCAGCGTCGGCGGCATCGCCGGCGCGGGCCTGGTCAGCGCGATGCTGTGGTGGCAGGTCACGCCGTTGAACGCGGCGCTGAGCGTGGCGGTGTTGCTCGCATTGTTGATGCTGTTCGGCGGCCGCGGCCTGCTGCGCTATGGCGACGACAGCCACGGCGGCGGTTCGATGTTCGTGTTGCCGCACGGCATCGTGATCCTGCTCGGCGCGCTGTGTTTCATCGTGTTCCTGGCCGAGGGCGCGATGCTCGACTGGAGCGCGCTGCTGCTGGTGTCGCAGCGCGCGGTGGACGCGAGCGTGGCCGGCATCGGCTATGCGGTGTTCGCCGCGGCGATGACCATCGGCCGCTTCAACGGCGATCGCATCGTCCAGCGGTTCGGTCCGCGGCCGATCCTGGCGGTGGGCGGTGCTTGCGCGGCGGCTGGGTTTCTTCTCGCCGCGTTGGTTCCTTCGGCGGCGACCACGCTGATCGGCTTCGCGCTCGTCGGCTTCGGCTGTTCCAACATCGTGCCGGTGCTGTTCACCGCCGCCGGCAATCAGAAGGCGATGCCGTCGGGCCCGGCGATCTCGGCGATCAGCACCTTGGGTTATGCCGGCATTCTGACCGGCCCGGCCGGGATCGGCTGGATCGCCAAGATCAGCAGCCTGCCGCTGGCGTTCGTGGTGTTGGGCCTGGCCTTGATCGCGGTCGCGGCCAGCGCGCGGATCGTCGCGGCCAAGCGCTGAACCAGTGTGGCGCGGCGCGACGCTTAGCGCGGGCGTCGCGCCAGCCAGCGGTCGAGTTGCGCGGCGAAGGCTTGCCGGTCACGCGCGTTAAACGCCGGCGGGCCGCCGGTCTGGATGCCGGCGCCGCGCAGTTCTTCCATGAAATTTCGCACCGACAAGCGCTCGGCGATGTTGTCGCGGGTATACAGATCGCCGCGCGGGTTGAGCGCGACCGCGCCTTTTTCCAGCGCAAGCGAGGCCAGCGGAATGTCCTGGGTCACCACCAGATCGCCGGCCGCGAGCCGCTGCACGATTTCGTTGTCGGCCGAATCCAGCCCGCCGAGTACCTGGATGGCGCGGATGAAACGCGAGGGCGGCGTGCGCAGCCATTGATTCGCGACCAGGGTCAACGGCAACTGCGCGCGTTCGGCGGCGCGGAACAGGATCTCCTTGATCACCACCGGGCAGGCATCGGCGTCGACCCAGATCTGCGGCGAGGCGTTGTCGGTCATGGCGTGGCGAAGCCGGTGTTGTGCGGGCGAGGCCGGCAGTGTGAACGCGTTGACCGGGCGCGTCATCCGTTGGAGTTGTTGGCGGACTGCCGCGAATCGAGCGCGGGAAACCTCATCCGATGCGATCGCTGCTGTGTGCGTTCGCTTCATCCGGGGCGCGATGCGGGCGTTCGTTCCGCGCTTGCGTTAAACCCGTTGCGGCCGGTTGCCATCACGGCCGCTGCCGCGAATCCCCGCTACCATGCCGCATCGCCCACGCCGGACGCGCCTCATGATCAAGGTCCATCACCTCAACAATTCCCGCTCGCAGCGCGTGCTGTGGCTGCTGGAGGAACTGGAGCTGCCGTACGAGGTGATCCGCTACCAGCGCGATCCCAAGACCATGCTCGCGCCGAAGGAATTGCGGGCGATCCATCCGCTGGGCAAATCGCCGGTGGTCGAACTCGACGGTCAGGTGCTGGCCGAATCGGCGGCGATCATCGAGACCCTGACCGAACGCTACGACAGCGAGCATCGGGTGTCGCCGCCACTGCAGCCGCTGGAGGGCGAGGAGCGCATGCGCTATCGCTATTGGCTGCATTACGCCGAGGGTTCGGCGATGCCGCCGTTGCTGCTCAGCCTGGTGTTCTCGCGGCTCAAACAGGCGCCGATGCCGTTCTTCGTCAAGCCGGTGGCGCGCGGCATCGCCGACAAGGCACTGTCCTCGTTCGTCGGGCCGCAGTTGAAGCTGCATCTGGACTACATCGAAAGCGAACTGGGCCAGCGCGCGTGGTTCGCCGGCGATCGTTTCACCGCGGCCGACATCCAGATGAGCTTTCCGGTCGAAGCGGCGATGGCGCGGGCGAAGGACGGCCAGCGTCCGCGCATGCAGGCCTTCGTCGAACGCATCCAGGCCCGGCCGGCCTACCAGCGCGCGTTGGAGAAGGGCGGGCCGTATTCGTTGCTGAGCTGAGTTGGTTCAACTGAGGCCATTTCGGCAGCGATCCATCCACGCGCGGCGACTTGGATTGCCGGGTTCGCGCACCCATTGAAGCGGTGCCGTCGCTTCGACGGGTTTCGCCATCGGCTTTCAGGTCAGCATGCACGCACTGCGATTCGACAACGCCTTCGTCCGCGAACTGCCCGGCGACCCGGACACCGCGCCCGGCATCCGTCAGGTGCATGGCGCCTTGTACTCGCGGGTCGAACCCACGCCGGTACAGGCGCCGCGGGTGCTGGCGTATTCGGCCGAGATGGCCGCGACCCTCGGCCTCGACGCCGAGGACGTCGCCAGCGATACCTTCGCCGCGGTATTCGGCGGCAATGTGCTGCTGGACGGAATGGAGCCGTACGCGGCCAATTACGGCGGCCACCAGTTCGGCCAGTGGGCCGGGCAACTCGGCGACGGCCGCGCGATCTCGCTCGGCGAAACCGTCAACGCGACCGGCGAGCGCTGGGAACTGCAGCTCAAGGGCGCCGGCCCGACCCCGTACTCGCGCAGCGCCGACGGTCGCGCGGTGCTGCGTTCGTCGGTACGCGAGTTCCTGTGCAGCGAAGCCATGCATCACCTCGGCGTGCCGACCACGCGCGCGCTGAGCCTGGTCGGCACCGGCGAGTCGGTGGTCCGCGACATGTTCTACGACGGCCATCCGCAGGCCGAGCCCGGCGCGATCGTGTGCCGGGTCGCGCCGTCGTTCATCCGCTTCGGCAATTTCGAACTGCCGGCCTCGCGCGGCGAAGACGAAGTGCTGCGGCAATTGCTCGATTTCTGCATCCGTCGCGATTTTCCGCATCTGTCGGGCGAAGGCGAGGCGCTGTACGCGCGTTGGTTCACCGAGGTATGCGAGCGCACCGCGACGTTGATGGCGCACTGGCAGCGGGTCGGCTTCGTGCATGGGGTGATGAACACCGATAACTTGTCCATCCTCGGCCTGACCATCGATTACGGTCCGTATGGCTGGGTCGACAATTACGATCCGGACTGGACGCCTAACACTACCGATGCCAGCCGTCGCCGCTATCGCTTCGGCCAGCAGCCGCAGGTGGCCTACTGGAATTTGAGTCGTTTGGCCGGGGCGTTGTCGCCGTTGATCGCGGTCGAGTTGCTGCAAGACGGGTTGCGTCGTTTCGTCGAGGCTTACAACGAGGCCGAGCGCGACAGCATCGCGCGCAAGCTCGGCCTGCGCGAATGCAGCGACGCCGATGTCGCGCTGATGCAGGAATTGCGCGAGTGGATGCAGGCGCATGAGGTCGATATGACGATCTTCTTCCGGGCGTTGGCCTCGGTCGAGGTCGAGCAAGTGGCGCCCGATCCGGGTGTGTTCGCCGATGCGTATTACGACCCGGACAAGGCCGGCGCGGGCGAGCCGGCCTTGCGCGCGTGGCTGGCGCGTTACGCCGCGCGCGTGCGCGCGGATGCGAGCCCGGCGGCGGAGCGGATCGCGCGCATGAACGCGGCGAACCCGCGTTACGTGCTGCGCAATTATCTGGCCCAGCAGGCGATCGACCGGGCCGAGCAGGGCGATTTCGACGGCATCACCGAGTTGCTGGAGGTGATGCGCCGGCCTTATCAGGATCAACCCGGTCGCGAAGCGTTCGCGGCGAAGCGGCCGGATTGGGCGCGGGAGAAGGCGGGGTGTTCGATGTTGTCCTGCAGTTCTTGAGTTGGGGGTTTGGGTGGTAGCGGTCGAGTGGTAATGGCCGCGGAAGGTTGCGTCGTGGTTGTGGTGTCGCGGTCACGGCTTGCGCCGCCCCTACAGTCGCCTTCGTGAAGGGGCGCCGCGTTTCGTACACTCTGAGCGACCTCAGCCAACTACGATCCGCTGCATGAAATCCGCACCGAGCCTGCGCGTGCTCAGCCACCGCGATACCGATCTTCACGCCGCGTACTGCGATTACGTCGCGCAGGTCTTCACCCAGGCCGACTTCCGCCGTTGGTGCGAATGGGGGCAGTGGAACGAGGACTACCTCGCGTTCTGCGTGTTCCTGGACGGACGCGTGGTCGCCAATGCCTCGGCGATGCGCATGCGGCTGGTGATCGAGGGCGCGCACATCGACGGCTGGCAGTTCGGCGCGGTCGGTTGCCTGCCGGACCTGCGTGGGCATGGCCTTGCCCGCTTGGCGATGCAGGCGGCGCTGGCGCATTGCGGCGATCAACCGGTGTTGCTGTTCGCCAACGACAGCGTGCTCGATTTTTACCCGCGTTTCGGTTTTACGCCCGCGCCGCAGAGCCTGTTCGCGCTCGACTGGCAGGCGCGGCCCGAGTCCGCGCAGGCGCCGGTGCTCGATCTGGCCGATCCGGCGGTACGCGCGGCGTTCCTGCGCGCCGCCGCGTCGGCGCGGCCGCTCAGCCAGCGCTTCGGCGCGCGCGACTACGGCCGCACCGCGACCTGGTATGCCGCCAACGGCTACGCCAGCCCGCTACGACGGCTGGACGAGGATGTCTGGGTGTTCGCCCAGGCCGAGGACGGGGTGCTGACGATCGAGGACGCGTTCGCCGCGGCGCCGGTCGATTGGCCGGCCGCGATCGGGCGATTGATCGACCAGCCGATTCGCGAGCTGCGGTTCGGCTTCACTCCGGGACGCGACTGGCCGCGGGCACGGGTGCTTGGCGAGGAGGCCGATGCCAGCCTGTTCGTGCGCAATCTCGCGCTGCCGGCGTCGCCGAGCCGATTTCCGCTGCTGGCGCGGACCTGAGTCTGGCCGGCGCGGTCGTTCCTGCAGATGCGGCCCGCGGCCGCGGTACCGGTGGTTGCGGCCATCGCGGCAACCGCCGGGCAGAGCGCCGGAGCGATCCTCAGACCGGGGCGAAGCCCTTGCTGGTCTTCTTTTCGTTCTTCTCGGTGCGCTTTTCCTTCATGGTCTTGGCCGGTTTCTTCTTGGTTTCCTTCTTGCGGTCCATGCCCTTGCTCATGACGTTTTCCTCGTTGAATGACGGTGCGGCGCGGCGGATGCCGGGCGCCTGGACGCAGTATGCGCCCGAGCAGGCGTTCGTGTGAGTGGACGACGGTCGCCGGCCTTCGCGGCGCGGGCTAATCTGCCGGCTCGGCGGCAAGCCAGGGCGAGGGCATGAGCAAGAACAAGAACACGGTGATCAAGAACAGAGTCGTCGATTTCGAGTCGTTGTCCGCCCGGATCGAGAAAATCCGGGCCGCGCCGGACGGTCGCAGTTTCGAAATCGATCTGGTCGCAATCACCCATCCGTCCGGGCAGCGGGACTGTTTCCTGTGCGGGTTTCCGTTGCGGGACAGCAGCGGGCTGGTCGAGGATGCGACGCCGATCTGTATCGATTGTTCGTACTCGTACGTAACCGCGCCCGATTACGGACCGGCGCTCGCGCAGTTCAGGCTGCGCGTGGAAAACGCCAATCGGCAGGCGCAGATGCTGTCGGTCGCGATGAATAACCGCCAAGCCATCGATGCGGCGATGCTTTCGGCCTTGGTCGTGGCCCTGCCCTTGAGTGAGGTGGAGTTCTATCTCGGGCTGCCGAAGGAAGACCTCACCAGTCTCGATTACGGCCTGGAAGTGGCCCGTTGGCGGGTGGCCGGCGCCGAATTCGAGCTTTGGTTTCAAACCCAGGTCTGCATATCGGTGAAGTAGTTTCACCGTTCCGTCGCCTGGCCGGTGGGTCGCGGTCGCGGCGTCCGCCCTGGAATCGGCCCGACGCCGGAGCGGCAGCGCCTGATACCATGGGCGGATGCCTTTGATCACTGTCCAAAACGTCGACTACAGCGTCGGCGGCCCGCTCCTGCTCGAAAACGTCGAATTGTCCATCGAACCGGGCGAACGCATCGCCCTGATCGGTCGCAACGGCGCGGGCAAGTCCACGCTCATGAAACTGCTCGCCGGCGAAATCCACGCCGACGACGGCGAGATTCGCCGCGAAGGCAACGTCCGCATCGCCCGGCTCGAACAGGAGGTCCCGCCCGGCGCGACCGGCACCGTGTTCGATGTGGTCGCCGACGGTCTGGGCGAACTCGGCCACTGGCTGGCCGAATACCACCACCTCACCCACGCCGACACCTACGACGCCGATGCGGTCGCCGACGTGCAGACCAAGATCGAGGCCGCCAACGGCTGGGGCCTGGACCAGCGCGTCACCGAGACCCTGGAGCGCCTGAGCCTGGACGGCGAAGGCCTGTTCTCCGGCCTGTCGGGCGGCATGAAGCGGCGCGTGCTGCTGGCGCGCGCGCTGGTGTCGTCGCCGGACCTGCTGCTGCTCGACGAACCGACCAACCACCTCGACATCGAAGCCATCGACTGGCTCGAACAGTTCCTCAAGTCCTGGCAGGGCGCGCTGCTGTTCGTGACCCACGACCGGCGCTTCTTGCGCGCGCTGGCGACCCGAATCGTCGAAATCGACCGCGGTCAGGTCACCAGCTGGCCCGGCGACTGGAATAATTACGTGCGTCGCCGCGAGGAGCGGCTGCACGCCGAGTCGCAGGAGAACGCGCGTTTCGACAAGCTGCTGGCGCAGGAGGAAGTGTGGATCCGCCAGGGCATCAAGGCCCGCCGCACCCGCGACGAAGGCCGCGTGCGCCGGCTCAAGGCGATGCGCAACGAACGTCAGGCGCGGCGCGACACGGTCGGCAACGTGCGCATGGAATTCGCCCAGTCCGAAGCCTCCGGGCGCAAGGTCGTGGAAGCCAAGGACGTGTCGTTCGATTACGGCGGGCGGATCATGCTCGACAACATCTCGACCACGATCTTCCGCGGCGACCGGATCGGCCTGATCGGCCCCAACGGCAGCGGCAAGACCACCTTGCTCAAGGTCCTGCTGGGCGACCTGCAGCCGACCGCCGGCGAAGTGCGCGAAGGCAGCAAGCTGCAGATCGCGTATTTCGATCAGTACCGCGCGACTCTGCGCGAGGACTGGAACGCGATCGAGAACGTCGCCGAGGGCCGCGAATACGTCGAGGTCGGCGGCAAGCAGAAGCACATCATCGGCTACCTGCAGGATTTCCTGTTCACGCCCGAACGCGCGCGCGCGCCGATCACCCGATTGTCCGGCGGCGAGCGTAACCGCCTGCTGCTGGCCAAGCTGTTCGCCCAGCCGTCCAACCTGATGGTGATGGACGAACCGACCAACGACCTGGACGTGGAAACGCTGGAGCTGCTGGAAGAGTTGCTCGGCGACTATCCGGGCACTTTGCTGTTGGTCAGCCACGATCGTGACTTCCTCGACAACGTGGTCACCTCGACCCTGGTGATGGAAGGCAACGGCCGGGTCGGCGAATACGTCGGCGGCTACAGCGACTGGTTGCGGCAGCGACCGGTGGCGTCGATCGGCGCCAGCAAGGGCACTCTGGTCGCCAAGGGCGCCGGGGCGAAATCCGAACCCGAACCGGTGGCGCCGACGCCGGTGGTGCCGGCCGCGCCCAAGCGCAAGCTCAGCTACAAGGACGCGCGTGAGCTGGAGCAGTTGCCGTTGAAGATCGAACAACTGGAAACCCGGTTGGCCGAAATGACCGCGCAGATGAATCAGCCGGCGTTCTATCAACGCGATGCGGCGGCGATCAATGCGCATAACGCGACCTTGGCGCAGACGCAGGTCGAGCTGGATGCGGCGTTTGCGCGTTGGGCGGAGTTGGATGGGTGAGGGTGGCGGCGCGGCTTTGTTCGCGCTGTGTTGTCGTGGATCGTTGCCGCGGAAGGTGGGAATGACTAGGTCCGGGTTTGCAAGAACCCGCTGATCTTTCGGAACGTCATTCCCGCGAAGGCGGGAATCCAGGGCTTCACCGCGGCATGACTCTGAAGTCTCTGGATCCCCGCCTGCGCGGGCATGACGAGCTGAAGGTCGCCGCGATCTTCGAAAGTCGCCGCGACCTTCCGCCCGCGTTCTGCGTTTGGCACTGCAAAAGCCCGCTGATCTTTCAGAACGTCATTCCCGCGAAGGCGGGAATCCAGTGACTTTGTTCGTCACTTGCAGGTGGCATATAGCGCGGGTGATTGACGCAAAGCCACTGGATTCCCGCGTTCGCGGGAATGACGGTAGTGAGAGGTGCGTTGACCTGCGTTGTTTATGGCCTGAGTCCCTCCAAGCCGTCATCCCCGCGAAGGCGGGGATCCAGGGCTTCACCGCGGCATGACTCTGAAGTCTCTGGATCCCCGCTTTCGCGGGGATGACGGTGGTGGGTGCCTGGGTTCTACCTGCGGCCGATTCTTCGGTCGATACGCCACCGCGAACGACATCCCACGCTATCGCTTCGACGCGCAGCAATCGCATCGTGCGGCTACGACCCCGGCCAGGGCTGGCCGCCCTGGCGTTCGCGGACGCGCGAGCCTGTGGCTCGCGAGCGCGTCCGCTCACCCCAACTTCCGTCCCTTGCGGCCCTTGCGACCTCGGTCCTTAATCGACCCATGAGGCCCCGAACCGGGCCGGCGCGGGAGAACGGCGATGGCTCGAATCACAACCACGGCAGCCCTGGCGGCCGGCCTGTTCGCGGTGTGCACGACCGCGCCGGCCGCGGTCAAGGATGTCGCCGCGAACGGGTTCACGATCGAGAACGAACAGATGGTGCCGGTCGATCCCGCCACCGCGTGGAAAGCGCTGGTCGGCGAGGTCGATCGCTGGTGGCCCAAGGACCACACCTGGTGGGGCGCCGGGTCCACCCTGAGCATCGACCCGCGCGCCGGCGGCTGTTTCTGCGAGATCGGCCGCGACGGCAAGCAGCAGGCGCTGCACATGACCGTGTCCTTCGTCGATCCCGGCAAGACCCTGCGCCTGCTCGGCGGGCTCGGCCCATTGCAGGGCATGGGCCTGAGCGGGGCGATGGAATTCCGGCTCGCGCCGGCCGCACAAGGCGGCACCCGCATCATCTTGTTCTACCGCGCCGGTGGTTATACCCCGGACGATCTGAGCAAGTTCGTGCCGGTGATCGACAAGGTCCAGGGCCTGCAACTGGCCGGGCTCGCCGATCACCTGCGCAAGTCGGCGGACGCGTCCAAACCGAAGGCGGACGCGACTCCATGAGCGACGGCGCCTACCGCACCCGCCACGAACGCGGCGCGACCCTGGCGACCCATCGCCATCGCGCGCCGTACGCGGCGCTGGTGCTGGACGGCGATTACACCGAATCCAGTCTCGACGGCCCGCTGCCGTGCCGGCCGGGCACGCTGGTGTTGCATCCGGCCTATCACGCCCACGGCGATCGCTTCGGTCGGCTCGGTGCGAGCGCGTTGAATATCGAACTGCCCGAGACCGCATTCGAACTCGCCGCCAGCGCCTGGCAAGTGCACGACCTGCGCGAGGCCAGCGAAGTGTTCGCGCGCTGCCCGCAACGACTGCCCGAACTGCTGGCGATCGCCACACCGCAGCCCGCGGCGGAACAACCCGACTGGCAGCCCGCGCTATTGCGCGCGATGGCCGACAGCGACGACGACATCGCCGTGCTCGCGCGCCGCCTGGGCGTGTCGGCCGAACACGCCAGCCGCGCGCTCGGCCGCAGCTACGGCATGTCGCCGCGCGCGTTGCGGCGCGAAGCGCGCTGGCGCCGCGCCTTGCACCTGCTCGCGGGCAAGGAGTCGCTGGTCGATATCGCCGCCGCGGCCGGTTTCGCCGACCAGAGCCATCTGCACCGCGTCGTCGTCGCCCATGCCGGCTGCACCCCGGTGCAGTTGCGGCGACAGATCAAGTACGTACAAGACCAGCGGCCCGCGCTCGCCGCCTAATGACTCCAACGCGCCGCCCGGCGCCCACGGAGCCTCCCCCCATGAATCGCTTGTTGCCCGTTGTCACCACATTGCCGGTGCTGATGGCCTGGGTCGTCGGCGGTTCGGCCGCGACCCTGCCGCCGCGCGACAGCGGCCCGGAAGCCGCCAAGGCGGTCAGCGATGCGCTCGGCGCGGTGCTGCGCGCCGACGTGCCGACCGCGCTGACGGTGTTGAAGGCCGCGCCGGCCGAGCAATTCAATCCGAAGGACGCGACTTTCCGCGGCTGCATGCTGGCCCGCCACGACCGTCGCGCGCCGCCGTATTTGGCCGATACCACCACCGATCCGCTGGCGCGGCAGGTGCTGGAGATCTACCAGCGCTATTGGTGGCATGCGGTCCGCGATCCGGCCGCGCGTCCGGCCTTGGATGCGAAATTGAAGGCCGAACTGGCCGCATTGACCGGCCAGCCGCCGCCGGCCGACGGCGACGACACCTTCGATGCGATGGTCGAACCGCTCAACGTCGAACTGCGCAAGCGCGGCTTCCATCCGCTGCAGGGCCGCACGCCGCCGCTGTACGACCTGTTCCTGTGGGGCAAGCAGGACGAACGCGATTACACCGTCGACCTGCCCGGCGGCGAGCGACAACCGGTGCGGGTGTTCCTGATGGACGACTGGCTCAGCCGTGGCTGGAGCCATCACACCGCCTGCGGCGCCACCGGCGCGGCCGGATGGGTCCAGCCCGAAGGGTTGTATGCGGTGCGTTCGTCCTACGGCGACCTCAAGGGCGAAGATTTCAAGGTCAGCTTTCTCGGCCACGAGGCCCAGCATTTCGCCGACATGAAGCGCTGGCCGGACATGCCGTCGTGGACCTTGGAATACCGCGCCAAACTGGTCGAACTGGCCAGGGCCGACGACACCCGGATCAAGCTGCTGGACAAGTTCTACCGCAGCCAGGACGACGAACCCGATCATCCGCATCCCTATGCCAACAAGCGGGTGATCGCGGTGGTGACGAGCCGGCTGGGTCTAGCGGCGGATGCCGATCTGCGCAAGGCCGATCCTGCCGCGGTGCGCAAGGCGGCGAGGGAGGTGTTGATCGAGGACACGCGCAAGCGCGAAGCGGAAACGCCGGCGGTTGCCGCGCCGAAGGCGGACAAACCGGCGCAATGAAGTTGCGCATGAATCAGTGTCGGGAATGGGCGGGATGAGTCGATGTGCTGAGTCGACGTGGTGAACTGGAGTGTGATGAATCGCGCCGCATCATCGATGCCTTCCGAGATCGCCGGGAGTTTGCGGCTGCGAACTCCCGGGTTTTCGATCTCGCCGACGTCGATCAGCGCTTCGCGCCCGGCAGCGGCGGCGCTTCGCTAGTCGAGGTCGAAGCCCAAGGTCTCGTGGGAGGGGCTTCAGCCCAGACGCTTTTCGCTCCGATCGCGCCGAAATCTCCATCCTTCGGCCAAAGATGACCGCAACGCCTGCGCGGCCCCCACGCCCGCGCAGGTAAACTTCGCCCATGCACCAGGACTCCCTGTTCGGCGCCGCGCCGGCCGCTCCAAGCGACATACACCGCCTGTTCTTCGCGTTGTTGCCCGACGAGGCAGCGCGCGAGCGCATAGCGAACGCAGCCGGCGACATCCACACCCGCCACAATGGCGGCGGCCGCCTGATCGGCGCGCATCGCTATCACCTGACCTTGCAGTTCCTCGGTGATGCCCACGAATTCCAGGCCGAGCGCGCGCACGCGGCGCAGGCCGCGGCCGCCGACGTGGTCGCGGACGCGTTCGAGCTGCGGCTGGATCGCGCCGGCAGTTTCCGCAATCGCTCGATCCCGTGGTGGCTGGGGTGCGAACAGACGCCGGCCGGCTTGCAGGCCTTGTTCGATCGGCTCGGCGTCGCCCTGGCCAAGCGCGGCGTGCGGGTCGAAGGCGGCCACAGCCTGACCCCGCACGTGACCATCGTGCGCGACGCGGCCGCGCCGCTGCATCCGCCGATCGCGATCGACGCGATCGACTGGTGGGTCGCCGATTTCGCCCTGATCCACAGCCAACTCGGTACGCGCAACGCCTACACCGTGCTGGGGCAGTGGTCGCTGGCCGAGTGAGCGGAGCAGAATAGGGCGGTATTCGCACCGCAGGCCGCCATGAGCCAGATCGATCCGCGCATCGACGCCTACATCGCCCAGGCCGCGCCGTTCGCGCAGCCGATCCTCGAACATCTGCGCGCCGTCGTCCATGCGGCCTGTCCGCAAGTCGAGGAAACGATCAAGTGGGGCATGCCGAGTTTCGTCTACGGCGGCAAGATCCTGTGCGGCATGGGCGCGTTCAAGCAGCACGCGACCTTCGGTTTCTGGCAGGGCGCGAGCGTGGTCGGCGCGTCGCCGGAACGCAGCCGCGAGGCGATGGGCCAGTTCGGCCGTCTGACCAAGGTCGGCGATCTGCCGGGCAAGCGCGAGCTGTCGAAACTGCTCAAGCAGGCGATGGCTTTGATCGATGCCGGGGGCAAGAAGAGCGCCGGCAAGGCCGCGGCGAGCAAGTCCCCGGCGGGTCGGACTTCGACGAGTGATGTTCCCGCGAGCAAGACCCGCGCGCCCAAACCACCGGTGGTGATCCCCGACGACTTGGCCGCGGCCTTCAAGAAAAACGCCAAGGCGCGCGCTACTTATGCCGCGTTTTCGGTCAGCCAGCAGCGCGAGTACGTGGAGTGGATCGAGAGCGCCAGGCGCGAGCAGACTCGCAGCGGTCGCGTCGCTCAGGCGGTTGAGTGGATGGCCGAGGGCAAGATTCGCAATTGGAAGTATGTGGCGAAGAAGTAGCTTGCTGGGCGTTTGATCCGGTGGTTGTGTGGCGGGTGGTTGCGGCCGTGTTGGTGCGACTGTTGCGGGTGATTGCGATGGAGCTTTGGCTCACGTGGCTCGCTGAAAGCCGCATGTTGTCGATGCGCGACGCGCAGACTTGATCCCGATCCCGATCCCGATCCCGATCCCGATCCCGAATCCGAATCCGAATCCGAATCCGAATCCGAATCCGAATCCGAATCCGAATCCGATCTCCCAAGGATGCGCCGTCAATTCGCCCCCTTTGAAAAAGGGGGGCTGGCGCCCGGCGTTGCCGGTAGAAGCGAAATGGGTGCGTGCGCCGGGGGATTTGCTTTTGCTTTTCCTCAACCACAGCGCAGAGCAAAAGCAAAAGCAAATCCCCCCTAGCCCCCCTTTTTCAAAGGGGGGAACTGTTGCGTCGAGGCGGGGGTAGCACGCTAGAAGTAGAGGTGGAAGTAGACGTATGCGATAGCCGCAGGCGTAAACGCAGGCGCCTCGACCTCAGCGCCGAAAATCCACCGCGAACGCGATCAGCGTGCCCGGAATGCGGCTCATGCCGCTCGGGCAATCGCCATCCAACGCCACCTGCGCGCGTTCGCCGCTGCTACGGTTCACGCACACTTCGAACTGCTCGCCGGCGCCGGTCTGGGTCACGCTGTAATCGTTGTCGCTGCCGATCAGGACCAGGTGCTTGCCGTTGCGCAGGCGCGGACCGATCGCCAGGCCTTCCAACTTTTCCGGGATATCGCGCGCGCCCGCGCCGCGCAGCGCGGCGAGGATGTCGAGCTCGGGCGCCTTGGCCACTGGCCGCACGTCGGCGGGCAGGTCGTTGCTGCCGGCCAGCGAACGCTGGGCGACGTTGCTCGCGCCGCGCAGCGAGATGCGGTACACGCGCTTGTGCAGCGGCGCGGCGGTGACCTCGACGCCGAGGCCGCGGTTGTCGCGTTCGAGCACCAGGAACTCGCGGTCGCTGAGCGCATGGATCGCGCTCAGGCCGATGCTGCGGCCCTGATTGGTCGCGGAGAAATCATCATCGCTGGACGGGTCGATCGCGTTCAACGCAGCGATCGGCTCAAGCTGATACACATACTGCGCCTGCGAACGGCCGCTGCGCGCATCGAACTCGACGATGCGCACATTGCGGCTGCGTCGGCCGTCGTTGCTCGCGCCGTCCTGGGTCAGCGGGTCCTGCATCACCGCGTACAACTTGTCGCCCGAGGCGTTGAAGGTCAGGCCTTCGAAACCGCGGTTGTCCTGGCGGCCGCTGACGACCGATTTGCGGTCGCCGACATAATCGAGTGCGCCGGTCGTGGTGCGCGGCAACAGGTTGTCGGGCGTGGCGAACGCACGCAGAAAACGGCCGTTCGGGGCGAACTCGTACACGCTCGGCCCGTATTCGTCGGCGACGTAGAAATGGCCGTTGCGGCCGATCGCGAACCCTTCCGGATCGAAGCTCATGCCGAGCTTGGTGGCATCGCCGTTGAGCAGCAGCGGATTGAGGCCGTTGAAGGTCTCGCCGCGGCCTGCGTTGAACAGAATGGTCTTGTCGACGACGGGCTGGCCGATCCGGCCGCTGCGCCGATCGAACGGAATGCGCAGACGCTGCACGCGGGTGGCGTAGTCGATCACGCCGCCGCCGGGGCCGCGGTCGGACAGTGCATACCAATAGCCGTCGCGCGGGTTGTAAGTGAGATCGGAATAGAAACCGAAACGGTTGAGATTGGCCTGGTCAGGCGTGCCCGGCGGCAGACGCACCGCGTCGCGCGTGGTCGCCGGCGTTTCTTCGATATCGGTCAGGGTCCACTGCGCGGCGGACGCGTGGCCGGCGAACGCGGGCGCGGCGCAGGCGAGCAGCACGGCGGTGAGAACGGAACGGATCATGCGGGGCTCCAGGCGCAACGGGGGAGCCCGCCACGCTAGGGCGGCGATATGTCAGTTCGGTGACGAAGTGAGCTGAAGCCCGAAATCGGGCGCAGCCGGACGTACAGTCCGAAATGGTCCGACGCCCAGATTCCGTCGCGCGCCTGATTCAGGACGATGCGCGCTTCGAGCAGATCGAAACCCGCCGGATCATAGAAAATATGGTCTATGCGCTGCGCGGGCAGATAGGCCGGGTTGAGCGTGGTGCTGCGCGCCGCATCCTTGGCGAGGTCGGGGTGCGCCTGTGCGTAGGCATCGCGATAGCGCGCGGCGAGCGCCTTGAGTTCGGGCGAATCGGCATCGCTGTTGAAATCGCCGGCGATGATGACCTCGCTCGGGGGGCGGGTGCCGTCGAGGGTATCGTGCGGCGGGCTGGTGCCGTCGATGAAGTCGAGCAGACTGGCGATCTGACGCTGGCGGATCGCGCCGCCGTCGCGCTCGTTATGCAGATGAGTGGCGTAGAACGCCACGCCGTTATGCATCGTATCGAATACGAACCGCGCATACGCGGCGGTGCGGTAATCGCTCAAGGGTTCGAGCTTGCGCATGTCGCGCGTCATGGTCGGTTGTTTGGACAGGATCGCATTGCCGTAGCGGCGCTCGGCCTGTGGCGGATCGACCGACACGAAGCGCACTTGGTAACCGATCGCTTCGGCGAGATCCTCGGCCTGATTGCGCAGGCCTGGACGCTGCAGCACTTCCTGCAGCGCGATCAGGTCGGGTTTCAGGCGCTGGATTTCCTCGACGATCAGCGCGCGGCGTTTCGGCCAGTCGCCCTTGTCGTGCCATAGGTTGAGGGTCAGCACGCCGATTTGCGCGCCCGGGTCCTCGCTCGGCGGCGGAGATTGCGACGGCGGCGCGGCCATCGCGAAAGCGGCGAATGCGAACAACGTCGCGGCCAGCGTGGTGCGGGCCAGCTGTCGCGTGGCGCTGGTCGTCGTGCGTCTGGATCCGATCGGGTTCATGGCGAAGGAAACTCCGCGCAGCCCAGGTATTGCTGATCGCCGACTTGCAGGATCACGCTGGCCGGGTAATCGCGATCGCTCATGCCGTCGCTGCATTGTTCGCGCTTGTAGGTCAGCGAGACCGCGGTGCCGTCGCGGGTGTCGCCGGCGAAGCCGTTGCTTTCCTCGATCACCGTGGCCTGGGGAACCTCGAGCTGGCGCTGGCCGTAATCGAGCTGCAGCGAGATCTTCGGTTGCGCGCCGGCGTTGACTTCGGCGACCCAGCCAGGCTCGGTGCCGATAGCGCGCAGGGCCAAGCCGGATGCTACGGGGGCCGCGGTGGCGGGTTTCGGCGCTGCGGTCGATGGGGTTTTATCGGCGCAGGCAGCGAGCAGCAGCGCGGGCAGGGTACACAGCGGGATCAGGCGCGAATGCATGCGGTGGCTCTCGGTGGTCGGGACGCTGGGGCAGGATAACGCGAGGGGTGTCGGGCGGCGTGTAGGGCGATGTTTGCGGGTTGCGCGATGTGGCGGGGAGGTTTGTCGTCGGCGGGGTTTCGCGGTCGCGGCTCACGCCGCTCCTACAGGGGGGACTTCATTGAACGAAGGCGACTGTAGGAGCGGCGCGAGCCGCGACCGCGAAACGTGGCTTGCCTCGACGGCATGAGGTCGCGATCGCCACCGCGATCGAATCGGATCCCGTGGCGCGCCGCTTGCACAGGCCGCGGCTGTGTTGTGTCGTTACGCAAAGAAAAACGCGCGAAGCCGGAGCTTCGCGCGTTCAGGGCATGCCGCGTTCGCCGCGCAAAAATCGGCGCGACAGCGATTTCAGCGTTGCACCGACCTCAGCGCGGAACCGACTCTATACGCAGCACCGGATACTGGTTGTAACGCGTATCCCACGCCGAATGCTTGCGATAGAAGAAATCCAGACGCTGCTGCGGACTCTTGGCGAAAGCCGGATCTTGCAGTTTGGCGTCGAATTCGGCCTTGACCTTCGGGTCCTTGAGCATCTCGCGGGCCACGTCCTCGGCGACGTAGTCCTCCATGTATTCCTTGCGTTCGAAGGCGTTGTTGAACTCGCCCCATGCGGCCAGCGAATCGGGCGCCAGCGGTTCCAGGATCGCCATCGCCAGTCGCGCCTTGGGCTGGGCGATCGGCACGAACAGCGCGCCGGCGACCAGGTCCTGCGGTTCGGATTTCCACGCGCCGGTCAAGGTCGCGCGCTGATGGCCTTCGACCGAGGTCGCGGCGAATTCGGCCTTGTCGGCGCGGAAGCTCTGCACCGGCGCTTGCTTGAGCGCGTGATCGAGGCGGCGATAGCTCACCCCGTGTTGATCGAGCTTGGTAGCGACCCAGGCCGCTTGCGCGGCCGGCACCAGATAGCCGCCTCGCGGCGCGTCGACCACGCGGCTGGGCTGGATGTCGTACTTCAGCGGGATGTTCCAGATCTGCGGCTTGGTTTCGTCGTAACGGGTCATCAACGCGCCGGACACGTCCGACGGCGTGCGCGTGTAGGCGTAACCGCGGAACGCGACGGTGCGGGTCTTGTCGCTGGCCTTGTAGTCCAGCGCGACCGGCTGGCCGCCCAGCGACTGCGCGCGCTTGTCGGCGGCGAGCGCCTGTTCGCGCCACTGCGCGCCGTTGGCGGCGATCAGTTCGAGCAGGTCGACGATGGTGTTGCGGGTGATCCGCACGCGGGTCGGGTAGTCCTTCCACGAATGGGTTTCGACCAGCATGGCCAGGCGATTGCGCAGCAGGAAATAGCCGTGCGAGAAACGCGGCGGCGGCACGCTGTCCTCGAAGCCGGAAGTCGGATCGTCGGATTCGACGAACGAGGGGTAGTACGACAACGGCAGCGAGCCCTGGGTCGACAAGCGTTCGATCACGCCGTCGCGCCATGCGGTGCCGGCCGCGCGCAGCGCTTCGTCGCCGGCATGCACCGGCTCGACCTGGATCGAGACGTCGTGTTCGAACTTGGCGCCGTCGGTGACGTGCAGGTCGACGTAGGCCAGCGGGTCCCAGCGTTCGACCAGCTTGAGCATGGCCTGCATTTCGGGCGCATCGGCCTTGAGATAATCGCGGTTGAGGTTGTAGTTCTGCGCGGTGGTGCGCCAGCCCATTTCCTCCGGGCCGCGCTGGTTGGGACGGTTCCAGCGGCCGAAGCGTTCGTGGCCGTCGATGTTGAACACCGGCACGAACAGCAGCACCTGCTTGTCCAGCGCGTCCTTCGCCGCTTCGCCGTCGAGGATCTGGCGCAGGGCCAGGAAGCCCGCGTCCTTGCCGTCGATTTCGCCCGAATGGATGCCGCCCTGGATCAGCGTCACCGGCAACTGTTTCGCCTGCGCCTGTTGCGGGGTGAACGCGCCGCTGCGGGTCGCGATCAGCATCTTCATCGGCCGGCCTTCGGGCGTGGTGCCGAAATCCTCGCAGCGCACCGCGTCGGGATAGCGCTGGGCGAACGCCTTGCACAGCGCCACGACTTCGTCGTAGCGGCCGGTCTTCACGAAACCGCTGCGCTCGGACACGGTGCTCAGCGCCTGCGGCGCGGCGGCGGTGGCGACGGGCGCGATGAGCGCGGTGGTCAGCGCGAGACACAGCGCGGCGGTGGCGTGCGGCGTGGCGAGGGACAGCGGCGAGCGGGTGTGGGTCATTGCGGACATCCAGCGAGCGGAAAGGGGATCGATCAATCGAGATTGCAGGTCAGGCCGGCGCAGGTGCGGGTGTTGAAGTCGTAGATCACCGAGGGGCCGAGTTCGCCGGTCGGACGCGGCACCCCGCGCGGCACGTAGAACTTGGCTGCATGCGCGCCGTACAGGCCGCTCGGGATGCGATACGGCTTAAGCACCACGTAGGCGTTGTGCATCGCGAACGCGGACGAATCGCCACGCGCGTCGCCGGGTTTCTGGGTGACCAGCCATTCGTTCCTGTCGCTGTTGCGCGCCTCGCGCAGATAGCCCTCGCGCACGCCAAGCGCGAGCCCGGCTTCGCCGCCGGGTCGGGTGTCGGGCGGTTCGATCGGGACGATCGGGACGATCGGCACCACCGGTTCGGAGCCGCGTGGCGGCGTCGCGCGGCGCGCGTCGGCGGCCGTCCGCGTCGGTGCGGACGCAACGCCGCTTTGCCCGCCCGTGTTCCGCGCGGCCGGGTGTTGCGCGACCGGCGTCGAGCGGTCGGGCGGGGCCACGTTGTCGGTGGGCGGCGGCGTCTGCGCGGGCTTGTCGTCGGCCGGACGCGAGGCGTATTCGAATGCGCGGTTGATCGAATCGCAGCCGGCGATCATCAGGCTAAGGCCGGCGATCAGCAGCAGACGGGGCAGGCGTGGCGACATGGCAGCGGTTCCTGAGCGAGGGCATGCGCGCGGTCGGCGACGGGCGCGCGGCGTGGGCTAATTTACGGGATCGCGCCTCGCCGCGCCTGTGCAGCATCAGCGCTGCTGCCAACGGGTGACAGCAGTCATACCGCGATAGCGCATCGCCTCGCTGCCGCGCCGCCGGCGATCGCCTAGACTTGCGCATCGCCTCGCGCTTCGAATCGTCCGGACGGCCCCGCATGTACGCTTTGTATTACTCACCCGGCACCGCCAGCCTCGTGGTGCACTGGTTGCTGATCGAGATGGATCTGGCCCACGAACTGCGCGAGGTCGACATCGACGCGCGCGATCACAAGCGCGCCGAGTACCTGGCGCTCAATCCCAACGGCGTGGTGCCGACCCTGATCGTCGACGGCGAGCCGCGCTACGAGGCCGCGGCGTTGGCGATGTACCTGGCCGATCGCCATCCCGAGGCCGGTTTGGCGCCGGGCGTCGCCGATCCGCAGCGCGCGCAGTACAACCAGTGGATGTTCAACCTGACCAACACCCTGCAGGCGCCGCTGCGGTTGTGGTGGTATCCCTCCGATCTGCAGGCCGACGACGAGGCGGTGCGGCTCGGCGCGCAGGCGCGGATCGAGGCCGCCTGCGAGCGGCTCGACGCGCAACTGGCGCAGCACGGCCCCTACCTGCTCGGCGAGCGCCTGAGCGTCGCCGATTTCTACCTGACCATGCTGATGCGCTGGACCCGCAAGATGCCCCGGCCGGCGCACGACTGGCCGCATCTGGGCGCGTTCGCCCGGCGCATGAAGGCGCGTCCGGGGTTCGCCACGCTGTATCAGCGCGAAGGCTTGAGCGAATGGGCGTGAGCGGGGCGCGGATGCCTGGTTGGTTGCGCATGAGCAGGGGCGAGGATCGGATGGCTATGAAGAAGACGACCGCTGCGTCATCGCGTGCGAACGTCACGACGACGCCGCGCGACGGCGGTCTCAGGCGTCGGGCGGCCGCATTCGCGATCACCGTGGCGATCGTGTGCGCGGCAAGCCTGCCGATGGCGGTCGCGGCCGGCACGGCCACCAAAGTGGCGCCCGCGAAGGCCGGCGCGGCTTCAATCGGCACCAAAGTCGGCGGCCTGAGCCCGGCCGAATGGACCGTGCGCTGGTGGCGCTGGGCTCACAGCTTCGACGATGGCCAGCGGCCGTATCAGGACCCCGACGGCAGCCGTTGCGCCTTGGGCCAGGACGAAGACGGCCCGGTCTGGTTCCTGGCCGGCACCGACGGCCGCTCCGAGGTCCGGCGTCGCTGTCAGGTGCCGGCGGGCAAGCACCTGCTGGTGCCGGTCATCAATATGTACTTCCATGCGCCGCGTATCGGCGAGTACGCGCACAGTTGCGATCAGGTCAAGGCGCAGGTCATGGTCAACAACGACGCCCTGGTCAGCGCGGTGGTCGTGCTCGACGGCAAGGCGCTGCCGCGGCCCGCGCGGCTGACCTCGCGCTGTTTCGATCCCTTTCCCGAGGGCGACGAAGAAGACCGCAAGCATCCCGGCCCCTATCACGCCGCCGCCGACGGCTACTGGCTGCTGTTGCCGCCGCTGGCGCCGGGCAAGCACCATCTGGTGATCGGCGCCAACTACGGCAACGACGGCGACGCGGACTTCGGCCGGATGATCCAGAACTTCGAATACGAACTGCAGATCGGCGAGCCGGCGATCTGATCGGCTGAATGGGCGGCTCGCCCTGGCGCCTGCCCGGGCCAAGCCGGGCGCGCGGCCGATCGGTTAGGCTGTCGGGCTGGACCGCCCCGGCCCTGTTGCGTCCGCGCCTTGCGCGGGGCGATGCCGCGATGGCTCCAGGCCGCGCCCGTGACGACGCGCGCGACCGCCCCCGACCGACCGCCGAGGACCCTAGATGAGCCAAGCCGCCACCGCCACCGTCGATTCGCAGGGCCGCATGCCCCGCCAGATCGGTTTCATCATCGGCAACGAGGCGGCCGAACGCTTCAGTTTCTACGGCATGCGCAACATCCTGACCTCGTTCCTGGTCGGGACCTTGCTGCTGGCGTCCACCTCCGACCTGGCCGAGCGCGAGCACCTGGCCAAGGAGGTGTTCCACAGTTTCATGATCGGCACCTACTTCTTCCCGTTGCTCGGCGGCTGGCTGGCCGACCGCTATTTCGGCAAGTACAACACCGTCATCTGGTTCTCGCTGATCTACTGCGCCGGCCACGCTTGCCTGGCGCTGTTCGAGCACAACCAGACCGGTTTCTACACCGGATTATTTTTGATCGCGTTCGGCGCCGGCGGGATAAAACCGCTGGTGGTGTCGTTCTGCGGCGACCAGTTCGACCAGAGCAACAAGCACAAGGCCAAGCTGGTCTTCGATGCGTTCTACTGGACGATCAACTTCGGCTCGCTGTTCGCGTCCCTGCTGATGCCGATCTTCCTGCGCGAATACGGTCCCAGCGTCGCGTTCGGCATTCCCGGCGCGCTGATGTTCCTGGCCACCTTCATCTTCTGGCTGGGCCGCAATCGTTATGTGCGGGTGCCGCCGACCCGTTACGCGCCCGATCCGGATTCGTTCTTCAACGTCGCCCGCACCGCGCTGACCACCCAGGCGCCGGGGCAGGGCAATCCGGGCGTGATCGTGGCCGCGCTCGGCGTGGTGCTGGCGGTGGCGGCGCTGTCGCTGACCGTGCTGCCGGCGATGGGCTTCGTCAAAAGCGCCTGTCTGGCGCTGGGCCTGCTGATCGGTTTCGGCGGCTACGGCATCTCGCTGCAACTCGACCGCGCCCGCGGCAAGCACCCCGACGCCGCGGTCGACGGCGTGCGCGCGGTGCTGCGCATCCTGATCGTGTTCGCCTTCGTCACCCCGTTCTGGTCGTTGTTCGACCAGAAGGCGTCGACCTGGGTGCTGCAGGGCCAGAAGATGGTGGTGCCGACCGACCTGTGGTGGTGGCCGACCTGGCTGATCTCCGGCGAAGGCGGCGCGCGCGCGGCGGCCTCGCAGATGCAGGCGATCAATCCCTTGCTGGTGATGCTGCTGATCCCGTTCAACAACCTGCTGCTGTACCCGGCGCTGCGCCGGATCGGCCTGAACCCCACGCCGCTGCGGCGCATGGGCTTCGGCATCGTCATGGCCGGCCTGTCGTGGGTGATCGCCGCGGTGCTGCAGTTGTATATGGACGCCGGCCACCCCATGTCGCTGGCATGGCAGATCCTTCCCTATATCCTGCTGACCCTCGGCGAGGTTCTGGTGTCGGCGACCGCGCTGGAGTTCGCCTACAGCCAGGCGCCGCCGGCGATGAAGGGCGTGATCATGGCCATGTGGTACCTCACCAGCACCTTCGGCAACCTGTGGGTGATGCTGACCAACGCGGCGGTGCGCAACGAGACGGTGATCGGCCATATCGCCGCCACCGGCCTGAGCGAGAACGCGTTCCTGATGTTCTTCTTCGCCGGCTTCGCCTTCGTCGCCGCGGCGGCGTTCGGCCTGTACGCGCGCAGTTACCCGATGCAGGACCATTACCGCGCGGTCTGAATACCGCCGTCCACGCTTGATGCCCCGATCCGATAACAAGAGCCCGACCCGACCATGATCACCTATGTCCTGATCGCCGTGACCGTGCTGGTGTCGTGGCAGGCGTTCGAGAAACGTCGCCTGTACGAACGCCTGGTGCTGTGGCCCCCGGGCGTGGAGCGGCTGCGTCAGTACGACCGCCTGCTGACCCACGGGTTCGTGCATGCCGACTGGATGCATCTGCTGTTCAACATGATCACGCTGTATTTCTTCGGCCGCGCGGTCGAGAGCGTGTTCAGCCAGCTGGTCGGGCCGGTGGTGTTCGTCTTCTTCTACCTGTCGGCGATCGTGGTCGCGATCCTGCCCAGCTATCTGCGCCACCGCAAGGACAGCGGCTACGTCAGCCTGGGCGCGTCCGGCGCGGTCTCGGCGGTGCTGTTCGCGTTCGTACTGGTGTCGCCGTGGAGCTGGATCATCGTGTTCGTGATCCCGGTGCCGGCGGTGGTCTACGCGATCGCCTACGTCGCCTATTCGTACTGGATGGACAAGCGCGGCGGCGACAACATCAACCACAGCGCGCATCTGTCCGGCGCGATCTACGGGCTGCTGTTCATGCTGCTGATGGAGCCGCGCATGGGGCTGTTGTTCCTGCAGAAGCTGGCCAGTCCGAGCCTGCCGAGCTTCTTCGGCTGAGGCCTGCGGTCACGGCCGCCGCGCCGGGTGATGTCTTGAATGCGAAAACGGCGGCCATGGGCCGCCGTTTTTCGTGCTGCGCGCTGTCGCGGCGCATGCGGGCCGGTTCGAGCGGCTCAGGCCGCCATCGAGTGCTCGGGGAGCGGTTCGCTTTCGCCGTAGGCGGCGGCGAGGCCGGCCTGGATCTCGGCGTCGAGTTCGCGCAGTTCGCTGCCATCGGTGTCGCCGTTGCGGGCGATGTCGTAAAGACGGGCGATCACCGCCTGGGAATGGACGTTGTCGCTGTATTGGTCGATGTGGCGAGCCATCTGGAATCCCCTTCTCTGTTTCCATGTGGACTTACTCACAGTTCTACGCATCTTTCATGCCAGCCGTTTCGGCGGTTTTCGAGGGGCCGAAGTGACGCACGGCGTCAACAGCGGTCGGCCAGGATCAGGCGCGTGACGCGATGCGGCGACTCTCACCGTCGCTCACCCGCCATGAAGGTGATGCGTGCTAACACGACACTGCGTACGCACGCAGGCTGATGTGTTGATGGGGGCAGCCGCTATCATTCGCGCATTCGTAAGACTCGATGAGGAGTGAAGTATGGCGACCAAGAAAACCGGCAAGTCAGTAGCCAAGTCAGTAAGCAAATCCGCGGCATCCACGAGCAAGCGCGCCACGGTCGGCAAGACCGCGCGCAGCGCCGCCGGCAAGGCCGCGAGCAAGAAGACCGTGGCGAAGGCCGCGGGCAAGAAAGCCGTGACCAAGAAGGCCGTGGCGAAGAAAGCCGCGAGCAAGCCGGCGCTCAAGAAGGCCGTCGCCAAGGCGGTCGGCAAGAAGGCCGCGAGCAAGAAAATCACCGCTAAAAAGGCCGTGGCGAAGCAGGCGCCGGGTAAGAAATCCGTCGTCGGCAAGGCCGCGGCCAGCAAGAAGACCGCGCCCAAGAAGGTTGTGGGCAAGAAGGTCGTAGCCAAGAAGGTCGTCGCCAAGAAGGCCGCGCAGGGCAAGAAGGGGATCGGCAAGACAGTCGCTTCGAGCAAGGCCGCCGCCAAGAAGGTGGTCGCCAAGAAGCCCGCATCGAAAAAGATCGCGGTGAAAAAGGCCGCGCCGAGCAAGGCGACCGCGAAGAAAGTCGCGCCGCACAAGGCCAGCGGCGGTAAGGCCGCGAACAAGCTCGTCAGCAAGCCGATCGCAAGCAAGAAGCCGGTGAGCAAGCAGATCGCGCCGCAGAAGACGGTTCGCGCCGCGAAGCCTGTCGTCGCTGGCAAGTCCGCAGCGAAGCCGATGCTCGCCAAGCAGGCGGCTGACACGCGCGCCTCGGCCAAGCCCGCGGCGGCCAAGAAGTCTGCTGCGCCGGTAAGCAAGCCGGCGGCTTCGAAGCAGGCGGTGTCCAAGCAGCCCGCGTCCAAGCCTGTCGTCGCCAAGCAAGCCGCGCCGAAACAAACCGAGTCGAAACAAACCGCAACGAAGCCTGCGGGCAAGCCGGCGGCAACCCCGGCCGCGGCGAAGCCGCAGACGGCGAGCGCGCCCAAGCCGGCCGCGCCGTCCAAGCCGCAACGCGCGAGTGCGCCGGCCGCCGAGTCCGCGCCGAAAGCCGCGACGCCGGCCATCGCTGCGCCCAAGTCCGAGTCGACCTCCGAATCGACGTCCAAGCCGAAGGCCGCGCCCAAGAGCGCAGCCTCCAAGCCGGAGGCCGCTACCGTGACCGCGGCGCCGGACGCTCAAGCGCCGGTCGAGGCGAAGGCGCCGGTCGCGGCGAAGCCCAAGGCCGAACGCAAGCCCAAGGCCAAGCCCGCGCCCGCGCCGAGCGCGGAAGCGCCGTCGACCGTGCCGGCCGGTTCGCTGGTCGCCGCCGCATCGGCCGGCGAAGCCGCCGCGCCCGCGTTGCAATCCGAACGTCACCAGGGCCGCGTCAGCCAGTCGACCGGCGCCGCCGGCAGCGTCGCCGCGCAGGGCGCCGCTGAAACCGCGGTCGAGGCCGAGACTGCGGCGTCCGAGCGCGACACCGCCACGCCGCCGCGCGAAGACGAAGCCGCCAGCGACGCCGCCGACGAGGCCGTGCCGGCCGCGTCGAGCGACGATTCCGACGATGAAGATTCCGGCGAAGGCGATGCAGGCGAAGGCGACGCAGGCCGGAGCGAGCGCGAGGGCCACATCAGCCCCGAGCAGGCGCTGGAAAACACCCGTCGCCTGCTCGAAGCCAAGCAGGAACAGGCGCGCACGCCGCAGCCCTGGCAGCAGCTCGACGGCGGCCATGGCGGTCACGTCCCGCAGCCCGGTCCGCAGTCCGATAGCGCCGCGCAGAAGGCCGGCGAGCTGCATGCCGCCGAGAGCCGGATGGACGCGATCCAGGGTTCCAACAGCACTCAGGACCGTCACAACCAGGGCAAGCGCGACAATCGCGGGTAAGCCGTGCGGCCGGGATCGTCGCCTCGCGGCGATCCCGGCGACTGCGGCTTTCGCCATGGCGAAGCCCGATGCCCGCGGGCTTCGCAGTCTCTGGCGCGATACCCGGTACATGCTGGTTTCGCCGCCTTTGTAGCGATGCCCGATGGCGCGATGCCCGCGGGCGTCGCGGCCTCACGGCGACGCGACACGCATGCGGACTTCGCCGCCCGCGATCAGCCCGACATCCGCGCGTTTCGCCGTTTCCTTACCGCACAGGACCGTCCGATGACCGCTTCCGTACAACACGAATCCCGGCAACAGCGCTTCACCGTCCTCGTCGACGGCGTGCAGGCCCTGCTCGAATACCAGATCCGCGACGACCAACTCGTCATCACCCACACCGGCGTGCCCGAGGCGATCGGCGGCCGCGGGATCGCCAGCGACCTGGTCAAGGCCGCGTTCGAATACGCGCGCGGCAACGGCTACAAGGTGCGTCCGGCCTGCTCGTACGCCGCCGCCTGGGCCGAGCGGCATCCGGAGTATTCGCAGCTGTTGGCGTAGAGCTTCGGCTCGGCGGGGCTGTCTTGGAGACGCGTTCTGCGAACGTCGCTGATCCGGGCTCTTCCATCTGAAAATTGCGGCGCTTGATCTGGCCGCGCCCAAGCGCGGTAACCGTCGCCCACTTTGAAAAAGGGGGCGAGCGCCCGATGGCAATCGAGGTTGCGCAGTGCCTCAGCGCGGGGGATTTGCTTTAGGCGCATTGCGCCGCGACCCGAAGCTAAGAGCAAATCCCCCCTGGCCCCCTTTTTCAAAGGGTGAATGCTTCGGGTCAGGGCGTCGCGAGCGGGCAGGGCGGTGCCCGCGGCCACGGCGTTTGCTGAATCGGACAACGCCCCGACGCCTCGGCGCAAGCCGCCGCGCTCGCCAATCCGCGGCGTCTGTGCCAGCCTACGCGCCCCTCGCCACCCGCCAGCCGGTTTTCCGGCATGCTTGCCTCATGCGTCTGAACAAACACATCAGCGACACCGGTTTCTGCTCGCGCCGCGAGGCCGACGGGCTGATCGCCGAAGGCCGGGTCACCGTCAACGGCATCCGCGGCCGGGTCGGCAGTGAGGTCGGCGAGGGCGACGAGGTCCGCATCGACGGCGAGATCGTGCGCGCCCGCGTCGCGGTCAAGGGCAAGCGCCAGCATGTCTACATCGCCCTGAACAAGCCGGTCGGCGTGGTCTGCACCACCGAGTCCGGGGTCAAGGACAACATCGTCGATTTCGTCGGCCACGACCGCCGCATCTTCCCGATCGGCCGCCTCGACAAGGACTCCGAGGGCCTGATCCTGCTGACCAGCAACGGCGACATCGTCAACGAGATCCTGCGCGCCGAGAACAAGCTGGAAAAGGAATACCTGGTCGCGGTGAACCACGAGGTCACCCCCGAATTCCTGCGCGGCATGGCCCGCGGCGTGCCGATCCACGGCCAGACCACCTTGCCGTGCAAGACCGGCAAGCTCGGCCGCTTCGGTTTCCGGATCGTGCTGGTGCAGGGCCTCAACCGGCAGATCCGGCTGATGGCCTCGCACTTCGGTTTCCGGGTCAAGCAGCTGCTGCGCGCGCGCATCGGCAACGTCAAGCTCGGCCACCTCAAGCCCGGCCAGTGGCGCAATCTGACCGATCCGGAACTGCAGGGGCTGCTGCCGCACCGCACCGAGTGGTGAACCGGCACACAACCGGCGCGCGCCTGCGTTTGAACTGATCGAATTCGCTCGGCGATCTAGATGTCGGCGTCACGCTTTGCGCGATAATGTCGCGCGAAACATCCATGGACGTCAGTCAAAAGGATTGCTGCATGAAGCGCGTCACCGCCGTCTGTCTGCTTGCCCTGGCCCTGGCGGCCTGCAAGAAGGAAGCCACGCCGCCGCCGGCCGCCAACGCGCCGGCCAACCCCGCGACGACGCTGCCGGCGCCGGTCGCGACCGACGACGGCGCGGTCGAGCTCAAGGAAGTGGTCGAGACCACGCCCAATTACGTGGTCGGCATCACCTACGACACCCAGGCGGCCAAATACCCGGGCCTGGCGCGCGAGCTCAAGCGCTTCGCCGACGGCGCGCGCGCCGAACTGGTCGAATCGGCCGGCGGGCGCACCGCCAAGGAAAACCCCTCGCCGTACGAACTGTCGCTGACGTTCAACGACGTGCTCGATTCGCCCGAGATGGTCGCGGTGTCCGCCGACGGCAGCAGCTACACGGGTGGCGCCCATGCCGCGCCGCTGATCGCGCGCTTCGTCTGGCTGCCCAAGCAGAATAAGCTGCTCAAGGCTAACGAACTGGTCCCGCAGAAGGCCGGTTGGGACGCGATCTCGCGCTATGTGCGCGAACAACTGCATTCGGCGTTGTCGCAGCGCATCGACGCCGACGATCCGGAGCCTGCGGTGCGCGCCGAGCAGATGGAGACCGGCGCGCGCATGATCGACGACGGCACCGGCGCCGACGCGGCCAACTTCGCCATGTTCGAGCCGATCAAGGCCGCCGACGGCAAGCTCAGCGGCTTGAAGTTCGTGTTCGCGCCGTACGAAGTCGGGCCGTACTCGGACGGCACCCAGATGGTCGAAGTGCCGGCGGCGGTGCTGCTGCCGCATGTGGCGCCGGAGTATCGGGCCTTGTTCGTCGGCGGGGTTTGAGCGGCCCTCACCCCGGCCCTCTCCCGTGAACGGGAGAGGGAGAGCCGCCATGGCCTCCCTGCAGGAGCGGCGTCCTACTGGATTTCCTTCGGTCACGAGCCGCGACCGCGACACTTCATCCACCGCGACACCGCCATCGGTCTCGAACCGGCTCAGACACCAGCCCCGTACCGACGCTGCGCAACACGCCTCCCACGCAACTCAGCGTTCAGCCCAAACAGCGCGATCCGGCACATCGCGCGCCACCCGGTTTGCTATCGTGCCGGCAAGCGCGGTGCAGCCGCGCGATCCGGGCGAACCGCCCGACAAACCGTCTCAGGATGAGCGCCGGCGCGCCGCGCGATGTCACCCAAGCCGCTTCACGCAAGCCGCCGCGGAGCGTTGACCCACCGAGCCCACTACGCCGAACGAGGCCGTGATGTCCGTTGCGTCGCTGCGTAAACGAGTCGAAGGCTTGCTGGCGCTGGCCGATGTGCGCATCGGCGGCGACCGGCCATGGGATATCCAGGTCGAAGACGAGGAGTTCTATGCGCGGGTGATCGCGCAGGGCTCGCTCGGCCTGGGCGAAACCTATATGGACGGCAGCTGGCATGCGGCCTCGCTCGACGGGATGCTGGTGCGGCTGCTGCGCGCCCACGTCGACGAGCAGGTGCACGGCTGGGCCGCGATCCTCGACGGCCTGCGCGCGCACCTGATCAATCTGCAGAGCCATCGCCGCAGCTTCACCGTCGGCGAGCGCCATTACGATCTCGGCAACGATCTCTATCGGGCCATGCTCGGCAAGCGCCTGGTCTACAGCTGCGGCTATTGGCGCGACCGCGACGGCCGGCCGTTGCCGGACCTGGACTCGGCCCAGGAAACCAAGCTCGACCTGGTCTGCCGCAAGCTAGGCCTGAAGCCCGGCATGCGCGTGCTCGACATCGGCAGCGGCTGGGGCGAGGCCTTGAAGTTCGCCGCCGAGCGTTACGGCATCGTCGGCGTCGGCGTGACCGTGTCGCGCGAACAGGCCGAGTTCGCCCGCGAGCTGTGCCAGGGCCTGCCGATCGAATTCCGCCTGCAGGATTACCGCGACCTCACCGGCCACCACGCCGACGAACGCTTCGACCGGATCTTTTCGCTCGGCATGTTCGAGCACGTCGGCTACAAGAACTACGCGACCTATTTCGACGTCGCCCTGCGCTGCCTGGACCGCGACAGCGACGACGGCGGCCTGTTCCTGCTGCACACCATCGGCGGCAATAAATCGGTGACCCACACCGACCCGTGGATCGCCAAATACATCTTCCCCAATTCGATGCTGCCGTCGGCCCAGCAGATCGCCGAGCAGGTCGAAGGCCGCTTCGTGATCGAGGACTGGCATAACTTCAGCACCGACTACGACCTGACCCTGCAGGCCTGGCGCGACAACGTCGAAGCGGCCTGGAGCCACCTGGATGCGCGGTACGACGAACGCTTCCGGCGCATGTGGCGGTTCTACCTGGCCGCGTCGATGGCGACGTTCCGCAGCCGCCATGCGCAGCTATGGCAGGTGGTGCTGTCGCCCGAGGGCGTGCCGGGTGGGTATGTCGCGCCGCGCTGAGACGCGCGACGGAAAACGAGTGCAGAGAAGTGAGGAACGAGTAAAGGCATGCGTCTTACTCGTTCCTGGCCTCGCGTTTCGGCGGGAGCAAGCGAAGAGGAGTGAGAAACGAGTAAAAGCGCTTTTACTCACTACTCACTCCTCTCCACTCACTCCTGCTCAATCACTCCTGCGCCAGCTTCGAATGGCGAATGCCATAACCGAAATACACCAGCAGCCCCAGGCTCAGCCAGATCAGGAAGATCAGCCAAGTGATCGCCGCGAGTTCGGACAGCAGCCAGATCGAGAAGCCGATGCCGATGATCGGGATCAGCGGCACCAGCGGGGTGCGGAACGAACGGAACAGGTCCGGCTTGCGCACGCGCAGCACCCACACCGACGCGCAGATGACGATGAAGGCCGACAGCACGCCGATGTTGACCAGCTTGGCGACCTCGCCGATCGGCAGGAAGCCGGCGACCAGCGCGGTGAACACGCCCAGCACGATGGTCGGGCGGTGCGGAGTGCCGTACTTCGGATGAATCTTGGCGAACCAGACCGGCAGCAGGCCGTCGCGCGACAGCGAGAACCAGATACGCGCCGCGCCCAGCATGAAGGCGAACAACACGCTGGCGATGCCGATCACCGCCGAGAACGCGATCGCCTTGGCGACCCACGGCAGGCCGAGCGCGGCGAAGGCGTCCGACACCGGCGCGTCGCCGCCGAGGGTGGAGTAGTGGGCGATGCCGGTCAGCACCAGCGACACCGCCAGGTACAGCGCCATCGACACGCCCAGCGACAGCAGCACCGCGCGCGGCAGATCGCGTTGCGGGTTCCTGGACTCCTCGGCCGCGGTGGTCAGGGTGTCGTAGCCGAACACCGCGAAGAACACCACCGCCGCGGCGGTGCCGACGCCGGCGAAGCCGAAGTGGCCCACGCCGTTCGCATCGATCACGCGCTCGGGAATGAACGGCGTCCAGTTGGCGGTGTTGATGTAGAACACGCCCACGCCGATCACCAGCAGCACCGCGAGGATCTTGATCGCCACGATGATGGTGTTGAAGCGCGCGCCCCACTCGGTGCGGAACACCAGCAGCGCTGAGACCGCCAGAGTCACGCCGGCGGCGATCACGTTGAACACGCGGCCTTCGCCGGTGCCGATCGCGCCTTGCGCCCACACCGGCAGATGGATGCCGACGCCTTCGAGCAGGACCTGCACATAGCCCGACCAGCCGATCGCCACCACCGCGACGATCAAGGCGTATTCCAGTAACAGATCCCAGCCGATCAGCCAGGCCGCGAGCTCGCCCAGGGTCGCGTAGCTGTAGGTGTAGGCGCTGCCGGTGACCGGGATCATCCCGGCGAACTCGGCGTAGCACAGCGCCGCGGCGGCGCTGGCGATGCCGGCGATCAGGAACGCCAGCGCGACCGCCGGACCGGCGTTCTCCGCGGCCTGCTGGCCGGCGAGCACGAACACGCCCACGCCGATGATGCCGCCGATGCCGATCGCGGTGAGCTGCCACAGCCCCAGCACGCGGCGGAAGTCCGAGCGCTTGCCGGCCTCCGCCTGCAATTGTTCAACCGATTTGTGCCGCAGGATCTTCGCGACCAGGCTCATCGAATGCTCTCCCCGAGTGACGCCGCATCATAGCCGCTGCCGGGCCGGACGGTGGCGCATGGTCCGCGGGTCGCGTGGCTCACAGTTTCGCGGTCGGTTCGTTTGTGTAGCTCGCAAGTCCAATCAACATGACAGGAGCGAGTAATGAACGAGAAGTGGAACCGATCTTTTTCCGAACTGATCCGGCGCAGCCGCCCGGCCTATTGGGGCAATTGGGCGCTCAACGCGCAGGTTCAGCCCGGCGCGATCGGCATCGTCGACCCGAACTCGGGCGACTTCCGCCTGGTGGCCGAGAGCTTGCCGAACCTCAAGGTCAAGCGCCTGCCGGTGTCCAACTCCTGGCAGCTGCTGTCGGAAAACGTCTCGCGCACCGAGGCCAAGGCCGACATCAGCGGTGAAGTCACCGATCCCGAAACCGGCGTCAAGGGCGAGGCCGGGGTCGAGGTCAGCTGGTCGATGTCGCAGGTCGGTTCGATCGCGTCGGAATTCTCCTTGCGCGAAGAGGCCTATCTGGAAGAGCTGACCCAGGTCGAGAAGAACCAGGCCTGGCTGGCCCAGCAGGCGGCCGGCGTGGGCTTCGGCGGCAACGGCGAGATCGCCCAGGGCTTCGGCGTGATCACCGGCGTGCTGTACGCCAACAGCGGCCTCAACGTGGGTTCGCAGTCGAAGGACTCGGCGTTCGCGATCGCCGGCCGCGCCAGCGCGGTGCATGAAATGCTCGGCGGCGCGACCGCCAAGGGCTCGTTCACGTCGGTGCGCAAGGCCAAGAGCATCGACAAGCACCTGTGGCCGGATCACGCCAACACGGTGGCGTCGGGGCCGGTGCCGATCGCGTACACCTTCGCTTCGTTCGAAGGCAAGCTGCTGATCCCGAACTGGGTCAGCAAGATCGGCGGGTTCGAGATCTTCTTCAACAGCAAGGTCGGCACCACCTACATCGTCGCGGTCGACCTGAGCTACAAGGTCGGCGACAAGACCCACAGCGAATCGTTCGACATCAGCGGCGGCCTGTCGCGCACGGTCGGCAACATTCCGTTGAACGCGACCGACATCAAGGTCAGGGCGCGTTTCAAGGCCTGGAACAGCGACATCTACGAACGCAGCTGGGCGCGTCCGCTGGGCCAGTGGCTGACCGGACAACGCCACATCGACCTGTCTGGCGCGTGGCCGGCCGCGACGCATTTCTCGGTGCGCGAAGAGCCGCAGGGCGGCGGCTGATACCACGTCAGCCACGCACGGCCCCGGCGCGCGATGCGCCGGATCAACAACGGAAGGTCCCGGCGCGATGCGTCGGATCAACAACGGATGGCCCCGGCGCGGCGCGCCGGGGCTGGGGAGTCGAAGCTCATGCCGTACGAATACGTAACCAGTTTCAACCCGAAGAAGCTGCAGAAAATGCAGGACCCCGAGGCCACCGCGGCGGTGCTGCAGGAAATCGAGACCCTGGCCGGTCAGACCGTGCCGGTGAAGGGCGATCAGATCAATCAGTGGCTGGGCCTGCTCGCGCAAAGCGAAATCATGGCGCAGAAGTGGAAAGGCGGCGGCAACCTGATCGAGGTTTATCCCAGCGGCAAGAAGAACGAGGACCGGATCATGATGTCGGTGTCCAACGGCGTGGTGGACATCCAGGACGTCGGCATCAGCCGGCACTGATCGGTTCGAGTCAGGAGCGATCAGTGTGCTTGCGTCGGGTGCGCCGCCAAGCGGCTCCCTGTACGTCCAAGCGGAGCGACGCTCCCTCACGATCGCCAAGATGGGCTCCCCTCTTTGTAAAAGAGGGGTTGGGGGAGATTCGCTTTTCGGCTGAGGTCAGTCTTCCGGCAACCTCCGCGCACCCATGAACCCGCACCGAAACCATCGCAGCGAAGCCGCACCCGGCCGAGCCACCGATGCACCGATTGTCATCCAACGCGCCCAGACTGGACGCGCGGCGCTGTCGCCGCGCGTCCTTCGCCTGTCCGAGTTAGGATTCCCGCATGTCGCTTTCCCATGCACCGCGCCGGGCCCTGGCCGCGTTGGCGCTGTTGACCGCCAGCTTGGCCGCCGTCGCCCTCGACCGGACCCCCGCCATGACCGACGCCTCGCCGTCCGCCGCCGCGCTCGGCCAGCACGGATTGATCGTGATCGCCCATCGCGGCGCCAGCGGCTATCGGCCCGAACACACCCTGGAGGCCTACCGCCTCGCGATCCAGATGGGCGCCGACTTCATCGAACCCGACCTGGTCGCCACCCGCGACGGCGAACTGGTCGTGCGGCACGAGAACGAAATCTCCGGCACCACCAACGTTGCCGATCACCCCGAATTCGCCGCGCGCAAGACCACCAAGCTCATCGACGGCGAAAGCCTGACCGGCTGGTTCACCGAGGACTTCACCCTCGCCGAACTCAAGACCTTGCGCGCCAAGGAACGCATCGCCCAGATCCGCCCCGGCAATACCCGCTTCGACGGGCAGTTCCAGATCGCCACGTTCAAGGAAGTGATCGCGCTGGCGCGGCAGGAAAGCCGCGACGGCCGCACCATCGGCATTTACCCGGAAACCAAGCACCCGACTTGGTTCGCCAGCGAAGGCAAGCACCTCGACGGCACGCCCATCGGGATCTCGCTCGGCGAGAAGCTGGTGGCGACGCTGGTCAGCGAAGGCTTCACCGATCCGCGGCGCGTGTACATCCAGAGTTTCGAAGTCGCCAACCTGATCGAACTCAAGCAACGCATCCTGCCCAAGGCCGGCATCGACCTGCCGCTGGTGCAGTTGTACGGCGATTTCCAGCGTGATCGGCCGTACGACTTCGTCTACAACGCAGGCCGGCATGCCGATCTGAAGGCGATCTACGGTGGTTTGATCCAGGCGATTCCGGGCGACATCGACGACAAGACGCCGTTCGCGGCGCTGACCGAAGCCGATGCGCTGGCGTGGATGAAGCAGCATTACGTGTCGGGCCTGGGCCCGTCGACCGCGAGCCTGATTCCGCGCGTGGCGCTGCCGGCCAAGCGCGACGCCGACGGCGACGGCCGCGCGCTGCTGAGCACGCGTAACACCGGTTTCATCCATCCCGTGCTCGGCCGCGCGCTGGCGCTGGGATTGCAGGTTCATCCCTACACCGTGCGCGCCGAAGAGCCGTTCCTGACCCAGACCGCGAACGGCGTCGACCAGAGCGCGCTGGCGCAGGCCTTGCAGCTGTATGGCCTGGGCGTGCAGGGATTCTTCATCGACCAGCCCGATATCGGCGTCGAGGCGCGCAAATTGTTTCTGCAGCAGAACCGGATCGTCGCACCGGCGGCGCATTGATCGCGGCGTGAGGGTCACGCCTCGGCGCGGACCACGCGGCTTTGGATGCATGAGTAACGGCGCAAGCCACGTCGGCCCCCTGTAGGAGCGGCGTAAGCCGCGACCGCGCATCCAACAGGCGCCGCGAAGGTGTGGGCACGCGGTCGCGGCTCACGCCGCTCCTACAGTCGGCTGACGTGGCCACGCGGCTTTGGATACATGAGCAACGGCGCAAGCCACGTCGGCCCCCTGTAGGAGCGGCGTAAGCCGCGATCGCGCATCCAACAGGCGCCGCGAAGGTGTGAGTACGCGGTCGCGGCTCACGCCGCTCCTACAGTCGGCTGACGTCGCTATGCGACTCAGCCCAGCGCTGCTTCCAAGGTCGCGCCGCAATCGGCCTGCAGCTTCAAGGTGGCGATATCGTCGGCGCGGGTGACGCCGCGGTTGAGCAGGGCCAGCGGCAGGCCGGCCTCGCGCGCGGCGCGGGCGAAGCGGAAGCCCGAATAGACCATCAGCGAGGAACCGACCACCAGCATCGCATCGGCCTCGGCCAGGGCCTGTTGCGCCGCGGCGACGCGGGCGCGCGGTACGTTCTCGCCGAAGAACACCACATCGGGCTTGAGCAGGCCGCCGCAGTGTTCGCACACCGGCGTGGCGAAGCGTTCGAACGCCAGGCCTTCCAGATCGGCGTCGCCGTCGGGCAGCGCGGCGGCGCCCAGATCGCGCCAGTCGGGATTGCGCTGCGCCAGTTCCGCCTGCAAGGACTCGCGCGCGCGCCGCGCGCCGCAGTCCAGGCAGACCACTTCGTCGAGCCGCCCGTGCAGATCGACCACATCGCGGCTGCCGGCGCGCGCGTGCAGGCCGTCGACGTTCTGGGTCACCAGGGTGTGGGCGTCGTCGCGTTGCTGCCAGCGCGCGAGCGCGGTGTGTCCGCGGTTGGGCTGGGCACGCGAGAACCCGGGCCAGCCGACGAAACTGCGCGCCCAATAGCGGGCGCGGGCGCGCGCATCGCCGACGAAGGCGCGAAAATCGATCGGCGGCTTGCGCTGCCAGGCGCCGTTTTCGTCGCGGTAATGCGGAATGCCCGAATCGGTGCTGATGCCGGCGCCGGTCAGCACGAACACGCGCCGATGCGGACGCAACCACTCGCGCAGCGCCTGCGCCGCGGCATGCGCATCGGTGGCGGGATCGGCGGGGGCGGCGGAAGGATCGATCGGGCTCATGCGTGCGCGGCCGGTGGGGTTCGACTGGGACTGTCGACGATATGGTGGCTTGAACGGGACGAGCCAAGGGGCGCCTGGTTGGCGCTGCGCAAGCCGACTCAAAGCCGCATGCATCAAATATCGATCGGCCGAACCCGCTTGACCGGCCCCCACGCCTGCATTTCCTCCTGCGAACAACCTTCGTAGTACTCGGCGAACAGGCTCTCGCAATCGTCGCCCAGAAACGCCGCGCCCTCGCTCCACACGACGCACCAGAACGGCGCCCGGGTCGGCCCATGGCGGGTGCCGTCGCAGATCGTCGAGCAGGTCAGCGCGATCGACAGGTCGCGCGCGATCAGCAGGCCCAGTTCGTAGGCATCGCAGTCCTTGAGGATGATCGTGTCGACGATGAACGCGAATTCGCTGGGGTGGGTTCGTACTTCGATCACGATATCGCCCGCGCGCGATTGCTCGCTGAGCGCGCTGTCCCAACACAGCCGTGCCCACGGCGCATGCCGCGCGAACACGGTTTCGATCGTTGTCCGGTCGGGCGGTCGGGTCGATCCGATCCACATGGCGATGACTCGCGGCGATGTCGCTGCATGCGACGAACCGCAAGATTACGGCACACGCGCCGGGCCGCGCGGGCGCGGTCGGCGCAAACAAGAAGGCCGCCCGGATCGCTCCGGGCGGCCTGGCGACCGCGAAGGGGTGTTCGCGGATCGCCGGGGGAAGGTCGAGCACCGGACACGCGCGCGAGGCGTGGGCCGGGCTCACCGGATTGCATCGCTTACTTAACTACTTCGCTCATCCCGCCACGTTGCTCACCACACCACGCCCGCGCCGACCGTCACGCCGACATCGCCGCGCGAATTGCTGTTGCCCGACAGCTTGTACACATAGCGGCCGTCCTCGGTGATGGTCGAGATGCCGATCGCGAAGCCGCTTTCGCCGCGGAACGAACTGGCCGCGATCGCCGCCATGCTCTTGCCGGGCATGTACGACTGCGGCAGGCCCGCGACCGCCATCGCCGACGCCACGCCGGCGCTGGCCTTGTCGTCGAGCTGGCCGATCTCGCGACGCAGGGTGTTGCCCCAGTTGTCGGTGTACTGATTGGAGGTGTTGATCGCCCGGTTCACGCCCTCGTTGAGCTGCTGCACGTTGACCGCGTCGGTATTGGCGGTACCGGCGCGGACGTTGCGAATATTGACCGCCGCGCCGCCGTTGTTGAGCGTGACCTGGGTGTTGTTGACGCTGCCGTCGACGTTGGTGTCGTAGCGCACGGTGCCGGCCTGCGACGCCTTGAGTTGAGCGACGTTGACCGCATCGTTGTCCTGCGCGCCGGCGGCGACGTTGACGATCTGCCGCTGCTGCCCGGCATTGCCGACCGAGACGGTGTTGGCGCGATCGGCGACCGCGCCCTGACCGAGCGCGACCGCGCCCGATGCGGTGACGCTGGCGCTTTCGCCGATCGCGACCGCGTTGGTCGCGCTGGCGGCGATGTTGCTGTTGGCGCCGACCGCGGTGCTGCCGTCGGCGTTGACGCGGGCGTTGCCGCCGATCGCGGTGTCGTTGGCGCCGGCGGCGTAGCTGTCGCCGCCGATCGCGGTGGCGTGGGTGCCGCCGGCGTTGGCGCTGGCGCCGATCGCGACGCCGCGCGAACCGGCCGCGACCGAGGCGTTGCCGGTGCCGTCGATGGCGATGCGCGGATCGGGCCCGGGATTGCCCGGCGGCAGGTTGTCGATGCGGTTGTTGATGTTGGTCAGGCTGGCATCGACCGCGGCGAAGGCGGCGCCGACATTGCTGTAGTTGCCGCCCTGGACGGTGAAGTTCGGCGCGCCGAACACGCCGCCGTTGAACAGCGAACCGCCGCCGAAGATCGAGGCGACGGCCGTGCCGATGTCGTGGATCTGGCCGCCGTTGACCGCCTGCAGGCTGCCGGCCGCGATCTGGCCGTTGGCGAGGTTGTCGAGCGTGGTGCCGGTGCCGGCCGGCCCGCGCAGGGTGATGTTGCCGTAGTCGGGATTGCCGGCGCCGTCGTCGTCGTACTGCACCGCGAAGGCGTTGCCGGCGTTGATGTTGCCGTCCAGCGCGGTCAGCGCCGAACCCACGTCGTTGTAAGTGTTGCCGCCGATCAGGTAATTCGGCGCGGTGAACGTACCGCCGGCGTTGAACACCGAGCCGCCGCCGAACAGATTGGCGATCGAGGTGCCCAGGCCGAAGATCTGTCCGCCGTTGACGCCCTGCAGACTGCCGGCGGCGATCTGGCCGGCGGCGAGGTTGTCGAGCACGGTGCCGGTGCCGGCCGGGCCGGCGAGGGTGATGTTGCCGTAATCGGGGTTGCCGGTGCCGTCGTCGTCGTAGCGCACGGCGAAGGCGTTGGCGCCGCTGACGCCGCCGTCGAGCGCGGCCAGCGCGGCGCCGACGTTGTTGTAGCCGGTGCCGTCGATGATGTAGTTCGGCGCGGTGAAGGTACCGCCGGCGTTGAACGCCGCGCCGCCGCCGAACACCGCCGCGGTGGCGCTGCCGACCGCGAAGATCTGCCCGCCGTTGACCGCTTCCAGGCTGCCGGCCGCGATCTGGCCCGCGGCGAGATTGCCGATCAGGGTGCCGGTGCCGGCCGGCCCGCGCAGGGTGATCGCGCCGTAGTTCGGATTGCCGGCGCCGTCGTCGTTGTACTGCACCGAGAACGCATCCGCCGTGGCCAGGCCGGTGTTGATCGCCGCCAACGCCGAACCGACGTTGTTGTAGCCGTTGCCGTCGATGACGTAGTTCGGCGCGGTCACGGTGCCGTCCGCGGCGACGCCCGCGCCGCCGCCGAGGCGTTGCGCGTTGGACTGGCTGATCGCGAACACCTGGGCACCGTTGATCGCCTGGGTGCTGCCTGCGTTGACCAGACCGGCGCGCACGTTGGAAATCGTGGTGCCGCCCGCGCCTTGCAGGGTGACGTTGGCGAAGTCCGGAGTACCGCCGAGATCGTCGTACTTGACCGCGAACGGATCGGCCGCCGCGGTCGACAGCGCGCCCTGCAATTGGGCGAGATTGACCGCGTCGGTGCCGTTGCTGCCGGCGGCGACGTTGGTGAGCTTGCGGGTCGCGCCGGCCGCGCCGATCGAGACTTCGCCCGAGGACGTCTGCGGCGCGACCAGGCCGAACGCGATGTAGCCGGTCTGTGCGCCGACCGCAGTGCTCGAACCCGCGCCGAGCGCGACGCTGTTGGCATGGGTCGAGGTCGCACCGAAGCCGAGGATGGTCTGACGATTGGCGTTGCCGAAGCTGTTGTCGCCGATCACCACCGAATTGCCCAGGCGCGCGGCGTAGTTGGTGTCGGGACCGCCGGTGAAGCCGGCCGCGGCGGCGGTGATGGTGGGCAGCTGATGGCGCGCGTTGGTGCCCATCACGATGGTGTTGGAACCGTTGGCGTAGCTGCCGTCGCCGATGATGGTCTGGTTGTTCTGCGCGGGGTTGGTGCGCCAGGTGCAGGCCAGGCCGATGATCACGCACGACGCGCTGTTGTTGTTGCCGGTGTAGTTGCTGTCCTGGAACTGGATGTAGCTGTCGGACTGGACCGCGCCGATCAGGGTCAGGTGATTGGCCGGCTGGTTGCCGTCCAGGTCGAGCACGTTCGGCGCCTGCACCAGGTTGAGGATCAGCGACAGATACGAGTAGTTGAAGTTGGCGCGATCGATGGTCAGGCAGCCGCTGCCGAGCAGGCCGCACGCCTGATAGTCGTTGCCCAGCAGCCAGTTGCTCAAATAGGCGCTGATGCCGGGAAGGGTGTTGTTCAACGCCGGCGGCGGTTCGATCACGCTCATCGGCGAGACCATGCCGCCGTCGTCGAAGGCGCTGGCCGAACTCCAGGTGGAACGGTTCGGCATGCCGTCGAAGACCAAGGGCAGCAGCGGCGCTTCGCTGTCGAGGACCGCATCGCTGGTGCTCGCTTCGGAGGTGGCGGTGTCGTCGCTCACGATCTTCGACGCCGCGGTTTCGATCTCGGCCTTGAGCGTGGATTCGAGCTCGGCCGCGGTCGCGGCGATGGGCAGCAACCCCATCAACCCCACGGCGATGCATCCGCTCAACAGGGAGATGCGCACGCGTCGTGCGCGTTCCGGCGCTTGGTAGGCGAGGGGCGCTTGCTTGCCGTGGTTCGGGTTGCGTCTGGTCATGACAGCCTCCGTCATTCGATAGCGGTAGGCCGATCGACATCCGGGGCGGAACGGGTGGTGGTTGAAGCGGTGCAAGCGCGCCGTGAGGCCGCGATGATGTTCCCCTTTCCCCCTGATGCCGTGACTGCCGTGTTCGCTGGCACGGTCAGTACGTCGGCGAATTCAGGCTAGGCGCGGCTCGGGGTGCAACACACTCACCTCCGCTCACGCTTCAGCTTGACGCTCAGACAACGAAAAACGGCGGCCGTAATGGCCGCCGTTCTGCGTTGCGCGCGTCGCGATCGACGCGATGCGATGCGAAGTCAGCTGTTCGATCGCACGATCGTGCACAGATAGCCCATGCCGCGCACCGCGCGCAGCGGCAACGGCAACGGGCTCATCAACGCGACTTTCTTGCGCAGGCGATAGATCAGCATTTCCAGCCTATGCGGATCGAAGTCGTAGACATCGCTGGTCAGCGAACCGATCAGGCTGTCGTGCGAGACCGGATGCCCGCCCGCGCCGGTGTTGACCAATCGCAGCAGCACGTTGCGCTCGGGCGCGCTCAGGTCGATCGACGCGCCCTCGGGCGTGCGCAGGGTCCAGCCGTCCAGCGCCAGTTCCCATTCGGGCTGTCCGGCGCCGGCGCGCGCCGGCATCGCGCGCATGTGGTGCTGCAGGCTGTGCATGGCGGTGACGACGGCGGCGAGTCCGTCCAGGTCCACGGGTTTGGCGAAACAGGCGTCGGCGATCTCGTGGTACGAATCGGCTTCGCCATGGCAGCCGGCCTGCGCGTCGAGCACGATGATGCCGATGTCGGAGTGCTGGCGCAGATGCAGCGCGACCGAGCGCGGGTTGTCGTCGGGCAGGTCGCTGGCGATCACCGCGATGTCGCACGGCGCGGTCAACAGGTTTCGGTACAGCGCCGTCGCGTTGGCGCATTCGACGATCGCGAATTGGCGCGTCTGCAGCGAATGCAGGATCTGCTGGCGAAGGTCGGGATCGCGCTCGACCACGGCGATGCGCCGGGCGTTGCGGTTGTCGGCGCCGGACGCGCCTGAACTGCTGGAACTGCTGGCCTGAAATGCGCTGATTGCGGCCATCCTGATGTCCCCTGTTTTGATCGAACTACCAACTGTTTCTTATGTAGAAACAGTGCCGGTCGATGTCCAATATCAGGTTACGGGCTCCCTCGAAATCTAATGTGACATAGATCGGGGTTTATACAAAGTATTGAATTGATGGAGAAATAAGTCGCGATAATTAGATCGAGATAACAAATTTTATGTGCCTCGATGTGCCCTAAAACGCAGAAAAGGCCGCCCACCGGACAGGTGGACGGCCTTTTTGTTACTGCCTCGAGGGCGGGGCTGAATTATTTATTCTTTCGAGCCCTTGGCCGGAGCGGCCGGCGCGGTCAGGCCGCGGCGTTCGAGCAGCGGCTGGATCTTCGGATCGTGGCCGGAGAAGTCGCGGAACAGCTGCAGCGCGTCCTTGCTGCCGCCGCGCGAGAGCAGGGTGGCGCGGAAGCGGTCGCCGTTCTCGCGGGTCAGGCCGCCGTGCTGCTTGATCCATTCCACGGTGTTGGCGTCGAGCACCTCGGACCAGATATAGGCGTAATAACCGGCCGCGTAGCCGCCCATGATGTGGCTGAAGTACGGGGTGCGGTAACGCGGCGGGACCGGCGGGTAGAAAATGCCGTCCTTCTTCAACGACGCGGTTTCGAACGCCATCACGTCCTTGGGCGCCGGCACCTTGGAGGCGTCGCCGATCTGGTGGTAGTTCTGGTCCAGCATCGCCGCGCCGAGATACTCGGTGGTGGTGAAGCCCTGGTTGAACTTGGACGCGGCCAGGACCTTGTCCAGCAGTTCCTTCGGCATCGCCTCGCCGGTCTGGTAGTGCTTGGCGTAGTTGGCCAGCACCGACGGCCAGTCGGCCCACATCTCGTTGACCTGCGAGGGGAACTCGACGAAGTCGCGCGGCACGCTGGTGCCGGAGAAGTACGGGTACTTCACGTTCGAGAACATGCCGTGCAGCGCATGGCCGAACTCATGGAACATGGTGGTGACCTCGTCCCAGGTCATCAGCGTCGGCTTGCCGGCCGGCGGCTTGGGGATGTTGAGGTGGTTGGCCACGACCGGCAGGGTGCCGAACAGTTCGGACTGGTCGACGTAGGAGTTCATCCACGCGCCGCCGCGCTTGGAATCGCGCGCGTACATGTCGGCGATGAAGATCGCCAGCTGCTTGCCGTTGGCGTCGAACACGTCGTAGGCGGTGACGTCGTCGCGGTACAGCGGCAGGTCGGTGCGCTGCTTGAACGTCAGGCCGTACAACTGGCCGGCGGCGTAGAACACGCCGTTCTCGAGCACGTTCTTCATTTCGAAGTAGGGCTTGAGCTGGGCTTCGTCGAACGCGAACTTTTCCTTGCGGACCTTCTCGGCGTAGAACGCCCAGTCCCACGGCTCGAGCTGGAAGCTTTTCTCGCCCTTGGCGGCCTGTTCCTTGTCGATCATCGCCTGCAGGTCGGCCGCTTCGCGCTTGGCGTTGGCGACCGCGGCCGGGGCGAGCTGGCCGAGCATGTTGTTGACCGCTTCGGGGGTCTTGGCGGTTTCGTCGTCGAGCACGAACGCGGCGTAGTTGGCGAAGCCCATCATCTTGGCGCGCTCGGCGCGCAGGGCGACGACCTTGGACACGATCGCGGTGTTGTCGTACGCGTTGCCGCGGCTGCCGCGCGCGACCGAGGTCTTGTGCAGCTTCTCGCGCAGGGCGCGGTTGGTCAGGTCGGTTTCCGGCGGCTGGCCGGTGGTGTTGAGCAGGGTCAGCAGGTACTTGCCTTCGAGCTTGCGCGCCTTGGCCGCTTCGGCGGCGGCGGCGATGCGCTCGTCGGACAGGCCGGCCAGCTCTTCCTTGGTGTCGACCACGATCGCGGAATCCTTGACCTCGGCGAGCACGTTCTTGCTGAACTTCGCGCCCAGTTCGGCCAGTTCGGAGTTGATCGCCTTGATCCGGGTCTTCTGCGCCTCGGTCAGGTTGGCGCCGGCGCGGACGAAGTCGGCGTGGTAGCGCTCGATCAGGCGCACGCCCTCGGCGTCCAGGCCCAGGGTGTCGCGCTTTTCGTACAGCGCCTTGATCCGCGCGAACAGCTTCGGATTCAGCGAGATCGCATCGCGGTGAGCCGACAGCTTGGGCGCGTATTCCTGCTGCAGGTTCTCGCGGGTCGGGTTGGTGTCGGTGCCGGTCAGGTTGAAGAAGGTCGAGACCGAGCGGCTGAGTATTTGCCCCGAACGCTCCATCGCGACGATGGTGTTGTCGAAGGTCGGCGCCTCGGGGTTATTGGCGATCGCGTCGATTTCCTTGATCTGGTCGGCCATGCCGCGATCGAAGGCCGGGGCGAAGTCGCTGTCCTTGATCTTGTCGAACTGCGGGAACTGCAACGGCAGCGGGCTTTGCTGGAAGAACGGGTTCGAAGTCGATTGGGCGTTGGTCACGGCTTTATCGGTCTTGGCGGCTTGGGGAGCCTGGGCCTGGGCATTGTGGGCCAGGCCGGGAACGGTGGCGATCAGGGCCACGGCCAGCGCCAGCGCGAGCGGATGCTTCATCGGTACGAACCTCGTCAAAAGGAATCCCGAAGCCTACCCGATGGGGCCGTGGCCAGCCCATGACGAAAGGCATGGGCCGGCGACCCCGGGTTTCGCACGGACTCGCGGCCCGATGTGCGCGGACCGGGCCATGACCATTCACCCACGGATACGCCGCCGCGAGCGGTTTACACTCCGGCGACCTTCACCCGGGGAGCGGGCGATGCGAACCCCTCACGGTCTATCAGGGAAGTGCTCATGACCACGCCGACCGCGCGCGCCTTCGTGCCGATGCTGCATGTCGCCAGCCTGCCGCGTGCGATCGCGTTCTATGCGGCGCTGGACTTCCACGCCACCGAACTGCATCAGCAGCCCGACCGCGACGACCCGACCTGGGCCTGGATGCAAAGCCCCGGTGGCGCCGAATTCATGCTGGTCCAGGCCGACGCGCCGATCGACGACGGCGTCCAGGGCGTGCTGTTCTACGTCTATTGCGACGACGTGGTGGCGATGCGCGAACGCGTGCTCGCCGCCGGCCTGCCCGCCGGCGAACTGACTTATCCGTTCTACCGCCCCAACGGCGAATTCCGCCTCAGCGATCCGGACGGCTACGTCCTGATGGTCACACACGCCGGCGATTGACCGTCCCCTTTCCCACTCATTCCTCTATCCGACACCGGAGCCGCACCCGATGAAATCCCCGCGTCCGCAGTCCGTTACCCGTTTCGCGCTCGCGCTGTGCCTGGTCCCCGGCTTGTCGGTGGCCTTCGCCGCGACCGCGCTGGCGGCGCAGACCACGCGTTACCTGGCCCTGGTCGACGGCGGCAAGCAGGCCGGCCAGCAGGTCGTGACCCGCGCCGACGACGGCACCACCACGGTCGAGTTCGTGTTCAAGGACAACGGCCGCGGGCCCGAGCTCAAGGAAACCTACACCCTGGCCGACGACGGCACCTACCGCACCTACGCGGTACAGGGCACCTCCACCTTCGGCGCCAAGGTCGAGGAAAGCTTTCAGCGCAACGGCGAACAGGTCAGCTGGAAATCCAAATCCGACGCCGGCCAGGCGACGGTGCCGGGCGTCGGTCTGTACGCGCCGCTGGGCGGCACGCCGGCCGGGATCTCGGTCGCGCTCGGCGCGCTGGCCAAGCACAACGGCAAGCTGCCGTTGCTGCCCAACGGCACCTTGAGTTCGAGCAAGCTCGGCGAAGCGCAGGTCACGCGCGACGGCAAGACCCAGACCGTGCAGTTGCTGGCCCTGACCGGGCAGGGCTTCACCCCGAATTTCGTCTGGGCCACCAGCGATGCGCAGCCGCGCCTGTTCGCCTTCATCTTTCCGGGTTATCTGCAGTTGATCGAAGAGGGCTGGCAGGCCAATGCCGCGGCCCTGGAAACCCAGCAGAAAGCCGCCGAAGGCAAGTTGCTGGTCGACCTGCGCAAGAAGCTCGGCCATCGTTTCGCCGGCACCACGGTGCTGCGCGACGTGCGCGTGTTCGACAGCGAACACGCGAGGCTCGGCGCGGCCACCGACGTGGTGATCGCCGACGGCAAGATCGTCTCGGTCGGCAAGGCCGATCCCAAGCTCAAGGCCGATCGCGTCGTCGACGGCGGCGGCAAGGTGCTGATGCCGGGCCTGTTCGACATGCACGGGCATGTGTCGCGCTGGGACGGCGGCCTCAACATCGCCGCGGGCGTCACCACCGTGCGCGACATGGGCAACGACAACGCGACCTTGCAGCAGATGATCGGCGAGATCGAAGCCGGCACGCTGATGTCGCCGGGCGTGGTGCCGGCCGGTTTCATCGAGGGCGAGAGCCAGTTCTCGGCGCGCAACGGCTTCGTGATCAAGGACCTCGACGAAGCCAAGAAGGCGGTCGACTGGTATTCCGAACACGGCTATCCGCAGATCAAGATCTACAACTCGTTCCCGAAGGCGGTGCTGCGCGACACCGTCGCCTACGCGCACAGCAAGGGCATGCGGGTGAGCGGTCACGTGCCGGCGTTCCTGCGCGCGCAGGACGTGGTCGATCAGGGCTTCGACGAGATCCAGCACATCAATCAGCTGATGCTGAATTTCTTCGTCGACGACAAGACCGATACACGGACGCTTCAGCGCTTTTACTTGGTCGCCGACAAGACCGCCGACCTGGATTTCGATTCCAAGCCGGTGCAGGACTTCATCGCGACCCTGGCGAAGAAGCAGATCGCGATCGATCCGACCCTGGCGACGTTCGAGTTCCTGCATCAGCGCGACGGCGAGTTGTCGCCGATCGTGGCCGGCATCGAGGATCATCTGCCGCCGGACGTGCAGCGCGGTCGCCGTTCGGCTGAGATGAACATCCCCGACGACGCCACCGCGGCGCGTTACACCAAGTCCTACGACAAGCTGGTCGAATTCGTCGGCCGCGCCTATAAGGCCGGCGTGCCGCTGCTGGCGGGCACCGACGAAATCCCCGGTTTCACCCTGCAGCACGAACTGGCTTTGTACGTGCGCGCCGGCCTGACCCCGGCGCAGGCCTTGCAGGTCGCGACCTGGAACGCGGCGAAGGTCGCGCGCGTGCTCGACAACCGCGGCTCGGTGACGGTCGGCAAGCGCTCGGACCTGATCCTGATCGACGGCGATCCGACCAAGGACATCGGCGACATCCGCAAGGTCTCGCTGGTGCTGCGCGGCGACACCGCGTACTACCCGAGCGAGGTGCATGAAGCGCTCGGAGTGAAGCCGTTCGCGGCGGCGGCGAAGGTGACGGTCGCCAAGTGAGCGATGCAATAGCCCCTCTCCCGCTTGCGGGAGAGGGGTTGGGGTGAGGGAAGGCGCGAGGGCGCAACTTGGGCCGGCCCGTGTGCCCTCACCCCGGCCCTCTCCCGCAAGCGGGAGAGGGAGAGGGCGGTGCCGGCGATAGCGGGCCGGAAGCGACCGTTCGCGCCCCACCCGCCCATTCGAGCACCGACTCTTTAATGATTTGGTAACATTCGCCGGTCAATGAGCCGACCACGGCGCGGGCAGCTCCGCGCCAGAACCGCCAAGGGGCGGTCCGATCGCCCATCGCCGTCAGCCCATGCCCGAGGGGAGCATGACGCCGCGGCGGTTTCCCAAGCACTGGCGCCCCACGCGCCGCGTCCACCGAGAAACCCCGACCATGTCCCAGCACGCCCGTGCTCCCCGTCGTCTTGCCCCGCGCAGCCACGCTCTCGCGCTCGCCATCGGCCTGACTCTCGTTTCCACCGCCGCTTTCGCCCAAGACACGACCGCTGCCGCGCCGACCACGCCCGCCGCGCCCGCCGAAGGCGAAGCCAAGACCCTCGACGCGCTGATGGTGACCGCGCAGCGCAAGGTCGAACGCGCCAAGGACGTGCCGGTCGCGCTCACCACCGTCGATCGCGAGAAGCTGCACGTGCTCGGCTCCGGCGGCGGCGATATCCGCTTCCTGTCCGGCCGTCTGCCCAGCCTCAACATCGAGTCCTCGTTCGGCCGCGCCTTCCCGCGTTTCTACATCCGCGGCCTGGGCAACACCGACTTCGACTTGAACGCATCGCAGCCGGTGTCGCTGGTGTACGACGACATCGTTCTGGAAAACCCGCTGCTCAAGGGCTTCCCGGTGTTCGACCTGGAGAACGTCGAACTGCTGCGCGGCCCGCAGGGCACGCTGTTCGGCCGCAACACCCCGGCCGGCGTGGTCAAGTTCGAATCGGCCAAGCCGACCCGCGAACTGGAAGGCTACGGCCAGATTTCCTACGGCACCTACGGCACCACCAACTTCGAAGGCGCGGTCAGCGGCCCGCTCGGCCCGAACTGGTCGGCGCGCGCTTCGGCCATGTATCAGCGCCGCGACGACTGGGTCGACAACACCAACCCGAACGCGCGCACCAACCCCAAGCTCGAAGGCTACGACGAATCGGCCGCGCGCCTGCAGTTGCAGTACGACGGCAGCGACACCTTCCACGCCTTGTTCAACGTGCACGCGCGCCATCTCAACGGTACCGCGCGCCTGTTCCGCGCGATGCTGTTCAAGAAGGGCACCAACAATCTGGTCGACGGCTTCGATGTCGACAAGGTCGGCATCGACGGACGCAACTTCCAGAAGCTCGACACCTGGGGCGCGAGCGCGCGCCTGAGCTGGGACCTGTCGAACGATCTGACCCTGTACTCGATCACCGGTTACGAAACCGCCGATTCGCTCAGCCGCGGCGACATCGACGGCGGGGTCGGCGCGGTGTTCCTGCCCGGCGGCAGCACCCCGGCCGGCATTCCGTTCACCGCCGAATCGGCCGACGGTCTGCCCGATCATCGCCAGATCACCCAGGAGTTCCGCCTGGAATCGAACTACAGCGGCCCGTTGAACTGGCAGGCCGGCCTGTTCTATTTCGACGAAGACATCACCGTCGACAGCCTCAACTACGACACCCTGGGCGGCGGCGTGCAGGCCGGTCATGCCCAGCAGAAGCAGCGCAACAAGGCCTGGGCGGCGTTCGGTTCGCTCGAATACGCGGTCACCGATCGCTTCAAGCTGCGCGGCGGTCTGCGTTATACCCAGGACAAGAAGGACTTCAGCGCCAGCGTGCTGCAGAGCGCGCCGTTCGGCGCGCCGGTGTCGGGCCCGTTCAAGGTCAACACCGATGTCGACGATGTCAGCTGGGATATCAGCGGCGTGTTCCAGGCCACCGACGACATCAACCTGTACGCCCGCGTCGCCAAGGGTTTCCGCGCGCCCAGCATCCAGGGCCGCCTGCTGTTCCAGGTGCCGCCGCAGCCCTCCGTAGCCGACGCAGAGAAGGTGATCTCCTACGAAGCCGGCCTCAAGGCCGACCTGTGGGACAAGCGCGCCCGCCTGGGCTTCGCGCTGTTCCGTTACAACGTCGACAACCAGCAGCTCAACGCGGTCGGCGGCGCGCTCAACCAGACCATCCTGGTCAACGCCGACAAGACCCTGGGCCAGGGCTTCGAAGTCGATCTCGACGCCTACCTGACCGACAACCTGATGGTCACCTTCGGCGCCAGCTACAACGACACCGAAATCCAGGACGCCAACCTGTTCGTCGCGCCCTGCGGCGGCGGCTGCACCGTGACCGACCCGACCGTGGTCCGCAACGGCGTGACCCTGGCGGCGATCGACGGCAACCCGTTGCCGCAGGCGCCGAAGTGGGTCTACAACCTGACCGCGCGCTACACCCTGCCGCTGGCCAACGGCAACGAGTTCTACGTCTACACCGACTGGGCGTATCGCAGCGGCGTCAACTTCTTCCTGTACGAGTCGAAGGAATTCCGCGGCAAGCCCCTGGTCGAAGGCGGCCTGCGCGTGGGCTACACCTGGGACAACGGCCGCTACGACGTGGCGTTGTACGGCCGCAACATCCTCGACGAAGTGCGCGCGGTCGGCGGCATCGACTTCAACAACCTGGTCGGCTTCGTCAACGACCCGCGCATCGTGGGCGCGGAGTTCAAGGCGTCGTTCTGATTCGAGCGTGTGTTGTGATGTGACGGACGGCCCGCCTTGTGCGGGTCGTTTGTTTTTTGGGGATTCGGGATTGGGGATTCGAGATTGGGGAAAGCGGGAATCGGGAATCGGGAATCGGGAGTAGGGAGTAGGGAGTAGGGAGTAGGGAGTAGGGAGTAGGGAGTAGGGAGTCGGGCTACGGAAATTTTGGTTGGTTGCTTTGAGCTTGAAGCGTGGAAGCGCGATCTGGGACCGCTCCGCTTTTGCTCGTCATCCCCGCGAAGGCGGGGATCCAGAGACTTCAGCGTCATGCCTGGATAGAGCCCTGGATCCCCGCCTTCGCGGGGATGACGTTCTGGCGAGATGGCGCTGAAGCCTCTCGATGCCCGCCTGCGCTAAACCCCACAACAACCGAGCCGGTCACCTCGCATCCAAACCGAGCCCGCCACCCCACATCCAAACCGTGACGGCCGCGCGAATCTTCGAACCCGGGATGCAATGTCGGCCACCGATCCGACCCCGTCAATGCGCGTCATCACCGCCGACGCGCTATCGTTCGCCCAACCCACACACCGAGCGTCGCCATGACCACCGCCTACGATTTTTCCGCCACCGACATCGACGGCCAGTCCCAGTCGCTGGACCGCTACAAGGGCAAGGTGCTGCTGATCGTCAACGTCGCGTCCAAGTGCGGCTTCACCCCGCAGTACACCGGCCTGGAAAAGCTGGAGCGCGAGTATCAGGCGCGCGGTTTCGAAGTGCTGGGCTTTCCCTGCGATCAGTTCGGTCATCAGGAACCCGGCGACGAGAACGAGATCAAGGAATTCTGCTCGCTGACCTACGACGTGACGTTTCCGATGTACGCCAAGGTCGACGTCAACGGCGACAAGGCGCACCCGCTGTGGAAATGGCTCAAGGACGAGAAGGGCGGTTTCCTCGGCATCGACGCGATCAAGTGGAACTTCACCAAGTTCCTGGTCGGCCGCGACGGCAAGGTGATCAAGCGCTATGCGCCGACGGATAAGCCCGAGTCGATCGCGGGGGATATCGAGAAGGCGTTGGCTTGATGGGTTTGAGTGTTCGATGGTGAAAGAAAGGCTTCGGCTGAATCAGCCGAAGCCTTTTTGTTTCAACCCCAACCGAACCCACCCACCGTCATTCCCGCGAAGGCGGGAATCCAGCGACTTCAAACGTTCTCGCACGAAAGGCCCTGGATTCCCGCTTTCGCGGGAATGACGTTCTTGAAAGATGACGCTGAAATTTATGTTTGAGCGATAAATCTGACTTGACCTCAAGCCATATCCGCAGCCGCAGGCCGAGCAACACCGACCACCGCACCCGACGCATCAGTCGCGGCCCGCTCAGCACCACCGCGCACCTTGTCACTGCGCTTGCCCTTCAACCCAAACACCGGCCGCAACAGCGGCACCCGCCGAATGATCTCGTGCAACACGAAGCACCCGGCCACCGTTCCGAACAACACGATCGCCGGTTCGCCGATCGGGCCGAAATGCAGCGGCAGGATCCAGTACGCGATCAGCACGATCAGGCTTTGATGCAGCACGTACCACGGGTACACCGCCTCGGTCGCCCACGGCAGCCAGCGGAACGGGCGGTTGAGCAGGGCGTGGCCCCAGCCCAGGATCGCGGTCAGCGCGAACCAAACGTACAGATTGCGCAGCAGCCACACGCTGTTCTGCAGCCAGGTGGGGATATCGTCCGGGATCAGCAGGACCAGGCTCAGGTAGAACCCGAACAGGCCCAGCGCCAGACCCAGGCTCCACTTGCGCAGCCGGGTCAGCTCGGCCCACAGGCCGGCGTCGTTGCCGATCCAATAGCCGTACAGGAACACGGTGAAGTACATCGCGTGGCGGTACCAGTCGTGGATCAGGTCGCCGGTTTCCTCGAACAACGGCGCCAGGGTCATGGTGTACGCGGCCAGCGGCAGCGCCGGCAGGACCAGCAGCTTCCAGCCGCGCAGGCCGGTGAACAGCGCCAGCAGGCGCCGGCCGAAGCGGTTGCGCAGCAGCGGCAGCAGGGCCGCGAACACGATGGTGTAGACCCACAGGTAGATCAGGTACCACAGGTGGTTCCAGGTGAAGCCGTACTCCCAGCCGTCGAACGCGTCCTTGGGCCAGGGCTGGAACTGGTAATAGCGCAACAGGAAATCGACGAAGCCCGGCTCGACCAGACCGTTGGCCACGCCCTGCGCGTACGGCTGGATCGGCACGATCACCAGGCAGCCGAAGGTCAGCGGCAGCAGCAGGCGCCAGCTGCGCTGGACCACGAAGCGTCCGAGCGAGCTGCCGCGCAGCAGGAAATGCACCGACAGACCCGAGATCAGAAAGATCAGGTCCATGCGCCAGCGGTTCACGAACAGCATCGGGATCTGCAGCGGCTCGGACAGATGGCTGCTCTTGAGATGCCAGCCCCAGTCGGCGACGTACAACATCGCGCAGTGATAGAGGATCAGCAGAACGAAGGCGAGGGCGCGCAGGGCGTCGATGTCGTACCGGCGTTGCATGGGCGGGTCCGTGGCGGCGAGGTGGCGCAAAGCCTGTGGCGACGGGCGTTTGCGCGACAGCGCGGGGTGACCGGCGGCGGTCCGGCGGGGACGAATCGCGGCCCCCGGGGACGACCGGTTGCCGCCGACGGCGCCGCGCGGGCGAGAATGCGCGCATGAGCCAAGACGTTTCCGCGCCCCTTTCGACCGCGCCCGCCAACGACCCCAGCGCCGCTGCCCCGGCCAGCGCCTGGGACCGCTACCAGCCCTGGCGCCGCACGGTCGAAGTGCTGGCCTGGGTGGTCCTGTTCGCCGTCAACGCGGTGGCCGGCACCCTGACCGCGGTGATCGACATCCGCCGCTACGGCCTGGACATCCCCGACTGGGCGCCGGCGGTATGGGAGACCAGCAGTTGCGTGACCGCGCTGGCGCTGGCACCGCTGCTGGTCTGGTACAGCCGCAAGATCCCGTTCCATATCGACACCTGGCGCCGCGCGCTGGTCCTGCACCTGCTCGGCAGCGTGGTCTGGTCGGTCGCGCACGTGGTCGGCATGGTCACGATCCGCAAGCTGGTCTATGTCGGCTTGGGCGAGAGCTACGACTTCGGCGCCTGGGGCATGAACCTGGTCTACGAATACCTCAAGGACGTGCGCTCCTATACCTACATGGTGTTGTGGGTCGAGGGCTACCGCCTGCTGATGCGGCGCTGGCAGGGCGAGGCCAGCGTGCTGACCACCCCGGACGACGTGCCCGAACCGGCCGTGCCCGAGCGGCCCGAACGCTTCCTGGTGCGCAAGCTCGGCAAGGAATTCCTGATCGCGGCCAGCGAAGTGGAATGGCTGCAGGCCTCGTCGAATTACGTGAACCTGCATCTGCGCGGCCGCGACTACCCGCTGCGCACCACCATGGCCGCGATTGAGACCCAGCTCGACCCGGCGCGCTTCGTGCGCGTGCATCGCAGCTACATGGTCAACCTGGATTGCGTGGGCGAAATCGAACCGCTGGAAAGCGGCGACGCGCGCATCACCATGCACGACGGCAGCAAGATCCCGTGCAGCCGGCGCTATCGCGGCGCCTTGCGGCAGGAGCGGCGGGCGGCTTGAGCGCTCACGCCGCTGTGGATGCTCGTCGTAGGAGCGGCGTGAGCCGCGACCGCTAACCTGGCGTGCGTCGTAACCGAGAGGTCGCGGTCGCGGCTCACGCCGCTCCTACAGGTAGGCGATGGGGTTGTGTTGCTCGGGTCTGTTTGGCCGCTTGCGACCCGCCGGTGGCTTGAGCGCTGACAGGGTTGCGGGTGCTCCCTGTAGGAGCAGCGTGAGCCGCGACCGCGAAACTGGCTTGCGTCGTAAGCGGGAGGTCGCGGTCGCGGCTCACGCCGCTCCTACAGGTAGGCCAGGCAGTTCCGTCGCTCGGGTTACTGCGCTTGCTCGCCGGCTGCGGCCGGTCGCTTCAACGCTTCGGGCGGCAACAAGGCCGCGATCTCCTCGGCGAACTGCCGCAACTGTTGCGGCGAATACCCGCGATGCACCTGCGCGATCGCGCCGCGCTGATCGATCACGAACAGGTTCGGCACCGCGGTGACGCCGTAGTGGCGGGCGACGGTGCCGCCGTCGCGGATATGGCGCATGTCCAGCGAGGGATTGAGCTTGAGGAACGCGTCGAAATCGCGCCTGGGCTCGTTGAGGTTGACCGCGATCACCTGCAGATGCTCGTAACCGACCCCGGCTTGCAGCGCCGACAGCATCGGCAACTCGCGTCGGCACGGCCCGCACCAACTGGCCCAGAAGCTGATCACCACCAGCTTGCCACGGTAGTCGCTGACCTTGACCGCGCGCCCATCGCGATCCAGCCCGAGGAAATCCGGCGGAATATCGCCGCGCTGCGGCGCGGTGCGGGTGGCGCGTTTGGATTTCGAATCAGGCGTTGCGGTCGCGGACCAACCGGAGGTCGCGGTCGGCGCAGCGGCTTGAGCACTGGCGCCCTGTTCCTTTGCGGATCGATCGGCCGACCGTGCAGGCGATTGACCGGCGGCGAACGCCGAGGACGTCGCGATCAGACTCAGCATCGCCAGCACGAATGCAGCCACCGCCGCGCCCGCGCGATGCCGCGCCGACAACGTCAGGACGATCGTCGCTCGCACCGCCTGCATCGCCCGCAGCCCGCTCACGCCCGACAACCGGCGAGAGCGCTCATTTCTCGACGAAAGCCCGTTCGAACACGTACTGCCCCGGCGTGCCGATGCGCGGCGCGGCGGTGAAACCGCGCGCGTCGAGAATCTCGCGGAAATCGGCCAGCATCTGCGGGCTGCCGCAAATCATCGCGCGGTCGTGCTCGGCGTCGAGCGGGGCGAGGCCCAACTGCTCCATCATCCGGCCGCTGGCCATCATCTCGGTCAGACGCCCGCGCTGGTCGCGTCCGGCGAATTCGAACGCCTGCCGCGACACCGCCGGGTAGTACTTGAGCTTGGCCGCGATCTGCTCGCCGAGGAACTCGTGATGCGGCAACTCGTTGACGATGTAGTCGCGATACGCCAGATCCTGCTCGCTGCGCACGCCATGGCACAGCACCACGTTCTCGAAGCGCTCGTAGGTTTCCGGGTCCTTGATCACCGACAGCCACGGCGCGAACCCGGTACCGGTGCCGAGCAGGTACAGATTGCGGCCCGGGTGCAGGTCGTGGATCAGCAAGGTGCCGGTCGGCTTGCGCCCGATCAGCACGCTGTCGCCGGGCTGGATCGATTTCAGCCGTGAGGTCAGCGGCCCGTTGGGCACCTTGATGCTGAAGAACTCGAGCTGCTCTTCCCAGTTCGCGCTGGCGATCGAATACGCGCGTAGCAGCGGCTTGGACGAACCGTCCGCCTGCTCGACCTGCAGCCCGATCATCACGAACTGGCCGTTCTCGAAGCGGAATCCGTCGTCGCGGGTGGTGGTGAAGCTGAAGTAGTCGTCGGTCCAGTGACGGACGTCCAGCACCGTCTCGGTGCCAAAAGCGGAGGACATTGCCGGGGTTTTCGGGTGGAGCGGGGCGGTTATTGTACCTGATGGATGAGAGCGGTTCTTATCTGGAGGGCGGGAGGGGCGGGAGGAGCGAGTAGAGAGGAGTGAGGAACGAGTAAAAGCGCCCTTACTCGTTCCTCACTCCTCTGCACTCACTCCTCAAATCCCCCGCCTGTCAACGGGTTCCCCCTTCACCTCAGCATTGCGACAATCCCCACGTCCCCCGCCTGCGGGGCTAAACGATTGGAAACGATGCAAGTCAAGAACACGCAGTCCGCGCACATCGCGCAGAAGATCGCCCAACTCATCGCCGTCGAGATCGGCGCCCAGACCGCCCAGGCCCTGTCCGCGATCGCCTTGCTCGACGAAGGCTCGACCGTGCCGTTCATCGCGCGCTACCGCAAGGAAGTCACCGGCGGCCTCGACGACATCCAGTTGCGCGACCTCGAAACGCGCCTGCACTACCTGCGCGAACTCGAGGACCGCCGCGCCGCGGTGCTCGAAAGCATCGCCGAGCAGGGCAAGCTGAGCGACGAACTGCGCGCCGACATCGAAGCGGCCGAGACCAAGTCGCGGCTGGAAGACCTGTACCTGCCGTACAAGCCCAAGCGCCGGACCAAGGCGCAGATCGCGCGCGAAGCCGGGCTGGAGCCGCTGGCCGACGGCCTGCTCGCCGATCCCACGCGCAAGCCGGAGGAGTTCGCCGCCGGTTTCGTCAGCGAGGAAAAACAGGTCGCCGACGTCAAGGCCGCGCTCGAAGGCGCGCGCGCGATCCTGATGGAGCGCTGGGGCGAAGACGCCCGCCTGGTCGGCGAGTTGCGCACGTGGCTGAGCGAGGTCGGCGTGATCCGCGCGCGCGTGGCCGAGGGCAAGGAAACCGAGGGCGCGAAGTACCGCGATTATTTCGATCACAGCGAATCGCTGGCCAAGATTCCCTCGCATCGCCTGCTCGCGCTGTTCCGCGCGCGCCGCGAGGAAATCCTGTTCCTCGAACTCGACCCGGGCACCGACGCCGAGGCCGGCCACGCTTACGGCGAGGGCCGGGTCGCGCTCAACGCCGGCATCGCCGATCAGGGCCGCGCCGCCGACCGCTGGCTGCTCGACGCCTGCCGCCTGACCTGGCGCGCCAAGCTGCACCTGCATCTGCTGCTCGACCTGTTCGGCCAGGCGCGCGAAAAGGCCGAGGCCGAAGCGATCGACGTGTTCGGCGACAACCTCAAGGACTTGCTGCTGGCCGCGCCGGCCGGTCCGCGCGCGGTGCTCGGGCTCGATCCGGGCCTGCGCACCGGGGTCAAGGTCGCGGTCGTCGACGCCACCGGCAAGCTGGTCGCGCACGACACCATCTACCCGCACGAGCCGCGCAAGCAGTGGGACCAGTCGCTGCACACGCTGCGCGCGCTGTGCGCGAAGCATCAGGTCGAACTGATCGCGATCGGCAACGGCACCGCCTCGCGCGAAACCGACAAGCTGGCCGGCGATCTGATCAAGCTGATGCCCGAGACCAAGCTGACCAAGGCCGTGGTCAGTGAGGCCGGCGCGTCGGTGTATTCCGCGTCCGAATTCGCGTCGAAGGAATTCCCCGATCTGGACGTGAGCATCCGCGGCGCGGTTTCGATCGCCCGGCGCCTGCAGGACCCGCTGGCCGAGCTGGTCAAGATCGAACCCAAGGCGATCGGCGTGGGCCAGTACCAGCACGACGTCGATCAATACCGCCTGGCGCGCGCGCTGGATGCGCGGGTCGAGGACTGCGTGAACGCGGTCGGCGTGTACGTCAACACGGCCTCGGCGGCGTTGCTGGCGCGGGTGTCGGGCCTGTCGAGCACGGTCGCCGAGAACATCGTTCGCCACCGCGACGAAAACGGCCCGTTCGCCTCGCGCAAGGCGCTGCTGAAGGTGCCGCGCCTGGGCGACAAGACCTTCGAACAATGCGCCGGCTTCCTGCGCATCGTCGACGGCGAACAACCGCTGGACGCTTCGGCGGTGCATCCCGAGGCCTACCCGGTGGTCGAGCGCATCGTTCAGCAGTGCGGCCGCGAGGTGAAGCAGTTGCTCGGCGATCCGCAGTTCGTGCGCGGCCTGAAACCCGAGGCGTTCACCGACGAAAAATTCGGTGTGCCGACCGTGCGCGACATCCTCAAGGAAATGGAGAAACCCGGCCGCGACCCGCGTCCGGAGTTCAAGGCCGCCAAGTTCGCCGACGGCGTGGAAGAGCTGCGCGACCTCAAGGTCGGCATGATCCTGGAAGGCGTGATCAGCAACGTCGCCGCGTTCGGCGCCTTCGTCGACATCGGCGTGCACCAGGACGGCCTGATCCACATCTCGGCCTTGTCGGACAAGTACGTCAAGGACCCGCGCGACGTGGTCAAGGCCGGCGACGTGGTCAAGGTGCGGGTGCTGGAAGTCGACCTGGCGCGTAAGCGCATCGCCTTGACCCGCCGTCTCGAAGACCCGGTGCCGGCGCCGCGTCCGCCGGGCGAAGCCGCGAGCCGCGGCAACGACCGCGGCGACCGCAACGATCGCGGTGGCGCGCGCGGCAACGACGGCAATCGCGGCGGCCGTCGCGATCAGCCGCCGCAGCGTGGTGGTTCGTTCGCGCCGCAGGGCAAGGCCGCGGCGCCGATCGGCGGGGCATTGGCGGATGCGTTCGCTCGCGCGAAGCAGAAGTCCTGATGATCGAGTGATCGGGTCGGCCCGATAAAGAAGGCCGCTTGCTTCGATGAGCAAGCGGCTTTTTTATTGGTCGGTCATCGACGCTGTGGCCTGATGTTGTTTCAGTTGCAGTTGCAGTTGCAGTTGCAGTTGCAGTTGAATTTACTGTTGCTGTTTGCACTGACTACCCTCAAGTGCATCACTCGCCTTGAGTCCAATCCGATGGGAACGCAGTACAGCCACTTCAGCCAAGAAGAACGCGGCGTGATCATGATCATGACGAAGCAGGGCCACAGTAGCCGCGCGATCGGGCGTGCGCTGGATCGCTCGGCCAGCAGCGTGTCGCGCGAATTGGCCCGCAATGGCCATCGCGCCCCGACCGCGACGCCGGCCCTGGGCCG
>NZ_JBDGLR010000014.1:0-116909 GCF_057655755.1 Lysobacter sp. Soil_N_51 | reverse complement strand
GCGTTCTTCTTGGCTGAAGTGGCTGTACTGCGTTCCCATCGGATTGGACTCAAGGCGGGTGATGCACTTGAGGGTAGCCAGTGCAAAACGCTTTTTTTGAATCAAGTGCCCGCGCGTGCGGTGCATACGCAGGCATGCGCCACACGGGACATCCATGTCCCGGTGGCGCACGGCGTGCATCCTGCACGCTGCCCTTCGGGTGTGCTGTTACTAACGCGAGTGCGTGGCTTCGCAGCGCTGGATGAATTGCGCGGCTTCAAGCTCAAGGCCAAGGCATAAAGCAAAGCGAGGCAAGGCAAGGCAAGGCAGGCCAAGCCGAGCAAGGCCATGGCTCGCTGGAACGGATGCAACTTCAAGTTTCCATTTGGTGCTATTGCCACCCAAAGACGCCATCAGCCAGGGCGATACCGGCAAACAAAAACGCCGGCTTTCGCCGGCGTTTTCGCGATACGACCGCCAAGCGCGATCAACCCGTCACATCTGCTCCAACGTCACCGCCACCGCATGCACCACCGCGCCGATCTTGAGCGCGCTCTGCACACCCTGCGCGCTGATGTCGTGCTTGCGTAGCACCTTCTCGTGCGAATCCATGCAGGCGCCGCAACCGTTGATCGCCGACACCGCCAGCGACGCCAGTTCGAAGGTCATCTTGTCGATGCCCGGATTGGCCATCACGTTCATCCGCAGGCCGGCGCGCAGCTGGCCGTACTCTTCGTTCTGGATCAGATGCGTGGCGCGGTAATAAATGTTGTTCATCGCCATCACCGCGGCCGCGGCCTTGGCGCCGTTGATCTCTTCGGGCGACAGCTTTTCGGCGGCGAATTCCTCGATCGCCGCGGCGAACGGCTTGTAGCGCGAGGCGATCGCGCAGGCCAGGGCGATGGCGCGGATCTGCCTGGCGTCCAGGCCCTGCGAACCGGCGTCGCTGAGCACGCTGTCGAGGTTGAGCTTGAGGTCCTTGGCGTAATCGGGAAGCGAGTTGCGAAGATCGGAAAGGCTCATCGAAGGCTCCTTGAAAGGCGGCGAAAGATCCGTCGCGCGACGGACACGCGTCATCGCCTGGCGGGCATGCGCAAGCGCACGGCTGGCGGGGTCGATAACGAAACGGAAGAAGTGCAGCCGGGGCGAACCCCGGCTGCGGGCATCCCGCATGGGAGGGAGGTTGGCCGCGGGCGGCCACATGCGGGGGTACTGCCTTGAAAGTCTGCGCCGACAGCACAAGCCGGCGGCGCAGTAGAACCAGAGGGGAGCCGGGTCACGGAATCCGGCTCCGCGGGAGATCACTCCCGGTCGAACGATCTACACGGACGAACCGCGGCGATCGCGCCTGAAAATATCAGGCGACCTTGAGGGTGCTCTCGCCCTGGCTCCAGTTGCACGGGCACAGCTCGTCGGTCTGCAGCGCATCGAGCACGCGCAGGACTTCCTGCGGGTTGCGGCCGACCGAACCGTCGGTCACGTAGACGAAGCGGATGATGCCGTCCGGGTCGACCAGGAAGGTCGCGCGCTGGGCGACGCCGTCTTCGGTCAGGATGCCGAGCGAGGAGGTCAGGTCCTTCTTGATGTCGGCCAGCATGGGGAACGGCAGGTCGCGCAGGTCCTTGTGGTCCTTGCGCCACGCCAGGTGGACGAACTCGCTGTCAGTCGACGCGGCCAGCACCTGGCAATCGCGGTCGAGGAACTGCTGGTTCAGGTCGCCGAAGCCCTTGATCTCGGTCGGGCAGACGAAGGTGAAGTCCTTCGGGTAGAAGAACACCAGCAGCCACTTGCCCTTGTAGGTGTCGTTGTCGATGTCGGCGAACGCGCTATCGAGACTGTCGATACCAACGGTGGCCTTGACCTTGAATTTCGGGAACTTTTCGCCGATCGAAAGCATGCGGATGACTCCTTGACGGGATGGGAGGGGTTGGGAGGGGTGGTTGGTGCCGAAGGGCGCAACTTATGTGCTGCATGTTGCAGCACAGCAATTGATAAATAAAATGAATTGTTCCTATTATGCCGATAGTCACACTCAATTGACAGGCCGCGCATGAACCTTCGTGATCTCAAATATCTGGTCGCTCTGTCGGATCACAAGCACTTCGGCCGGGCGGCCGCGGCCAGTTTCGTGAGCCAGCCCACGTTGTCGACCCAGATCAAGAAGCTCGAAGAGGAGTTGGGTGTGTCGCTGGTCGAGCGCGCGCCGCGGCGGGTCATGTTGACGCCGGTCGGTCGCGATATCGCCGAGCGCGCGCGCAAGGTCATCGCCGACGTCGAGCAGATGAGCGAGATCGCCCGCCGCAGCCAGGACCCGGAGGCCGGCTCGGTGCGGCTGGGCCTGTTCCCGACCCTGGGGCCGTACCTGTTGCCGCATGTGGTGCCGGGACTGCGCAAGCGTTTCCCGCGCCTGGAATTGCTGCTGGTCGAAGAGAAGACCGACCAGATCCTCGCGCGCCTGCGCGACGGCCGCCTCGACGCCGGCCTGCTCGCGTTGCCGATCCATGACGATCAGTTGCATGTCGAACCGCTGTTCGATGAACCGTTCCTGCTGGCGGTGCCGCAGCAGCATCCGATGGCCGGGCGCGATTCGCTGGATCTGCAAGATCTCGATGATCAGCACCTGTTGCTGCTCGAGGAAGGCCACTGCCTGCGCGAACAGGCGCTGGACGTGTGCCGCCTGGCCGGCGCCGACGAACGCGACGGTTTTCGCGCCACCAGCCTGGAAACGCTGCGGCAGATGGTCGCGTCCGGGGTCGGCATCACCTTGCTGCCGATGCTGTCGGTGCAACCGCCGGTCCCGCCCTCGCCCGACATCCACCTGCTGCGTTTCAACGGCGAGTCGCCGCACCGGCAGATCGGCATGCTGTGGCGACGCAGTTCGGCGATGTCGGAGTTCCTGATGCAGCTGGCGCTGGAGTTGCGCAAGTTGCCGGCGTCGTTGTTGCAGGCGCCGCGGCCGGTGGGGGAGAAGCGCAGGAGTGTGCGTGGGCCGCAGTGAGAAGCCGTGATCCAGGCGTGTGATTTGAACCGCGCGTCGGAGTTTCGCCGTAAATCAGATGTCGCGGTCGCAGCTTACGCAGCTCCTACAGTGGGAAACGTGGGATCGCTGTAGGAGCGGCGTGAGCCGCGACTGAGAACCCGCACGCTTCGACGAAACGGCGCTGCCCGCATCACCGCACACCTGACGCCCGTCACTGGCCGCATCGCAATCGTGCGCCGATCATGTCCACCCTCGAACCACAAGGACATGCCCGCATGAGCAAGACCATCGCCTTCGTCATGATCGACCGCCCCGCCGACTGGGAATACGGCCCGCTCGCCGGCGCCGCGCATGCCTGGTTCGGGGTCGATGTCGTCACCGCGAGCATCGACGGCACGCCACTGACGACGATGGGCGGCATGACCCTGCAACCGCATACCCGCCTGGCCGAACTCGACCCGCTCGCCGCCGACCTGTGGGTCGTGCCCGGCAGCGCGCTGTGGGACGAAGCGCCCGCGCCGGAGGCGATCGTCGCGGCGCTGCGGACGCGTGCCGCGGCCGGTCGCGCGATCGCCGGCATCTGCGGCGGCACGCGCGCGCTCGCCACCGCCGGCCTGCTCGACGAACGCGCGCACACCAGTAACGAGCCGGGTTATCTCGATGAAGTCGTCGGTTACCGCGGCAAGACGCATTACCGCGACGCGGCCTGCGTCAGCGATGGCACGATCGTGACCGCGCCGGGCAGTTCGCCGATTTCCTTCGCCGAGGCCTGCCTGCGGATCGTGGTGCCGGAACAGGCGGAAGGGATCGCGCAGATGCGCGCGATGTTTGCGCGCGATTTCGGTTGATTCATCACTGCACTGTTCGCTCGCAGAACTGGCATGCGAGCGCGCAAAACCAGCCAACGAAAAACCGCGAGGTCTTTTGCAGGAAAAGACCTCGCGGCCTGCGTCGATTGCGAGTTGCGAGTCGCTGCGGATTCCTCGAGCAACTGGCCAATTCACATCGACGATTCACGTTGCTAATTCACATCACCGCTTCAAATCACCCAGCTCACACCACCCCGATCGGACAACTCACGCCAGTCCCGCCCAGGCCGCAATACCCCATCGGGTTCTTAGCCAGATACTGCTGGTGCTCGTCCTCGGCGTAATAGAACACCGGCGCCGGCGGCTCGGGAATTTCGGTGGTGATGTCGCCGAACCCGGCTTCGCGTAACTTGACCTGGAACGCGTCGCGGCTGGACAGCGCGGCCCGGTACTGGGTTTCGTCTTCGCAATAGATCGCCGAGCGGTACTGAGTGCCGGCATCGTTGCCCTGGCGCATGCCCTGGGTCGGGTCGTGGCTTTCCCAGAACACTTTCAGCAGATCCTCGAACGCGACCTGCTTCGGGTCGTACACGACCAGCACCGCCTCGGTATGCCCGGTCTGGCCGCTGCAGACTTCGCGATACGTCGCATTGGGCGTGTAACCGCCCGAGTAGCCGACCGCGGTGGTGATCACGCCCGGCACGGTCCAGAACTTGCGTTCGGCGCCCCAGAAACAGCCCATGCCGAACTGCACCCGCGCCAGTCCGGCGAAGGCGTCGCGCAAGGGTTGGCCGTTGACGAAATGACGGTTGTGCAGCGGCAGTTCCTGCGCGCGCCCGGGCAACGCGTCTTCGCGCTGCGGCAGCCGCTGCTTGAACGCGCCTATGCCAGGAATGAATGAACCGGCCATCGTCTCGCCTCCGTATCGTCGATTGTCGCGGGGATCGCTATCGGGCAAAGCCCTGCCGATGAAATGCGGCATGTGTCGCAGGATTCAAGCGCCGATCACGCGCGCATGGCTTGTCGGTCGCAGCCAAACCCGGGAAGCTCGAAGGGCCCCGCCCGTCCGCACGTGCGCACCGCGACGGTGCCGCACCCGCCTGGACGTCCCTCGCCCCCTTCAAGGACTCGGCTCATGAACCCTCCCCTGCTTCGCGCTGGCCTGATTGCCACCGGCCTGTTGTCGGCCGCGTTGGCCTTCGCCGCGCCCGCCCATGCCGCCGACGAATTCGGCAGTGACTGGGACGATCCGCGCACCGCCGACCCGGCCGTCGCGCGACCCGACACCCGCAGTTGCACGGTCGAGATCCTCGACACCGCGTTCGCCGATTTCGACTGGCACCCCGGCGCGATCGCGCCACCCGCGGCCTGCCCCGGGCCGTGGAGCAAGGTTGTGCTGGAAATGGACGGCCAAGTGAAGGGCGTCCAATACGATCGCCTGGGCTATCTGCAGATCGCCGGCATGACCGTGCTGTCGACCAGCACGCCCGAACCTTCGCGCGACGGCATCGGCTGGCATGTCGAGAAAGACATCAGCGCCTACGCCTCGTTGCTGAAATCGCCGCAGGCGGTGCGCATGTACCTCGGCAACGTGGTCAACGAGACCTACACCGGCGTGATCTACATACAAGCGCGGGTCGTCTTCTACAACGCCGACCGTCGCCATCCCGCGCTCGACAGCGCCGACGTGGTCGCGCCGCTGGCCAACGAACGCCGCGACGGCGCCGACCTGATCGGCGACTACACCCTGCCGGCCAACGCCACGCGCTGGCTCGGCGAGGTCTACGCCACCGGTTCGGGCGGCGGCTGCGAGGAATTCTGGTACTTCACCGCACCGCCGGAAGCGAACTACTCCTGCCCGGCCCAGCACGGCCCGTACCGCGAAGTGCAAGTGTTGATCGACGGTCGCGTCGCCGGCATCGCCATGCCATATCCGCATATCTATACCGGCGGTTGGTCGAACCCGTTCCTGTGGTACGTGATCCCGGCGCCGCGCGCGTTCAACATCGAACCGATCCGCTACGACCTCACGCCCTTCATCGGCCTGGTCAACGACGGCCGCGCGCACGAAGTGCGCTTCCGCGTCGCCAACCTGCCCGACGGCGCCTCGGGCTGGACCTTGCAACCGAACCTGCAGGCCTGGACCGACGCCCGCCGCGGCGCCACCGGCGGCCGTCTGCTGAGTTATGAACTCACCCCGCTCGCGGCCAAATCCGTCTACACCGCCTTGCCGGACGGCAGCTTCAAACTCGACACCCGCGGCGGCCATCGCTTGCGCGCGAGCGGCTATGTGGACACCTCCAAGGGCCGCGAATTCACCAGCATCGACCGCATCGTCGGCAACGAGAATCTGCACACCTGGGGCGCCGAGGAAAACCCCGACGGGGTGAAGGGCGAATGGAACGACACCCAGACCGTCACCCGCATCGGTCGCGGCCTGCCGACGGTGGCGGTGCAGTCGCAGCGTTTCGGTCTGGACGGCTCGATCAGCGTGGTGCCGTCGGGCAACTATCAGCGCATCGTGACCACGATGAAGATTTTCGACGAGGCCAACACCTTGCAGACGCCGGGGTTGGGGCAGCCGTTGATTGCGCAGGCAACGCGCAATAGCTTCGAGGGTGAGGCGGGCTGGAATTACGGGGTTCCACGGCCGGAGCGGCATGCGACGGGGCATTCGACGCAGCGGCATCGCAGTGTGAGGACGCAGGGGTGCTATGACCACGAGATCGCGCAGGAGAATGGGTTCATTCAACTGGATCGGTATCGCTGTGGTGGGTCTCGCTGATTGATTTTTCGCGGGTCGGTGTTTTTCAACCTGACTAGAGGTGACGAGTCGGGGCTGAAGCCCCTCCCACAAAAAAGCTCCTGGCTTAGGCGCGACTGGATCTCGGCCTTTGCTCTGCCTTTGCTCAGCTTCGCCTCTGCTTTGGCCCGGCGCGGCTTATAACTCGCGATGCAATAGCAGGCCCGAAGGGCGACGCGCATGGATGCGCGTCGTAGGCCACCCAGGACATGGATGTCCTGTGTGGCCTACCCCCGCGTAAGCACCGCACTTGCGGGCTCTTGATTCGAAACAGGAACGCCTTTTTCTTTGAATCAAGGGCCCGCGCGTGCGGTGCTGACGCAGGCATGCTCCACACGAGACATCCTGTCTCGGTGGCGCACGGCGCACATCCATGTGCGCCGCCCTTCGGGTGTGCTTTTGCTAACGCGAGTTACTTGCCTCGCAGCGCTGGATGAACTGCGCGACATCAAGCTCAAGCCAAGCAATGCCAACGTCAAAGGCGAAGGCGAAGGCGAAGGCGAAGGCGAAGGCGAAGGCGAAGGCGATCAGCTATGCGCGACATGCTCAATCAACTCAAGCGCCATCCCGCGCAGAAAACAACGGCTGATCGCCGCGCGCCAACCCCAGAAAAATACCCGCCAACGACAACCCGATGCCGACCAGCTCGATCGCGCCGAGCGACTTGTGGAACAGCAACACATCCCAGACGTAAGCCAACAACGGCTGCAACAACAGACACAGACCGACCACGCCCGCCGGCAACTTCGGCATCGCCCGCCCGATCACCAGCCAACCCAGCACCTGCGCAATCGCCGCATACGCCGTCAGGATCAGCCAATCGTGCGCGCTCGCCGGCAGCAAGGTCTCGCCGCCGAAGGGCACGCTGACCCCGAGCATCGCCGCGCAACCCAGACACAACCACCACTGCAAGGCCTCGTTAGGCGTCGGCCCACGCCGCGCCTGCGCAGCCCGAAATGCGAGCAGGAAACCGCCATAAGCCAGCGCTGCGGCCAGGCCGAAGGCCACGCCCAGGCGGAAGCGCGCGTCCATGCTTTCCCAGCCCGGCGCGAGCAGCAGGGCCAGGCCAATCAGGCCCATGACCAAGCCGACCCACAACCGCCAACCCGCGCGCTCGCCAAGAAACACGGCGCCGACGCCGGCCAACACGAACACCTGGAAATTCGCCAGCAGGGTCGACAGACCCACGCCGACGTACAGGATGCTGCGATGCCACAGCCACAGGTCCAGCGCCAGGAACGCCGCGCCGAGCATGACCAGACCGAGCACCCGTCCGTCCGGGCGCCAATGACGCATGCGACCGCGCCGCCACGGCTGGCCGAGCAGCACCAGCAGGATCGCCGCCGCCAGCGCCATGCGCCAGAACGCCGACGCGGCCGGGCCGATCTCGACCCATTTGACGAATACCGCCGAACTGCTGATGACGCTGGCGCCCAGCAGCATCTGCAACAGCGGCGTACGCGAGGAAGCCGTGGAAGCGGCAGCGTTCATGCGCGCCTCCGCAATCGGGACAGATCAATAACGGATCGCATGCGAAAACTCCGGTCGTCCCCGCCCGCGGCCATCGCCGTGAACGGGTGGCGCCGTCGCGGCGACCGGCGGCCGGCCGGTCGCGCCGCGGACGGCGCATCGAATAAGAAAGGGTGGGATGCGGTTCGATTCGTGGACGCGAACCGCTGGCGCCGCGAAGGCGCCGTGGCCCGACTCGGGCGCGCGACCGAAGTCCGCGCCCGCGAGGTCAGGCCGGCAGCCAGCCGTTGGGCGGCAGACCGCCTACCGGGTCCGGCTCGTCGGCGACCTCCGGCGGCGGATCGCCCAGCGACAAGGCCTCGACCACCTCGCGCGCCTGCGGCCACGCAGCCTGCGGCACGCACACCTGCACCGCGCCGAACGCCGGCAGCTCGCCGATCCCGCCCAACAGCGCTTCGCCGCGCAGGAACACCGGAATCCCGGCGTCCTCCAACGCATGCCGGACCAGATGGGCATCGATCAGATGAGCGGCTTCGTAGACGACTTTCATCGTCCTTCCTTCGGCGCGGGGCCTGGCGGGGTCTGCACCCAGCATACGCCGGCCGCGCGCGCCCGGCCCATGAACGCTGTGTCCCGCGCGGCGATCGGCCGGACCCGGCAAGGCCAGAGCGTGGCCGCGACCGTTCAGGGCCGGAAGCACGGAATGCCGGCAACGGCTAAACTCCCGGTTCTCCCTTTCCTGTGTCCGCAAAGCATGTCTGCCGATCCCTCCCGCATGGCCCCCGAAATTCCGACCGACACCGCCGCCACCGGCGCGGTCAAGCAGGATTTCGTCCGTCAGATCGTTCGCGACGACCTGGCCAGCGGCAAGCACCAAGCGATCCGCACGCGCTTTCCGCCCGAGCCCAACGGCTACCTGCACATCGGCCACGCCAAGGCGATCGCGCTGGATTTCGGCATCGCCGGCGAGTTCGGCGGCCGCTGCAACCTGCGCTTCGACGACACCAACCCGGCCAAGGAAGACCCCGAGTACGTCGCCGCGATCCAGGAAGACGTGCGCTGGCTCGGCTTCGACTGGGCCGAACTGCGCCACGCCTCGGATTATTTCGAAGTGTTCTACCTGGCCGGCGAGAAGCTGATCCGCCAGGGCGACGCCTTCGTCTGCGACCTCAGCGCCGAGCAAGTGCGCGCCTACCGCGGCTCGCTCAACGAGCCCGGCCGCAATTCGCCGTACCGCGACCGCAGCGTCGAGGAAAATCTCGACCTGTTCCGGCGCATGCGCGCCGGCGAGTTCGCCGACGGCGCGCGCACCCTGCGCGCGAAGATCGACATGGCCTCGGGCAACATCAACCTGCGCGACCCGGCGCTGTACCGGATCAAGAAGGTCGCTCACCAGAACACCGGCGACGCCTGGCCGATCTACCCGATGTACGACTTCGCCCATTCGCTCAGCGATTCGTGCGAAGGCATCACCCACTCGCTGTGCACGCTGGAATTCGAAGACCACCGCCCGCTCTACGACTGGTGCGTGGCCAAGGTCGACCTGCCGAATTCGCCGGAACTGCTCGCGCCGCTGCTGGCGAAGGGTTATCCGAACGAAGCGGCGATCCCGCGTCAGATCGAGTTCTCGCGCGCCAACCTCAACTACACCGTGATGAGCAAGCGCAAGCTCATGGTGCTGGTGCAGGAAGGTCTGGTCGACGGCTGGGACGACCCGCGCATGCCGACCCTGCAGGGCATCCGCCGGCGCGGCTACACGCCCGCGTCGCTGCGTTTGTTCGCCGATCGCCTGGGCGTCAGCAAGCAGAACTCGACCATCGATTATTCGGTGCTCGAAGGCTGCCTGCGCGAAGACCTCGACGCGGCCGCGGCGCGGCGCATGGCGGTGATCGATCCGCTCAAGCTGGTCATCACCAATCTGGACGATTCGCACGAAGAGTCGCTGCACTTCTCCAATCATCCCAAGGACGAGAGCTTCGGCTCGCGCCAGGTGCCGTTCTCGAACCAGCTGTGGATCGAGCGCGAGGATTTCGAGGAAGTGCCGCCGAAGGGCTTCAAGCGCCTGATTCCGGGCGGCGAAGTGCGCCTGCGCGGCGCCGGCATCCTGCGCTGCGATGAAGTGATCAAGAACGAGGCCGGCGAGATCGTCGAACTGCGCGGCACCCTCGACCCGGAGTCGCGTCCCGGCATGGCCGGTGCCGACCGCAAGATCAAGGGCACCATCCATTGGGTCAGCGCGCGTCACGCGGTCGAGGCCGAAGTGCGGCTGTACGACCGATTGTTCGATGTGTCCGCGCCCGACGACGACAGTGATGGCAAGACCTATCAGGATCATCTCAATCCGAACTCGCGCCGCGCCGTGACCGGTTACGTCGAGCCGTCCGCCGCCGAGGTGGCGCCGGAGCAGGCTCTGCAGTTCGAGCGCGTGGGCTATTTCGTCGCCGATCGCTACGACCACAGCCCGGGCCGGCCGGTGTTCAACCGCAGCGTCACTCTGCGCGACACCTGGGCGTCGAAAGAGTGAGCGCGCGCGCATGAGCCCGAAGATTCCCAACCTGCTGACCGCCTCGGTCACCCTGGCGCTGCCGAGCTGGATCGACGAAGTGGTCGACCGCAAGCGCGCTTATCTCAGCGATGAGGACAAGGTCGCGCTGGCGATCGAACTGTCGCGGCACAACATCGAACTGGCCACCGGCGGCCCGTTCGGCGCGGCGGTGTTCGACGGCAACGGCCTGGTGGTCGGCGTCGGCGTCAACCGCGTGGTGCCGCAGAACTGCTCGGTCGCCCACGCCGAGATGATGGCCTTCATGTGCGCGCAGGCCGCGGTGAGCGCGTTCCGGCTCAACGAGATCGGGCCGATGACCCTGGCCACCTCGGCGCAGCCGTGCTGCATGTGTTACGGCGCGAGTTTCTGGGCCGGCATCAACAACCTGCTGATCGGCGCGCGCTCGGAAGACGTGATGCGGCTGACCGAATTCGACGAAGGCCCGCTGCCGGCGGATTGGGTCGGCGAACTCGAACGCCGCGGCATCGCGGTGCGGCGCGACCTGCATCGCGACGCGGCCTGCGACGTGCTGCGCCGTTATGGCGAGAGCGGCGTTTCCTACTGATCCACCGCTTCATGTAGGAGCGGCGTGAGCCGCGACCGCGACCTCTCGCTTACGTCGCCACTGCGAGGTCGCGGTCGCGGCTCACGCCGCTCCTACATTTCAGATACCCCGCGCTTCCGCAATCATGTGAGTCCCGACGATGACCGAGTCCGCCCTGCTGTGTTGGTGCCGCGCCGGCTTCGAGCCCGAACTCGCCGCCGAGTTGAACGAACGCGCCGCGATCGCCGGCCACCCCGGTTATGCGCGCACCCAGCGCAACAGCGGCTACGTCGAATTCATCGTCGAAGACGCCGCCGCGCTGTCGCGCGCGCTGCCGTGGTCGCAGCTGATCTTCGCCCGGCAAAAACTGGTGCGCATCGCCGACCTGAGCGATCTCAATCCCAGCGATCGCATCACTCCGATGCTGGCCGCGCTCGATGCATTGGGCGGCTCCGGCCTGAACGTATCGATGTTCGGCGAGTTGCTGGTCGAGCATCCCGATTCCGACGAAGGCAAGCAGTTGTCGGGCCTGGCGCGCAGCTTCGGCAACGCGCTGCGTCCGGCGCTGCGCAAGGCCGGCTGGCTCAGCAAGACCGACGATGCGCGCCGTCCACGCCTGCATGTCGCCTTCCTTGCCGGCGATCACGCCATGCTCGCGCTGTCCGATCCGCTCGACAGCTCGCCGTGGCCGCTCGGCATTCCGCGCCTGCGCATGCATCCCGATGCGCCGAGCCGTTCCGCGCTCAAACTCGAAGAAGCGCTGCTGACCTTTCTCGACGCCGACGAGCGCCAGCGCCGCGTGCGCGACAACATGCAGGCCGCCGACCTGGGCGCCGCGCCCGGCGGCTGGACCTGGGTGTTGATGCGCAACGGCATGATGGTGACCTCGGTCGACAACGGTCCGTTGAAACAGGAGTTGATCGACAGCGGCCGGGTCGATCACCTGCGCGCCGACGGTTTCACCTGGCAGCCCAGGCGCACCCTGGACTGGATGGTCTGCGACATGGTCGAGTCGCCGGCGCGCGTGGCCGAGCGCATGGCCACGTGGTTCCGCGAGAACTGGTGCCGGCAGGCGATCTTCAATCTCAAGCTGCCGATGAAGAAGCGCTGGGAAGAGACGCGCATCTGCCTGGAAGCGTTCGAACATCAGGCGCATCGCCCGCTGATCGTACGCGCGCGCCAGTTGTATCACGATCGCGAAGAGATCACGGTGTTCGCCACGCCGAAGTAAGCAATGGCGCGCTACGAAAACTTCACGTTCGATTGACCGCATGCCTACATTCGCAGCGATGGTCGCGACGCATTGAGCGATCGACGTCGCAATGCACGTCGATGCCGCGTGCGTGTTCAGCGCGGGTTGCGAAGATTTACGCGGCATTGATCTTGCGCGGTCTAGCGTCGGGGCATACCCACACCACGCGAGGCTCCGCCATGCAGCAGCACGCGAACCGATCGAAACACATTCTTTCCAAGCACACTCTGCTCGCCCTGGCGATGCTTACCGCATTCGCCAGCAGTGTGCAGGCGCAGGTTCCGTCCAAGGTCCAGGCTAAACACGACGCGATCGAGAAGGCCGAAATGGCCGCGGCCGAAGCGCGCGCGGCGCGTCAGGATGCGCAGACCGCGCAAGCCGCGGCGCAGGCCGCCGCGGCGACCCGCGACGAAGGCGCGTTGACCGCGCGCGGCGCGCTGACCGCCGAAGCCACCGCTTACGACGCCAAGCAATCGGCGCTGGATGCGCAGGACGCGGCCATCAAGGCTCGTCGCGCCGCTGAAGCCGCGCGTTCGGCGCAAGCCTCGGCGGTGTCGGGCAACAACCCGACCGGCGCGGCGATCGAAGCGCGGGCAGCCATGAACGACGCCATGACCGCCAGTTCGATCGCGACCGACGCCACCACCACCGCCCAGGCCGCCGCATCGGCGACCGCGGACGCGGTGCAACAGACCGGCGCCACCACCAGCGTGCAGACGATGCCGCGCGCGATGGATTCGACGATGGAACCGCGCATCGACTTCACTGCGCTCGACGCCAACCGCGACGGCAGCGTCAGCCGGGTCGAAGCGAGTCTGAGTCCGGCGTTGACCGCCGACTTCGCGATCGCCGATCGCGATGCCGACGGACGATTGAGCCAGCGCGAACTGGCCGTGTGGGCGCCGCGATAAGTAAGTAACGCGGATCCCGCGCGACGCATCGACGCGCGCGCCGGATCAAGTCGACAGGGGCGAGGGCGCCTTCGGCAACGAAGGCGTCCTTGTTTCCGCGATTCGGAATCCAGTCGTGCTTCGCAGCGGCGGAAACTACGAATCGCGGCTTACGCCGCTCCTACATGACCTACCTGTAGGAGCGGCGTAAGCCGCGACCGCGAATCCACAGACGCCCGCGCCAACCACATAACCCGTACGCCGCACACAAGGCGCGTGAGCCAAGCCGAATCGTTACCGGCCCACATCCTTATCGGCGAAACCGCCCCCCGCTTGCACCCCGCCCCCATTGCGGCATAGTGCCTTGCCCGCCCCGCCGCCCTCGCCGCCCATGCCCGCAAGCTCCGTTCCGCCCGGCTCCGCTTCGATCGAATCGGCTTCCCTCGAACGCGCGCCCGCCCGCCGCCTCGATCGCAAGGACGCGCGCACGCTGATGCTGGCCGCGCTCGGCGGCGCGCTGGAGTTCTACGATTTCGTCATCTTCGTCTTCCTGACCGAGACCCTGCGCCATCTGTTCTTCCCGCCGGACATGCCCGGTTGGCTCAGCACGCTGCAGATCTACGGCATCTTCGCCGCCGGTTACCTGGTGCGCCCGATCGGCGGCATCGTCATGGCCCATTTCGGCGACCGCTCCGGGCGCAAGCGCATGTTCACCCTGAGCGTGTTCCTGATGGCGCTGCCGACCCTGTGCATCGGCCTGCTGCCGGTGTACGCGCAGATCGGCATCGCCGCGCCGCTGCTGCTGTTGGCGCTGCGCGTCGTGCAGGGCATCGCGATCGGCGGCGAAGTGCCGGGCGCGTGGACCTTCGTCGCCGAGCACGTGCCGCGCGGCCGGGTCGGTTTCGCCTGCGCCAGCCTGTCGGCCGGGCTCACCGCCGGCATCCTGATCGGTTCGCTGATCTCGACCGCGATCAACACCTGGTTCACCCCCGAGCAAGTGCTGGGCGGCGTGTGGCGCGTGCCGTTCGTGCTCGGCGGCGTGTTCGGTTTCTTCGCGGTGTATTTGCGCCGCTGGCTCAGCGAAACCCCGGTGTTCGCGGCGATGCGCGAGAGCCGGCAACTGGTGCAGGAACTGCCGCTCAAACAAGTACTGCGCGATCACCTGGGCGGCGTAGTGCTGTCGATGCTGGTGACCTGGCTGCTGACCGCGGCGATCGTGGTGATCATCCTGATGACTCCGACCATCGTCCAACAGCAGTTCGGCATCGCCCCGGCGCGCGCGTTCTTCGGCAATAGCCTGGCGGCGTTCTGCCTGACCTTGAGCGCGATCGGCGGCGGCCTGCTGGTCGACTGGCTCGGACGCGGACGCGCGTTGCTGATCGGTTCGATTGGCGTGCTGGCCAGCAGCTTCGCGCTGTACTACGACCTCAACCACGGCGCCGAACATTTTCTCGCGCTGTATGCGCTGGCCGGCGTGTTCGTTGGCGTGGTCGGGGTGATCCCGGCGGTGATGGTGGCCGCGTTCCCGGCGCCGGTGCGGTTCTCGGGGTTGTCGTTTTCCTACAACGTCGCCTATGCGGTGTTCGGCGCCGCCACGCCACCATTGATCGGCGGTTACCTGGCGCCGCACCTGGGCGGCATGGCGCCGGCCTATTACGTGATGGGCGTGGCGGTGGTCGGCATGGCGGTGGCGGTGTATCTGCTCAATACCCGGCGGCGGTTTCACGAGGATTGATCGACGGCCGCGCGTGCATCAACAGCGCAAAGTGAAGAACTCGACGAACACCAGCAGACCCGCGAGCCACAGGCCGAGCATCGGCACGCACGCAGCCAAGGTCCAGGCCACGCGACGTACAACGCGGCGGCCGCGGGTCATGCGGATCGCCGCGATCGGGATCGCAAGACCCAGCAGCACGAACACGCCGAGCACGCAGAACCCCAGCGCCCAGAATCCCGCGCTCTTGTCGCCGTATTCGGGCGGGCACGGCATCGTGGCCGCGGCCAGCAGCGGCCATGCCGCCACGGCCGCGATGCTCACGCGCTGACTCAGCCGCCGCATCTCAGCAGCTCATGATGAAGACGCGGCCGAACACGAACAGGCCCAGCAGCCACACGGCCAGCATCGGCACGCAGGCGGCCAGGGTCCACAGCACCCGCGCGAGCGTTTTGCGCGCACGAGTGAAGCGGATCGCCGCAAACGGTGCGAGCAGGCCCAGCAACACAAACAGACCCAGCACCGCGAAACCGACGGTCCAGAACAATCCGTTCTTGTCGGAGGAGCCGGGCGGGCATTGAGTGGTGGCCATGGCAAGCATCGGCCATGCGGTCAAGGCCGCTACGCTCAGGCGAGCGAACCCGCGCGTGCAGGCCAATCGTATTGTTCGATTCGAATCCGGCATCGCTTCATCCATGTGCATGTACTCCAGAGCTGTCAGCGCCGCTGTTTGTGGGAGGGGCTTCAGCCCACCCACAAAAGACTTCGAAGCTGCTCGGGCTGGTCTGGCGTGGCTCAAACCCCCGCCGCGCGCCGCCAGAAATAATGCGTCAACGGCGGCAGCTTGCCGGCCAGTCCGAGCAAGGGCCCGCGCAGCATCGTCGCGGCGAAGTCGTCGTTCGAGAACAACTTGTTCAAGCCATCGAACCCGTACGCCGCCAGCGCGTTCTCGCTGCGGCGTTCGCGCGCCCAGCGCTGCAGGCGCGCGGGCGAGCCGATGTCGAGGCCGCGCTTGCGCGCCTGCGCCAGCGCGCCGCGCAGACCGGAGATATCGCGCAGCCCTAGATTGACGCCCTGCCCGGCCAGCGGATGCACCACATGCGCCGCGTCGCCGGCGATGACCACGCGGCCGGAGACATAACGCTCGGCCAACTGCCGCCGCAACGGAAACGCGGCGCGCTTGGATACGCCGGTCAAGGCGCCCAGACGTCCGGCGAACGCGCGTTCGAGTTCGTCCAGGAACGCCGCGTCGTCCAGCGCCAACAGCCGTTCGGCTTCGGCGTCAGGCAACGTCCAGACGATCGAACTGCGGCGGTCGCGCGCGCCGGGCTCGCCGATCGCGGGCAGGAACGCCAACGGCCCGCCCGGCAAAAAACGCTGCCAGCAGGTCGCTTCGTGGCTCAGTTCGCTGTCGACGTAGGCGACCAGTCCGCGCTGTCCGTAATCGTGGCCGGGCGCTTCGATCCCCGCCAACTCGCGCAACCGCGATTGCGCGCCGTCGGCGGCGACCACCAGCCGCGCGCGCAGGCGGCGTCCACTGGCGAGCACCACGCCCACGCCGTCGGCGGCGTCGTGCTCCAGGGCTTCGACCGCGTCCGGGCAATGCAGACGCACGCCGGCCGCGGGCAAGGCCGACCACAGCCGATCGACCAACACCCCGTGCTCGACGATCCAGCCCAGTTCGCGCCGGCCGAATGCGTCGGCATCGAAATGCAGCTCGCCGCCGCCGGCCGCGTCCCACACCCGCATCGCGCGATACGGTTGCAGCCGCGCGGCCCGCACCGCGCCCCACACACCCAGATCGTCGAGAAACGCGGCGTTGTCGGGGGCGAACGCGTACACGCGCAGGTCCGGATGCTCGGGCGACCACGGCGCGGGTTCGCGCGCTTCGACCAAGGCCACTTCGAAACCGTCCCGGGCGAACGCCAGCGCCGCCGCCGCGCCGACGACGCCCGCGCCGACCACGACGATGTCCAACACCTCGCGCCGGCTCATGCGCGGCCTCCGCGCGACATCGGGTCATCGCCGCGACACAGCGCCGGCACGTCGCCGCGATAACCCATCGCGCCGCCGACCAAAAGCGACTGCGCTGTCGGCATTCGATCCAAGGCGAACAACCCAAGACTGCGTAACGGCCGCATCAACGCGGTTTCGTTCGAAGCCAAGCGTGCGATGCCATCGGAGAATTCGACGGTACGGTCGCGATCGGGCTTACGCCGCTGCGCGTAACGCTCAAGCAGATCGGCGCTGCCGCAGTCGGCCTTGTCCCCGCGCGCTGCAAGATCGTGTTCGATCAATTCGGCCAACGTCATCGCATCGCGCAGCCCGAGGTTGAAGCCCTGCGCGCCGATCGGATGGATGGTCTGCGCGGCATTGCCGACCAGCACCGCGCGCGGCGCGATGGTGCGGGCGGCGAGCACGCGGATCGCCGGGTACAGGCTGCGCGCGCCGCAGGCCACGAAGCGTCCCGCGCGCCAGCCGAAGGCGTCCTGCGCGCGGGCGAGAAAGCCGGCTTCGTCGAGCGCGGCGACCGCGCCGGCCTGCGCGTTGGCGACGCCGTGGATGAAGCCGTAGTGGCGATCGCCGCGCGGCAACAACGCGGTCGGGCCGTCGTCGCCGAGGCGTTCGTAGGCGGTGCCGTCGGGCGCGCGCTCGCTGCGCAGACGGGTGACGAACAAAGTCTGGCCGTAGTCGTATTCGTCCGCGGCGATGCCCAGCGCGTCACGCACGCCGCTGCGGGTGCCGTCGGCGGCGACCACGAGACGAGCACGCAGGATCCGCTCGCCCGCGCCATCGGCGACCCGGATCGCGCGCCACTCGGAGCCCGCGTCAGCACCAGCGCCGACACCGCGTCGAGAGGCGTCATCGCTGTCGCGTGCTTGGGTTTGATCGATCGAGCCGGCATCGCGCATGCAGGTTTCGTCGGCCAAGCCGACGAAACGCACCGGCCGATAGCGATGCAGCCGCGGCAGTTCGGCCAATCGCGCTTCCAGCGCTTCGCCGAAATCGCGCGCTACGACTATTCGGCCGAATTCCTCGCGGCCGTAACGTTGCGCGTCGAGCACGCTGCGGCCGAAATCGCCGCGCCGGCTGATATGGATGCGCTGGATCGAACCGGTCGGCGCGCGCAGCTTGGCCATCACGCCTAGCGCATTCAAGGCATTGAGGGTGGCTTCGGCGAAGCTGAGGTTGCGTTCGTCGAACACCGCCGGCAATGCGCCGGGCGGCGCGGCTTCGATCAGGCCCACGTCCAGGCCGAGCCGGTCCAGGGCGATCGCGAGACTGGCCCCGACCAGGCCGCCGCCGACGATCAGGACGTCGTGACTGGCGTGCAGCGCGGGGGTGGAAGGCATCTGCGGCTTTGCATCTGAAGTCATGCGTTCATGATACGACCGCGTCCGTGCAGCGTCTGTTCGGATCGCGGTGGAAGCGGTGCGCGGATCGTCGCGGCGCGGCGGCGGAACGCACTGCGTGGGGCCCGTAACGCCCGCCTATAAAAGGATCGGGCGGTTTCGAACGCGCGATCCCGGCCCCGCTGCCGCGGCGTGTTTGCGCGAATCGACGCCACCGGCGCGTCCGCAACGCGTACCCGCGACCACCCGGGCTTTCGAGAAGCGGCTTTCAGCCCCGAATCTTTTGGATCAAACCTTCCGAATCAGACACTTAGCCACCCTTCACCCACCTTCCGCGCCCTCGCGCGCCAGCCAGACCGGCACTTTCGCCGCAGGTTCCTTAGAATGTGCGGATCGACGCGCCAGTCCGGCGTCAGGAGCCCTGGCCATGAAGCCGAACACCCAACGCACCCTCATCCTCGCCCTACTCGCCGTGCTGATGATCGGCACCCGCGTCAATCACTGGACGCCGATTCCGGATGCGTCGTGGGCGGTGTTCTTCATCGGCGGCTTCTACCTGCGCAACTGGACCCGCTGGGCGTTCCCGCTGCTGATGGCGCTCGCGGTGGCGATCGACTACGCGGTGATCACCGGCCAGGGCATGAGTTTCTGGCAGCACTACTGCGTGTCGGCGGCCTATTGGTTCCTGGTGCCGGCGTACTTCGCGATGTGGGCCGGCGGCCTGTGGGTCGCGCGCAACTATTCGCGCAGCTGGCGCACGCTCGGCCTGACCGCGATGGCGTTGCTCGCATCGGTCGCGGTCTGCCAGTTGTTGAGCCAGGGCAGCTTCTACTGGCTGTCGGACTCGGTCGCCGACAAGTCGGTCACCGGCTGGGCCGCGAACTACTTCGAATGGCTGCTGCCGTACCTGCGCACCACCGCGACCTACGTCGGCATCGCCACGCTGGTCCAGGCGATCGCCGCCGGCGCGAGCAAGACCGACGCGCTGCCGGGCCGTTCCGACGACGCGCGCAAGCGCTGATCGGGCGGCGCGGATCGATGGGTAACCGTCTTTCGAAAATCTATACCCGCACCGGCGACGACGGCAGCACCGGTCTGGGCGACGGCAGCCGTACCGGTAAGGATTCGGCGCGGGTCGATGCCTACGGCACGGTCGACGAGGCCAATTCGACCATCGGCCTGGTGCTGGCGAGCGAATTGCCGGAGCTGGTGCGCGATCAACTGGTCGCGATCCAGCACCAGATGTTCGACCTCGGCGCCGAGCTGTGCATTCCCGGCCACGCGGCGATCTTCGATGCCGACATCGATCGGCTGGAGCAGTGGCTCGACGGCCATAACGAAGGCCTGCCGCCGCTGAAGGAGTTCATCCTGCCGGCCGGCGGCATCGCGGCGGCGCGCTGCCACATCGCGCGCACCGTGGTGCGCCGCGCCGAACGCGAGACCGTCGCGCTGTCGCGGCAGGAAAGCATCCGGCCCGAAGCAGTGCGCTATCTCAATCGCCTGTCCGACCTGTTGTTCGTGCTCGCGCGCGTGCTCGCGCGCGCCAGCGGTCACGGCGAGGTCACCTGGAACCACGAACGCCGCAAGGGCTGACCGTGCGCATCTACACGCATCCGGCCTGCACACGCCACGACCCCGGTCCGGGTCATGCCGAGCGGCCGTTGCGTCTGGTCGCGGTCACCGAAGCCTTGCGCGAAGCGTTCCCTGATCTGGATTGGCGCGAAGCGCCCGCCGCCAGCCGCGGCCAGTTGCTGCGCGCGCACACCGACGAATTGCTGGCGCTGGTGCTCGACACCGCGCTCGACGGTCCGATGCACCTGGACCCAGACACCGTGCTCGCGCCCGGTTCGGCCGAAGCCGCGTTGCGCGCGGCCGGCGCCGGCGTGGCCGCGGTCGACGCGGTGCTCAAGGGCGAAACCCAGCGCGTGTTCTGCGCGGTGCGCCCGCCGGGCCATCACGCCACCTATGAGGTGGCGATGGGCTTTTGCCTGTTCAACAACATCGCCGTCGCCGCCGCGCATGCCTGCGAAAAACACGGTCTGTCGCGGGTGGCGGTGATCGATTTCGACGTGCATCACGGCAACGGCACTCAGGCGATCTTCGACAGCGATCCGCGGGTGATGTACGTCAGCTCGCACCAGATGCCGCTGTACCCGGACACCGGTTCGGTGCACGAGCGCGGCGTGGGCAACATCGTCAACGCTCCGCTCGCGCCGGGAACCGGCAGCGAGGGCTTCCGCCGCGTGTGGCGCGAACGTCTGTTGCCGACGATCGATTCGTTCCGCCCGCAGTTGGTTTTGATCTCGGCCGGTTTCGATGCGCACAAGCGCGATCCGCTGGCGCAGGTGGAGCTCGAGGGCGAGGACTTCGCCTGGATCACTCGCGAGCTGGTGGCGATCGCCGATCGGCATGCGCTGGGTCGGGTGGTGTCGATGCTCGAAGGCGGTTACGACCTGGCGGCGTTGCGCGAGAGCGCGGTGGCGCATGTGGGTGCGTTGATGGTCTGAGCGCGTTCGGCGCTCTGGCGTGTCCGCGATTTGCGTGGGCGGACCTTCAAAGTTTTCGTGGTCGCAGCTATCGGTTGCGCTATTGCGCGCTTGCGCTTGCGCTTGCGCTTGCGCTTGCGCTTGCGAGCGAAGCCTATTTGCTTTGCCTGTGGCTTGTTTTTGCCTGTGATCTTGAGCTTTTAGCCCGGCGCGGCTTGTAACTCGCGATGCAATAGCAGGCCCGAAGGGCGACGCGCATGGATGCGCGTCGTGGGCCACCCAGGACATGGATGTCCTGTGTGGACCACCCCCGCGTCTGCACCGCACTTGCGGGCTCTTGATTCGAAACAGGAACGCCTTTTTCTTTGGTTACTTTTGACCGAAGGGAATCCAGACGGACTTTTGTGGCTTTGGACAAAAGAAAGTTAGCCGCCGCTTTAGTGGCGGAAGCTTTTGATCCTGCTTGCAGCTTCAAAGGCTTCAGAGCTTTGAAGCTCTAGAGCCTTTGAAGCCAACGGCAAGATCAACAGCTTTCGTCCGCAAGCGGCCGAGTTACTTTCTTTTGTCAAAAGCGACAAAAGTCCGTCTGGATTCCCTTCGGTCAAAAGCTAACCAAAGAAAAACGCTTTTTTTGGATCAAGTGCCCGCAAGTGCGGAGCAGACGCAGGCATGCGCCACACGGGACATCCATGTCCCGGTGGCGCACGGCGTGCATCCTGCACGCCGCCCTTCGGGTGTGCTGGTGCTAACGCGAGTTCCAAGCCTCGCAGCACTGGATGAACTGCGCGACTTCAGGCCCAAGCAAAAGCTGCATGGCCTCCCTGTAGGAGCGACGCAAGTCGCGACCGCGGCAATTCAACTATGGCGCAAGTTGCGAGGTTGTCGTCATGGCGCGGTCGCGGCTCACGCCGCTCCTACAGGGGGCCATGCGGGTCGCGATCCGCTCATGTGCGATCGGTTCGATACCGATGCGCCGGTCTTGCAAGCGCTACCTGCAAGAACAGCGTAGGCCGCAACCGGCACCGAGCGGTCACCGGCGCAAATCAGCTCGTGCGCGAAACGATCGGCAACCGAGCTGCTCACGGGACTCAGCAATCGCGAATCCCGACCGCCTATCAACCACCCGACGCCTTGCCCTCACCCGTCCCCTCAAACCCCAACGACGCCGAGTTGATGCAATACCGCAGCCCGGTCGGCCGCGGGCCATCCGGAAACAGGTGGCCCAGGTGCGAGTCGCAACGCGCACATTTGACCTCGATCCGGCGCATACCGTGACTCTCGTCGGCATGCTCGCTGACCGCTTCGGGTGCCAACGGCTGCCAATAGCTCGGCCATCCGCTGCCTGAGTCGTACTTGGCGTCCGAGGAGAACAACGGCTCGCCGCAGGCGACGCAGGTGTAGGTGCCGGCCTCCTTGTGATTCCAGAACTTGCCGGTGAAGGCCCGCTCGGTGGCCGAACAACGGCAGACCGCGTACTGCTCCGGCGACAACTGCTCGCGCCATTCAGCTTCACTCTTCGCGACCGCCGGTGCCGTGGTCGCCTGCGATTCGGCCGACGGCTGCGTCGCGGCGGGGGCGGCCGGGTCCGGGTTCGGGTGGGGGTGCTGGCTCATGACGTCCTCCTGGGTAGGCAAGCGGATCGATGCGGCGTTCGCGGAAGATGAACGCCGAAGCCCGATAGATGGCGCTCGCGTTGCCCGCTTGCAAGGGATACGGCAAGCTAACGGCCGTTTTTCCGTCTGCCGGATGCTCGCGTGCGCAAACCCTTCCGCCTGCTCCCGTTATCGTTGTGCATCGCCATCGCCCTGCCCGCTTACGCGGCGGACGACAACGAGAATTGGGGGCTGTGCCCGCTGATCGACGCGGTGCCGTCCTTCGACGACGCCCCCGCCCCGACCGGCACCGCCGACCAGCGCACCGCCCAGCCGACCGACATCGACGGCGGCACCCTGCAGCGCGGCAGCAACGAGCAGAACATCGTGGTGCAGGACAACGTCCGGCTCAGCCGCGGCGATCAGTTCCTGGGCACCGACAAGCTCAGCTACAACCAGGAGTCGGGCAAGTACACGGCCGAAGGCCACGTGCGCTACCAGGACTCGAGCATGCGCATGGTCGCCGAGCACGCCGAGGGCGACCAGAACGCCGATCAGCACCGCATCGACGACGTCGAATACCAGCTGACCTCGCGCCGCGGCAACGGCGGCGCCGAACGCATCGACTTGAACGGGGCCAAGGGCGCGCTGCACAGCTCGACCTACTCGACCTGCGCGCCGAACCAGCGGGTGTGGGAACTGCGCGCTCACCGCATCGATCTGGACACCGACAAGGGCATGGGCGTGGCGCGCAACGCGACCTTGCGCATCGGCAAGATCCCGGTGCTGTACGTGCCGTGGTTCATGTTCCCGATCGACGACCAGCGCCGCACCGGCCTGCTGTTTCCGAACATCGGCGTGTCGGGCAAGAACGGTTTCGACTGGCGCCAGCCGATCTACCTCAACCTCGCGCCGAACTACGACGCCACCTTGTTCCCGCGCTACATGAGCAAGCGCGGCGTGGCGATGGGCGGCGAGTTCCGCTGGTTGTACGAGCGCGGCTCGGGCGAGGTCTCGGGCAACTGGATGCCGAGCGACGACCTGCCCCGCAACGATCCCGGCCGCTACACCGATTACCGCCGCAACGACCCCAACGGCCTGTTCGAGATTCCTAGGGATCGCATGCCGGAGAAGAACCGCGGCGAGTTCGCGCTCAAGGCCCAGCACCGCCTCGACGGCACCTGGTACGCCGGCGCCAACCTGGCCTGGGTCAGCGACAAGTACTACCTGCAGGACTTCAACAACAGCCTGTACGGCCAGTCGGCGATTTCGCTACGCAGCGAAATCGGCCTGTACGGCCGCGGCCGTTACTGGGACGCGAGCATCATCGCCGACCACAACCAGCTGGCCGATTTCACCCTGCAGGAAAACTCGCTGGCCTACGACCGCCTGCCGCGCGCGACCTTCCACTGGGCCCAGCCCTGGGGCAAGTGGGTCGAGACCGGCGTCGACACCGAGGCGGTGCGCTTCCAGCACGAGGACATGAAGTTCACCCCGGGCGACCCGGCCGCGCCGATCGGCCTGCGCCGCGAGATCCCCGGCGGCAGCCGCTTCGACATCAAGCCCTACATCAGCTTCCCGCTGGAAGGCTCGGCCTGGTTCATCCGGCCCAAGCTGGCCTGGCGCTACACCGCGTACGAACTCGAGGGCGACCTCGCCCAGCAGCTCGCGGCCAGCCAGGCGGCGGTCTTCGCCCGCGACAACAACGTGCCCAACACGCCCGAGCTGGTGCGCAGCTTCTACGACAAGTCGCCGACCCGCAGCCTGCCGATCACCTCGATCGACGCCGGCATGTACTTCGACCGCGAGACCGAAATCCGCGGCGAGAACTACCTGCACACCCTGGAACCGCGGGTGTTCTACCTGCGCGCGCCGTACCGCGACCAGGGCGGCATCCCGCTGTTCGACACCAACCCGATGTCGTTCAGCTGGGGCGCGCTGTTCCGCGACAACCGCTATTCCGGCGCCGACCGCCAGACCGACGCCAACCAGCTGACCACCGCGCTGACCACCCGCCTGATCAACTCCGAGGACGGCCGCGAGCGCCTGGCCGCGAGCATCGGCCAGATCCAGTACTTCGACGACATCCGCGTGGTCGCCGGCGCCGAAACCCCGATCAAGCAGGGCAAGTCGGCCTGGGTCGCCGACGTCAGCGTGTCGCCGAGCGACCGCTGGACGATCAACGCCACCTACCAGTGGGACCCGCGCCTGCGCAGCGAGGACCTGGCCACCCTGCGCGCGCGCTATCTGTTCGGCGACGCCGGCGTGGTCAACTTCGCCTACCGCTATCGCCGCAACCTGTCGGTGCTGCCGACCGCGCCGCGCGAGCAGCGCGATCAGTTCGAGCAGGCCGACTTCTCGTTCCTGTACCCGATCAACAACAATTGGAGCGTGGTCGGCCGCTACTACTACTCGATCAAGGACAAGCGTCCGCTCGAGCAGATCGCCGGCGTGCAGTGGGAAAGCTGCTGCCTGGCGGTGCGCGCCATCGCCCGCCGCTACCAGCGCAACCGCTCCGAAGACCTCAACAGCTCCTTTCAGGTGGAGTTCGAACTCAAGGGTCTAGGCTCCGCCGGCCAGAACACGGAGCGCGTTTTGCGCCGTGCTATTCTCGGCTATAACCGCGACGACCTGTATCTGGCGCCGCCGTCTCCCACGGTCAGCCGCGAAAACCGCGGCAACGACGCCGACGACTCGACCCTCGACCCGACCCTATGAACAAACTTTTCGCGAGTCCGTTGCTCGCCGGCCTGATCGCCGGTGGCCTGCTGTTCGGTGGGGCCGTCCAGGCCCAGGACGTGCAGCCGATCGATCGTATCGCCGCCGTCGTCGATGAAGACGTCATCCTCAAGACCGAACTCGATCGCGCGGTCGCCAACATCCTGGCCCAGTACGCCGGCCGCAGCGAGCAATTGCCGCCGCGCGACGTGCTTGAAAAGCAGGTGCTCGAGCGCCTGATCCTGCTCAAGATCCAGGTCGCCCAGGCCCAGGGCACCGGCGTGCGCGTGACCGATCAGGAAATCGATCAGGCCATCGGCGGCATCGCCCAGTCCAACAAGATCAGCGTCGAACAGCTGCGCCAGCAACTGGCCCGCGACGGCAGCAGCTACACCGATTTCCGCGCCTCGATCCGCGACGAACTGCTGGTCCAGCGTCTGCGTCAGCGCTTCGCCCAGACCCGGGTCTCGGTCAGCGACGCCGAAGTCGACGCCGCCCTGGCCGCGCAGGCCAACACCGGCACCCAGTACCACCTCGCCCACATCCTCGTGGCCCTGCCCGAGGGCGCGACCGCCGAGCAGATCGCGACCGCGCAGAAGAAGGTCGACGGCGTCAAGGCGCTGATCGACAAGGGCGAGATGGACTTCAACGCCGCCGCCGTGCGCTATTCCGACAGCCCCAACGCGCTGGAAGGCGGCGACCTGGGCTGGCGCAACGCCGACGAAATCCCGGCCGCGTTCAGCGACCTGATGAAGCAGATGAAGCCGGGCCAGATCACCGCCCCGCTGCGCGGCCCGAGCGGCTTCCAGCTGCTCAAGCTGGTCGAAGTGCGCGACGCCTCGCAGTCGGCGCCGCAGATGGTCACCCAGTACCACGCCCGCCACATCCTGGTCCGGGTCAGCGACCAGGTCAGCGAGGCGCAGGCCAAGGCCAAGGCCGAGACCCTGCGCGCGCGCCTGGCCGGCGGCGCCAAGTTCGAGGACGTGGTCAAGGAAAGCTCCGAAGACCTCGGCACCCAGAGCAAGGGCGGCGACCTGGGCTGGTTCATGAAGGACGAATTCGGTCCGGAGTTCGGCGGCGCGGTCACCAGCCTGGCCGACAACGACATCTCGCAGCCGATCCGCACCAGCGCCGGCTACCACATCGTCCAGCGTCTGGGCACGCGTGAAAGCGACGTCGCCGACCAGAGCAAGCGCGCCCAGGTCCAGGAGACCATCGGCCGGCGCAAGCTGGAAGAGGAGTGGAACCGCTTCCTGCGCGAGAAGCGCGGCGAAGCCTACGTGGACTTCCGCGTCGGCAAGGGCTCGGAGGGCAACCAGCCCGGCACCGAGACCACCCTGCCGACCGCCAAGCCCGCCGGCAGCTGACGTGACCCCGCCCCGGCTCGCGCTGGTGCCGGGCGAGCCGGCCGGCGTCGGGCCGGAGCTGTGCGTGCGGCTGCTGCAACGGCCGCGCGATTACGATCTGGTCGGCTTCGCCGATCCGCGCAGCCTGCGCGCCGCCGCCGACGCGCTTGGCCTGCCCCTGACCCTGCTGCCGCCCGATCGCCCCTCGCGGGCGCCCGGCGAACTGGCCCTGGTCGAGATTCCCAACCCGGTCCACCCGGCCTTCGGCGCGCCCGAGCCGGCCAATGCCGCGGCGGTGATCCAGGCCCTGCTCGACAGCGCCCAGGGCTGCCTCGACGGCCGTTTCGACGGTGTGGTTACCGGTCCCGTGCACAAGGCCGTGATCAACGCCGGCGGCATCGCCTACACCGGCACCACCGAACTGCTGGCGCAACAAGCCGGCCGCGAGGTGGTGATGATGCTGGCCAACGACATCGTCCGAGTTGCGCTGGCCACTACCCACCTGCCGCTGCGCGCGGTCGCCGATGCGATCGAGCCCGGCGCGCTGAGCCGCACCCTGCGCACCGTCGACGCCGCCCTGCGCCACGACTTCGGCATCGCCCGGCCACGCATCGCCGTGCTCGGCCTGAACCCGCATGCCGGCGAAGCCGGGCACCTGGGCATGGAAGAGATCGACGTGATCGAACCGGTCATGGCCGCGTTGCGCGCCGAAGGCCTGGACCTGATCGGCCCGCTGCCGGCCGACACCGCGTTCCTGCCGGCCAAGCTGCAAGGCTTCGACGCGGTCCTGGCGATGTACCACGACCAGGGCCTGCCGGTGCTCAAATACAGCGGCTTCGAGCGCGCGGTGAACCTGACCCTGGGCCTGCCCTACCCGCGCGTCGCGGTCGATCACGGCACCGCGCTGGACCTGGCCGGGCGCGGCCTGGCCGACCCGTCCAGCCTGATCGCCGCCGCCGACACCTGCGCGCGCATCGCGCGCACCCGCCGCAACCTGCCCGGAGGCACGCCATGACCGGCACCGCCAAGAGCCACGCCAAGGGCTTCAAGCCCGAAGCCAAGAAACACCTGGGCCAGCACTTCCTGCACGACCAGGGAATCATCTCGATGATCGTGCACGCCGTGGACCCCAAGCCCGGCGACCGCCTGGTCGAAATCGGCCCCGGCCAGGGCGCGATCACCTTCCCGCTGCTGGACCGCCACGGCGAGTTGACCGTGATCGAGTTCGACCGCGACCTGATCTTCCCGCTCAGCGAAGGCGCGCGCGCCCACGGCACCCTGGAAGTGATCCACCGCGACGTGCTGACCGTGGATTTCAGCGCCCTCGCCAACGAGAGCCCGATCCGCCTGGTCGGCAACCTGCCCTACAACCTGTCCTCGCCGATCCTGTTCCATGCCCTCGACCACGCCGGCTCGATCGTCGACATGCACTTCATGCTGCAGAAGGAAGTGGTCGACCGCATGGCCGCCGGTCCCGGCAGCAAGGTCTACGGCCGCCTGAGCGTGATGTTGCAGGCGTACTGCCAGGTGATCGCGCTGTTCGATGTGCCACCCGGCGCATTCCGTCCGCCGCCGAAGGTCGATTCGGCGGTGGTGCGGATGATCCCGCACCCGCCCGGGAAGATCGGCATCGACGACCGCGCGCTGTTCGCGCGCGTGGTCCGCGACGCCTTCGGCCAACGCCGCAAGACCCTGCGCAACGCCCTGTCGCGGATCTGCGAAGGCGCCGCGATCGAAGCCGCCGGCCTGCGCCCGGATGCGCGCGCCGAGCAGATCGAAGTCGCCGATTTCGTGGCCCTGGCCAACTGGCTCAAGGCCAATGCGCAGGTCGAGGCCGATACCGGCGAGGATGCGGCCGACAACGCGGATTGAGCGATTCCGCTGTAACCGATCCACCCGATCCACACCACCCTCGCCAGCCAGCGCCGCATCGGCGCCAGCACGCCACTGAACGACACGGCGAAGTTTTCCGCCGGCGAAAAACACGGCGCGCCGATACCGCCCGGCGCACGCGGATTTGCGTGAGCGTTCGCACCATACCGCCTCGCACGCCGGAGGACCGCGGTCCTCCGACACGTACATCCGTTGTCCTGGATTCGACCGCTCAAGCCGTTATCCCGAAGACTCATTCCCGCTTCATCCCCGCTTTGCTTAAACTGCCGCCATGGAACCGCAACGCCACGACTACGCCTTCGACATCGATGTCGCGACCCGCTACCTGGACGACCAGTCCGAGCCGGAGCAGGATCGCTATGTCTTTGCCTACACCATCCACATCCGCAACGCCGGCAAGATTCCCGCGCGCCTGATCTCGCGCCACTGGGTGATCACCGACGCCAACGGCAAGGTGCAGGAAGTGCGCGGCGACGGCGTGGTCGGCGAACAGCCCTGGCTGCGCCCGGGCGACGATTACGAATACACCTCGGGCGCGGTGCTCGAAACCAGCCTGGGGACGATGGAGGGCAGCTACGCGATGGTGGCCGACGACGGCACCCAGTTCGAAGCGCCGGTGCCGACGTTCACCCTCACCATTCCGCGCACCCTGCACTGAGCGCGGACGACACATGACTGTTTGGGCAATAGGCGACCTGCAAGGCTGCTACGACGCGACTCAGCGCCTGCTGGAACGCATCAAGTTCGATCCCGCGCAGGATCGGCTGTGGTTCTGCGGCGATCTGGTCAACCGCGGCGGGCAATCGCTGGAAACGCTGCGGCTGGTACATTCGCTGCGCGAGTACAGCACCACCGTGCTCGGCAACCACGATCTTTCGCTGCTGGCGATCGGCGAGCGCACCGAGGAAGAGAAGCGCAAGGTCAATCCCGATCTGCAGCGCATCGTCCTGGCCGAGGACGGCCCGGCCCTGCTCGACTGGCTGCGCCTGCAGAAACTGGTGCACGTCGACCGCAAGCTCGGCTGGATGATGGTGCATGCCGGCCTCGCGCCGAAGTGGACCACCGCGATGGCCGAACGCCACGCGCGCGAAGTCGAGGAACGCCTGCACGGCGATCAGTACAAGCGCCTGCTCAAGAACATGTACGGCGATCGCCCGGCGTGGAATCCGAAACTCGCCGGCATCGACCGCCACCGCGCGATCATCAACATCTTCACCCGCCTGCGCTATTGCACGCCGCGCGGCCGCATCGCGTTCGAGGACAAGGGCAGCCCGGGCACCCAGCCGGTCGGTCTGTACCCGTGGTACGAAGTGCCGGGCCGCGCCGAGCGCGATCTCAAGATCGTGTGCGGGCATTGGTCGACCCTGGGCTTGTTCATCGGCCATGGCGTGCATGCGATCGATACCGGCGCGGTGTGGGGCGGCAAGCTCACCGCGCTGCAGCTCGACACCGACGAACTGCGCCTGGTGCAGGTGCCCGGTCGCGACGTGCCCGCGCATCCGCCGCGTCAGCGGCCGCCGCGTCAGCCGAACTGAGCGACCAATGCGCATGCGCCAGGGAAGGTCGCCATCGCAGCCATCCATCGGGTCTGCGTCGAGGGTGCGGCAAGCATCCGACACACCGCGGCGAATGCCGCCGGTTTCGCTGACGGCAGTGACCTTCGCGCGAACGGCCACCATGCTGTTGATCGCAGCGCTCGCCGCCGCCTGCTCGCAACCCGCTTCGCCGCCGACCGAACGCACGATCACGAAGGTCTGGCCGGCGCCGTCCGCCGAACCCGCGGCAGCGTCGCCGCCCTTGGTCGCCGCCGCGCGCGCGCAGATCGGCGTGGTGCGACTGTACGACCCCGCCTACGTGCAACTGGCCTACCCCGGCGGCGATGTCGCCGCCGATCGCGGCGTCTGCACCGACGTGGTGATCCGCGCGCTGCGCGTGCAGGGTTTGGATCTGCAGCAACGCGTGCATGAAGACATGCGCGCGAACTTCGCCGCGTATCCGACGATCTGGCGGGCGAAATCCACCGATCGCAGCATCGACCATCGCCGCGTGCCCAACCTGCGCCGCTGGTTCGAACGCCAGCACTGGTCGCTGCCGGTCAGCGAACGCGCCGCCGACTACCGCGCGGGCGATCTGGTCACCTGGGAACTCAACGGCGGCCTGCCGCATATCGGCATCGTGTCCGACCGCAAATCCTGGGACCGGCAGCGGCCGTTGATCCTGCACAACATCGCGCGCGGCACCCAGGAAGACGACGTGCTGTTCGATTACCCGATCACCGGGCATTACCGGCCCGTGTTGCCCGCCGTTGCGGTGGCGTCGCGATGAGCGCGCCCGAGCGCCCCGGCACGCCCGCAGCAGATAAGCGCAACGCCGAGAAACCGCCGAAGCTCAGCAAGCAGGACGAACTCGACTGGCAGGCCGCGAGGGCGAAACGACCCGATCTCATGCTGCTTATGATCGGCACCGCCATCGTCGTGATGGTGCTGGTGGGAATCGTCCAAACTCACCTCGACATTCTCGAGCCGCCTGCCGCGCGACGCGCCGAACCCGCCGCGTCCGCGAACACCGCCGTGACACGCGACCTGTCGCCGAACGCCAGCCGAGCCATCCTGGCGCGCGTATTCGACAGCACGCTCGCCGATCTCAAGCAGGAAAACGCCGCGAACCCCGAGGCCCGGCGCCAGACCGCGGCCTATCGCTCGATGCTGACCCGCGCGATCGCCAGCGCCAAGCTCACGCTGGAGATCGAAACCTTAGAATGCGGACGCAGCCTTTGCGTCGGCTCGCTGCGCGGCGACGCACGCGCCTACGACGCCTTGTTCGCCGCGATCGTGAGCGCGCCGCCGTTGCCGATCCACAGCCTCATCGATTACTCGTCCGAACGCGAGCGCGAGGACGGCCCGCATCGTTTCATCTTCTCGGTGAGCCAGGACATCGATGAAGCGAGCGCGCCCAAACGTCCCGCCGCCAAGCCCTGACCGCGGCCGGCGGCGACCGCCTCAGTCCATGCCCAGGCGGACGTAATCCACGTACTCGAAATCGAATTCGTTGCGCTCGTCGGCGCGATGCGACTCGCGCGAGACCTCGCGCCATTGCTCGCGATCGAAGCGCGGGAAGAACGCATCGGCGCCTTCGACTTCGGTATCGACCCGGGTCAGGTGCATGCGCGTCGCCGACGGCAGGCACAACGCATAGATCTCGCCGCCGCCGATCACGCACAGTTCGGCGGCGCCGTCGGCCTGCGCCAGTTCCAGCGCCTGCTCGGTCGAACCCACCGCCTGCATGCCGGCGAACGGCACCTCCCCCGAGCGGGTCAGCACCAGGTTGCGCCGGCCCGGCAAGGCGCGGCCGAGCGATTGCGCGGTCTTGCGCCCCATCAGCAAGGGTTTGCCGAGCGTCAGCGCCTTGAAGCGCTTGAGGTCGTCGGACAAGCGCCACGGCAGCGCGTTGTCGCGGCCGATGGCGTGCTTGCGGTCGAGTGCGGCGATCAGTACCAAGGCGGTCATGCCCAACTCCTGCGCTGTGGCGCCCGCGGCGGGCGCACGTCGGATCATTCGGTCTGCTTGAGCGTATCGGACAAGCGTCCACGCGCCGCGAAATTCCGCTCGCGATCGCGGTCGCTGTCGTGCTCGTCATCGTGCACACCGCCGTACTCGACATCGTCGAGCTTCCAGCGCCCGTCCTCGCGCAGCATCTGCACGCGGTCGGTCCAGCGCGTGGTTCCGCTGGCTTCGGTGTAGCTGAAGTCGATTTCGAAACTTTCCCGGTCCGCCGCGATTACGCTGCGCTTGCCAAGTTTGAAGGTGGTCGCGCCGTCGTACATGCTGGTGAACAGATCATCGTCGACGTACGGCGGCTTCGCGCCCGGCGCCTGCGCGATTGACCGATCGCGCTCGCGCGCAGCCGGCCCCATCAGCGCGAGCAGCCGCCGCGACAGCATCGGTTGGTAACGCGCGAGGTCTTCGCCGACCGGCAGGCCGCTCGCGTTGAGCTGCAGATGCATCCGATAGAACGCCTGCACCGCGTCGGCGGCGCTGTCGCCGACCGGCAGCGGCTCGGCGATCGCTTCGGCGCGCACGCCCGGTTCAACGGCGGGCGCGGGCAGCGGCGGCGGTGTGGGCGGCGTCCGCTCGGTCGCCTGGATGGGCGCGATGTCCCGCGGCGCGATCGCCGAATCGTCGGTCGGGCTCAGGCATGCGGTCGAACTCAGCACCAGCACCGACGCAAACCCGACGTTGAAACGTTGCCGCAACCGCCTCATCGCCTCGCGCTCAGACCGCCACCGGAGCCTTGATCGCCGGCAACGGGTCATAGCCTTCGATGGCGATATCGTCGAACGTGAAATCGAAGATATCGCGCACCTCGGGATTGAGCTTGAGCGTCGGCAGCGCGCGCGGCGTGCGCGACAGCTGCTCGCGCGCCTGTTCGAAGTGGTTGCTATACAGATGCGCGTCGCCGAGGGTGTGCACGAAATCGCCGACGCCCAGGCCGCAGACCTGCGCGACCATATGGGTCAGCAGCGCATAGCTCGCGATATTGAACGGCACACCGAGAAAGATGTCACCGCTGCGCTGATACAGCTGGCAGCTGAGCTTGCCGTCGGCGACGTAGAACTGGAACAGCGCGTGACACGGCATCAGCGCCATCTTCGGCAGGTCGGCGACGTTCCAGGCGCTGACGATCAAGCGGCGCGAATCGGGATTGCGCTTGATCTCGTCGATCACCCAGCGGATCTGGTCGATCTCCACGCCGTCGGCGCCGGACCAGCGCCGCCACTGCTTGCCGTAGACCGGGCCGAGTTCGCCGTCGGCGTCGGCCCATTCGTCCCAGATGCTGACCTTGTGGTCTTTCAGATACGCGGTGTTGGTCTCGCCTTTGAGGAACCACAGCAGCTCATGCACGATCGAGCGCAGATGCAGTTTCTTGGTGGTCACCAGCGGGAAACCGGCGTTCAAGTCGTAGCGCAGCTGCCAGCCGAACACGCTGCGCGTGCCGGTGCCGGTGCGGTCGGATTTCTCGGTGCCGTGATCGAGCACGTGACGCAGCAGGTCGAGGTAATTGTGCATGGCTCAGCCCTTGTTCGCGGTCGCGGCGGCGTCGGCCGGTTCGGCGGCCGGCAATTGCGGCTGCAGGGTCGGCGAACGCGTCGACCGCCACAGCCAGAACAGGCCCAGCAGGATCAGCGGCGTGCTCAGCACCTGGCCCATGGTCAGCCAGCCGAACGCGAGGTAGCCGTGATCGCCGATCTGCGCATCGGGCACGCGCACGAATTCGACGATGAAGCGGAAGCAGCCGTACAGCAGCGCGAACATGCCCGACACCGCGTAACGCGGACGCGGCTTGCGCGAGAACCACCACAGGATCGCGAACATCGCCAGACCTTCCAGCGCGGCCTGATACAACTGCGAAGGATGCCGCGCATAGCGGTCCAGCGCGCCGGCGGCGTACTGGGTCTGCAGTTGCTGGGTGGTCCAGTTGGCGAATTCCGGCGCGCGCGGAAAGATCACGCCCCAGCCGCCGTCGGTGAACTTGCCCCACAACTCGCCGCCGATGTAGTTGCCCAGGCGGCCGAAGCCGAGCCCCGGCGGCACCAGCGGCGCGACGAAATCCATCACGTCGAAGAAATGGGTGCGATGGCCGCGCGCCCACCACCAGGCCGCGACCATCACCCCGATCAGGCCGCCGTGGAAGCTCATGCCGCCTTCCCAGATGCGCACCAGCATCAGCGGATCTTTGATCAGTTCGGCGAAGTTGTAGAAAAACACGTAGCCGATGCGGCCGCCGAGGACCACGCCGAGCATGGCGTAGAACAGCAGATCGCCGTAGGCCTGTTCGTTGACGCCGGGCAGCCGGCCGGCGCGCACGCGCTGGCGGCCGAGCCACCAGGCGCTGACGAACCCGAGCAGATACATGATCCCGTACCAATGGACTTGCAGCGGGCCGAGATGGAGTGCGATCGGGTCGATCTGGTGCAGGATGGTCATGCGGCGGGGCGGCTCGGGGGCGGATGACCGGCTTATTGTGCCCCAGGCCGCCCGCAGCCGGGGTGCCGGTTGCGGCCGCTGGAGGTGGGCGCGGATCGGGTTTCAGCGTGGGTTGGGGCTGGGCTGGGTCGGGCTTTGGTCGGGCCGCAACGGCGCGCGAATTCGGCGCCGAGGCGTTGCGATCCGATAAAGCGCAGGTTCGCGCGGACCCTGCGAACCGCCGCGGGGACGAAGCCGCGTCGACGAACCGCTTCGGGCGGTTCAGCGCTCGCGAAGATCGATCAGGCCCGGCGCCCCATCGGTCAACGCCGCACGGTCAAAGCCGCACCGGCCGATCCGGCAACTCGTTGCCCTCGCCGGCCGCGCCGCCGCGCTCGCCGGGCGACGACTCGCGCGAGACTTCATCGCGCGGGAACTGCTCGGCGATGATTTCCGACAAGGCCGCGATCCCGCCCAGCACCGCCGCCTCGGCCTCGCCCGCGGCCAAGGCCTGCTGGATGCGCTCGCACACCGCCTGCCAACGCTCGTCGCCGACCCGCGTGGCATAGCCGCGATCGGCGACGATCTCGATGCGGTGATCGGCCAACAGCAGATACAGCAGCACGCCGTTGTTGGCCGCGGTGTCCCACACCCGCAACTGCGCGAACGCGACGTGCGCGGCGTCGCGCGCATCGCGGCCGTCGAGCAGTTCGCCCAGGCTCAATCGCGACTCGACCGCGAAGCACAACTGGCCATGGTGACGACGTTCGCCGGCCGCGATCGCCTCGCCGATCCGCTCCAGGCTGTCGGCCGGAAACACGCGTCGCGACGAAGGCGCGACAAGATGGCGCAACCAACGCATCACCAACTCCCCGAGGCGCCGCCGCCTCCGCTGGACCCACCGCCGCCCGACCAGCCGCCACCGCCGCCACCACCACCGCCCCAACCGCCGCCGCTGTAGCCGCCCGAGCCGCCGCCGCTGACGAACATGCCGCCACCGCCGCCGAGCATGCCGAACACCAGGCCGATCAACCCGGCCAGTCCGACCAGCCACCACGCCAGCGACATCAGCAAGGCGATGCCGGCCACGACCACGCCGGAAATCACGCCGCGCGCCAGCGCCGGCAGGCGGCCGATCAGGCCGCGCAGGAAGCCGGTGGCGAAGATCGCGATGAAGATCGCCAGAACCCAGTCGGGTTCGCCCGAACCGTTGTCGCCGGACGGCGTGGTCAACGGCGCCGGCAAGGGCTCGCCGTCGATCAGCTTGGTCAGCATCGCGGTGGCGTCGGCAAGGCCGCCGGCGTAATCGCCTTCGCGGAATTTCGGGGTGATGTATTCCTGGATGATGCGTCCGGCCTGAGCATCGGTGATCGCGCCTTCCAGGCCGTAGCCGACTTCGATGCGCACCCGCCGATCGTCCTTGGCGACCACCAGCAGCACGCCGTCGGACACGCCCTTGCGGCCCAGTTGGAACTGGTCGAACGCGCGCACCGCGTACGAATCGATGTCCTCGGGCTGGGTACTCGCGACCACCAGGATCTGCAACTGGCTGCCCTTGCGTTGCTGCAGCGCGCGCGCCTGCGCATCGAGTCGCGCGCGCGCGCCGTCGTCGAGCGTGCCGGTGGTATCGACCACCGGCGACTGCATCGCCGGAATCGCCGCCAACGCCTGCGCGAACGCGCCGCCCATCGGCAACAGCAGGCACAGCGCGAGCAGCAGGCGCAACGCGAACGCTGCCCGCATCGAGTGGCCGATCGAACTGTCGTGACGACTCACCATGATCCGCTCGCGCCTCCACCGCCGCTGCGTCCACCGCCGCCGGACCAGCTGTCGGAGCTGCCGGAACTTGAGCTGGAACTGCTTGCGCTGGAACTGCCTGTGCTCGACCGGCCCGAGCTTGCGTCAGCGGAACCGACGCGATGTTGACCGCGCGATGAAGAAGCCTCTGCGCGCGACCGCCGCGAACCGCCGGAACCGGGTTCAAACACGAACAAGACCACCCACGCCAGCAGGCCGAATACGCCGAAGAGAATGGCCGAAGCCGCATCGAATCCGGGCGCCATGCCGAGCCATCGCTGGATCGCAAGCATGCCCAGCCAGCCGAGCCACGCCAGCGGCGAAACCAACAGCGCCCGGATCACGAACCCGACCCGGCTGGCGTCCCAGGCGATGATCGGCGGCGCCAGCGCCCCGGCCAACAGCGGCGCCGCGAACAATTCCAGCACCAGGCCGAACATGATGCCGAGCAGGTTCGGCTCGCGCCCGTGCCAGGCGAAGACGATGGCGATCGCGATCACCACCGCGATTGCGAACACCGTCATCGCGATCCGCAACCAGCGCTGGCGCGGCAGGCAGTGGCCGATCGCAATGCCGGCCGCGGCGAACCCGGCCGCGCCCCAGAGCGAACCGATGCCGCTCCACATCCAGCCGAATACCAGCGGCGGCAACAACGCAAGCGGCCACGCCATCGCGCGCGGCCAACCGCGCGTGCGCGCGCACGCCGCCACGCCGAGCGCGAACACGAACGCGAGCGACCATGAGGTGTCGAGCGGCCGCCAACCCACCCCGACCACCAGCGATGCGGGCGGCGGCGGCAAGGCTTCGCCGTCGATCGCCGCGGTCAAGGCGGCGGTGGCCTCGCGCAGGCCGCCGGCGTAGTCGCCTTCGCCGAAACGCGGGCCGATGTAGTCGCTGATGATCGTCGCGGCCTGCGCGTCGGTGATCGCGCCCTCCAGGCCGTAGCCGACTTCGATGCGCACGCGCTTGTCGCGCTTGGCGACCACCACCAGCACGCCGTCGGATACGTCCTTGCGGCCGAGTTCGAACTGGTCGAACGCGCGCACCGCGTACGAATCGATGTCCTCGGGCCCGGTGCTGTCGATCATCAGGACCTGCAGCTGGCTGCCCTTGCGCTGCTGCAACGCGCGCGCCTGCGCCGTGAGCTGCGAACGCGTCGCTTCGTCGAGCGTGCCGGTGGTGTCGACCACCGGCGATTCCATCGCCGGGATCGGCGCCAAGGCCTGCGCCGACGCGCTGGCCATCGGCAAGCACACGCACAGCGCGAGCAGCATCCGCGCCAGCCACGGCGCGCGGCCGATGCCCATGCCCGCGGCGCGCCGGGTATTCACCACGACCCGCTCGAGCCGCTGCCGCCGCTGCGTCCGCCGCCGCCGGAATAACTCGAACTGCTGCTGGAGCTGCTGCTGGAGCGACTGCGCCGGCGGCGACGATCGTCGTCGTCATCGTCGCGCGAACCGCTACGCCAGCCGCCGTCGCCGAACGCGGTGAAAAAGGTGAAGGTGGTCGTGAGATACGTGATCAACACCAGCGGCATGAAACGCTCCCAACTGGTTTCGCTGACGATGGCCGAATACGACGCCGCCAGCGCCCAGCCCGCCGCGACCGCGACGATCGCCCAGCGGCCGAAGAACGCCAACGGACCGCGCCGCCACGCCGCGCGCATGCCCAGCAGCGGCACCACGATGAACGGCAAGGCGAACAGCGTGCCGAAGATCGATACGAAGATCAGCAACGGCATCGGCATGCTGTCGTCGGGTTCGGGCAGCGGGGTGCCGTCGATCAGGCCGATCAGCGCGTCGCTGCCGCGCAGCAATCCCTCGCCGTACTCGCCTTTGCGGAACGCCGGGCTCAGGTACTCGTCGATCACCTGGGTCGCCGCTTCGTCGGTGACCGTCTGCTCCAGGCCGTAGCCGACGTGGATGCGCATGCGCCGGTCGGCCTTCGCCACCACGATCAATACGCCGTCGTCGATGTCCGCGCGTCCGGGCTTCCATTGTTCGAACACGCGCTGGGAATAAGCCTCGATCGATTCGGCGCCGGTGCTGTCGATCATCAACAGCATCAATTGCGCGCCCTTGCGGCGTTGCAGGTCGAGCGAGCGCTCGCGCAGCGTGGCCTGGGTCGCGGTATCGAGGGTGCCGGTGGTGTCGGTCACCGGCGAGGTCAGTTTGGGAATCGCGCGCAGCGGCTGCGCGGCGAGATTCAAGCCGGCCAGCGCCAACAGCAACAACAGCGCGAGCCGCGCCCACGCACCGCGTGCAGGCCGGCGCGAACCGTGGAACGAATTCATGACCCCACCCTCGAAGCGATCCATGCCCATCAGCGGCGCCCCGCGGCGCCGCTATCTTGGTTGTCGCCGACCCCGCTCAAGACAAGCGCGGCCGGCCGGCCATGCGCGCGAACGCGCGGCACGGCCGGCTCAGCCGCCGGCCGGCGGCGCGGGTGCCGGAGCAGGCGCCGGAGCGGCGGCCGGCTGACCGAAATCGACCTTCGGCGCTTCCTGGATTTCGGCCGCGTTCTGCACGGTGAAATTCGGCTTGGTCGAGTAACCGAACATCTTCGCGGTGAGATTGGTCGGGAACTGGCGCAGGTAGGTGTTGTAGTCCTGGACCGCGGCGATGTAGCGCTGGCGCTCCACGGTGATGCGGTTTTCGGTGCCTTCCAACTGGGTCTGCAGGCTCAGGAAGCCCTGATCGGCCTTGAGTTGCGGGTAGTTTTCGCTGACCACCAGCAGCCGGCCGATCGCGCCGCGCAACTCGCCCTGGGCCTGTTCGAACTGCTGCAGCGAGGCCGGATCGTTGGCGTCGACGTTGATGCTGCCGACCTTCGAACGCGCTTCGGTGACCTGCACCAGCACCTGCTGCTCGTGGCTGGCGTAGCCCTTCACCGTCGCGACCAGGTTCGGCACCAGGTCGGCGCGGCGCTTGTAGACGTTGAGCACCTGCGACCAGGCGGCGTTCACCGCTTCGTCCTTCTGCTGGATGGTGTTGTAGCCGCAGCCGCTGAGCACGACGGTCAAGGCAAGCACGATCAAGGCTCGGAACATGGCGCGACTCTCCCGCTGGATGACGGCCGCATTGCAGCACCGGGCGCGGATCGGCGCAATGGTCGCGGTGTGATGATGCGGGCGGGTGGTGCCTCACGCGCGGTCGCGCTTCGAGGTCTTTTGTGGGCGGGGCTTCAGCCCCGATGCTTTTCGCTCAAATCGCCCGAAAACCACCGGAGCCCGGATCGAAAGGCGTCGGGGCTGAAGCCCCTCCCACAAAAAACCTCGCGGCAACGACCGCAACCGGTCATTCCGGCCAAAAGAAAGGCCGGCGATCGCTCGCCGGCCTTTCGTCGTCGCGTCGCGCCGCGCTTACTCCGCGACCAACCGCCGCGATGTGCGCTTCTTGGCCCACAGGTTCAGGCACTCGACCAGCGCCGAGAAGCCCATCGCGCCGTAGATGTAGCCCTTCGGAATATGCACTTCCAGGCCGTCGGCGATCAGGTACATGCCGACCAGGACGATGAAGGCCAGCGCCAGCATCTTGACGGTCGGGTTGTTGTCGATGAAATGGCCCAGCGGCTTGGACGCCAGCAGCATCACGGCGACCGCCAGCAGGATCGCGGCGACCATCACCGGGGTGTGGTTGGCCATGCCGACCGCGGCGATCACCGAGTCGAGCGAGAACACGATGTCGATCACCGCGATCTGCGCGATCACCGCCATGAACGACGCCGCCGGCTTGGTGTGGATGTCTTCGGATTCGTCCTCGCCGACGATCAAATCCTTGACCTCCATCGAGCCCTTTACCAGCAAGAACGCGCCGCCGAGGATCAGCACCAGGTCGCGCACCGAGATGCCCTGGCCGAACACGGTGAACAGGTCGCTGGTCAGGCCGGCCAGCCAGGCCAGGGTCAGCAGCAGCGCGATACGGGTGATGCAGGCCACCGCGATGCCGAACTTGCGCGCCTTCTCGCGGCTCTCGTACGGCAGCTTGCTGACCGCGATCGAGATGAAGACGAGGTTGTCGATACCCAGCACGATTTCGATCGCGCTCAGGGTGATCAGGGTGATCCAGACTTGCGGATCGGTCAGCAGTTCAATCACGTGCGGCATACCTCAAGGTGTAGTGGGAATCCCGCGGCTGGGTCCGCGGACGGGCGCGCCGCGAGGGACGGCCCGGTTGGAACGGCCTGCGCCGTTCCGGGATACGCGATGCAATCCGTGCGGGCGCGCTCAGCCCATCAGGTGGTGCCACAACCGCGGGCCGAGGATCGCGGCCCAGGTCAGCAGCACGTTCATCAGCAGCACGAACACCGCCGCCGAGCCCATGTCCTTGGCGCGTCCGGCCAGTTCGTGGAACTCCGGGCCGTAGCGTTCGATCACCGCCTCGACCGCGGAGTTGAGCAGTTCCACGCTCAGCACCAGCAGGATCGAGCCGATCAGCAGCGAGCGCTCGACCCCGGTTTGCCCGAAATACCAGCCGATCGGCGCCAGTACCACGAACATGTACACCTCGAGCCGGAACGAGGACTCGTGCAGCCAGGCCGCGCGCAGGCCCTGGAACGACCAGGTCGCGGCCTTGAGGATGCGACCGGGACCGCGCGGCTTGTGCCCGTATTCGTCAGCCACGGGCACGCTCCATGGCGGCCGCGGGGGTGGTGCGATCGGGGCGATCGGGCGGAGACGGCTCGAAGGTCGGCATGGCGTGCGGGTCTCGATCGTGCGGGCCGGGGCCGGCCGGGCGCGGCCGGGGCCGCTACAGGGCGGAGATTTTGCCACAAGCCCGGCGGGGCTGCCCTTGCGGTGGGGTGCGGGCTCGGCCGGTGCCCGGGGCGGCGGGTGCGCTGCGTCGGCGTTGTCCGGGCCTGAGGTCCTGCGGTCGGGCGGGGCGTTGTACCTGTCGGGCGAGGTTGGGGGATTCGAGGTTTGGTTGCGGATCAGGTTTGTGGTGGGTGGTGCGCGTGGGGTTGAGGTAGTCGCGCGATGGGCGATTTCGGATCACGGGTAGCCGCATCCCAGCCCCTGTAGGAGCGGCGTAAGCCGCGACCGCGCCATTACGGCTGCGCCGCAGGTTGCGACGCACGCGCCATCTCGCGGTCGCGGCTTACGCCGCTCCTACAGGGGCTGCGATGGAGCTATGCGAATGGTGCGTCCTGAGAAAAAAGCCATGGCGATGGCGTCGCCAAATTGCCTCGGCAATAGCAACTTCGACGAACAATTAGACTTGATCACCATCCAAACGCGGATGCCGGCCTGACCGCGAAACCGCGCCAACACCCAACCCGCGCCGACGCATCCTCGTTCAACTCACTGCTGCCGCAACGCCTCGATCGGATCGAGCTGCGACGCCTTGCGCGCCGGGTAATAGCCGAAGAACAACCCCGTCGCGATCGAAAACCCCGCCGCCAGACCGATCACCTGCCCGTTCAAGGCGATCGGCAACGCGCCGAACTTGCCGACCAGGATCGTGCCGACCACGCCGATCGCGATGCCCAGCGCGCCGCCGATCAGCGAGATCAGCATCGCCTCGGCCAGGAACTGCGACTGGATGTCGCGCGGGCCCGCGCCGACCGCCATGCGCAGGCCGATCTCGCGGATGCGCTCGGTCACCGACACCAGCATGATGTTCATGATGCCGATGCCGCCGACGATCAGGGAAATCGTCGCCACCGCGCCGAGCAACAACGACATCAGCCGCGTCGTCTGCGTGCGCGTGGCCACCACTTCGGCGATGTTGCGCACGGTGAAATCGTCGTCGCCGCCGGGCTGGATCTTGTGGCGCTGGCGCAGCAGCGCTTCGATCTGCTCCTGCGCGTACGACACGTCCTCGGCGCGGCCAACGCCGACCGCGATCTGCATCACCGCGCCGTTGGGCAGGCCCATCGCGCCGAGCAGGCGACGGCGGCCGGTTTCCAGCGGCACCAGCACCACGTCGTCCTGGTCCTGGCCGAAACCGCCCTGGCCCTTGGGCTTGAGCGTGCCGATCACGGTGAACGGCACCCGGCCCAGGCGGATGGTCTGGCCGATCGCGTCTTCGTCGCCGAACAACTCGCGGCGCACGCTCTCGCCGAGGATCACCGACTTGGTGCCGCTGCCGTAATCGCGCTGTTCGAAGCTCGATCCAGCCGCGATCACCCAGCCGTTGATATCGAAGAAATCCGCCTGCACGCCCTGCCACTGGGTCGACCAGTTGTTCTCGGCGAACACCGCCTGGGTGCCGCCGCGCAAGGACGCGGCCACGTACTGCACCTCGGGCACTTCGTTGCGGATCGCTTCGCCGTCGTCCTCGGTCAGGGTGAAGAAACTCGACGAACTCAGACGCACGCCGCCGGTGCCGCGGCCACCGCCGCCGGAACTGATGTCGAGGCGATTGGAGCCCAGACCCGAGACCAGCTTGTCGATTTCCGACTGGGTGCCCTGCCCGACCGAGACCATCACGATCACCGCCGCGATGCCGATGATCACGCCGAGCGAGGTCAGCGCGCTGCGCAACCAGTTACCGCGCAGCGCGAAGATCGCGGTGCTGAGCACTTCGAAGAAATTCATGCGCCGGCCTCCTGCACATGCAGCTCGCCGTCGCGCATCACGAAGGTCCGATCCGCGTGCGCGGCCACGTCCGGGTCGTGTGTGATCAACACCACGGTGTGATCGTCGGCCTGCAATCGCTTGAACAGGGCCAGGATTTCCTCGCCGGTGCGGGTGTCGAGCGCGCCGGTGGGCTCGTCGGCGAGCAGGATCGGCGGGCGGTTGATCAGCGCGCGCGCGATCGCCACGCGCTGCTGCTGGCCGCCGGACAATTCGCTGGGACGATGCCCGGCGCGCGCGCCCAGGCCGACCGATTCCAGCGCTTCGTGCGCGCGCCGCAGACGCTCCTCGCGCTTGATGTTGGCGTAGCCCATCGGCATCGCCACGTTCTCCAGCGCGCTCATCCGCGGCAGCAGGTTGAAGCCCTGGAACACGAAGCCGATCTTGTCGCGGCGCAGGATCGCGCGTTCTTCTTTATCGAGCGTGGCCACGTCGATGCCGTCGCACAGATACACGCCGCTGGTCGGCGTGTCGAGGCAACCGATCAGGTTCATCAGGGTCGATTTGCCCGAGCCCGACGGCCCCATGATCGCGACGAATTCGCCGCGCGCGATCGACAGCTCGACCCCGTGCAGCGCGATCACCTCGGCCTCGCTGCCCGGCGAATAGACCTTGCCCAGATCGCGGGTCTCGATGACCGCGGTGGCCTCAGCGGCGCGACTCATTTCGTGCCGCGCCCCGTGCCGACCACGACCTCGTCGCCTTCGGCGATGTCGCCGGAGACTTCGGTCCAGCTGCCGTCGCTGGCGCCGACCCGCACCGTCACCGCTTGCGGTTCGCCCTTGACCAGTTTGTACAGCGGCACGCGGCGCGCGCTGACCAGAGCTGCAACCTCACTGTCCCATTGGCTGCGCTGCGTGTCGCTCAGCGATTGCCGGAACGCGCCGAACTGCTGGTTGAAACGTTCGAGCAGGCGCTGGCGCGCGGCGCCGGAGATCGCGCCGCCGCCGCGGTTGGCGTTGCGGTTGTTGTTGCCGCCACCGCCCGGGCCGCGTCCGCCGCCCATGATGATCGGCGCGCCGCCGCCCGGCGGACCGCCGCTGGCGCCGGCCGGCGCCGCGGTGCGCGCGGCCATGCGCTGCTTCATCTGTTCCAGCGCGGTGTTGAACGCGGTCTGCTGGTTCGCATCGAGCTTGAGCTTGGCCGCGACCGCCGGCAGATCGTTGCCGAGTCCGCCGCGCGCGCCGCCGGGGCCACCGGCCGCGGCGGCCGCGGCCGGGTCGTCGTCGGCCGGCTTGTAGCGCAGCGCGGCGTTGCCGACCCGCAGCACGTCGTCGCGATGGCTGACTTCGATCTCGGCGTTGGCGGTCATGCCCGGCAGCAGCACGCCGTCGGGGTTGTCGACCGCGACCACCACCGGGTAGGTGATGACGTTGCTGGTGTTGGTCGCCGACAGCCGCACCTGCTGGACCTTGCCGCGGAACTTGCGGTCCGGGAACGAATCGACGCTGAAGTCGACGCTCTGGCCCGGCTTGACTTGGCCGATGTCGGCTTCGTCGATCGCCAGCACGATCTCCATCTTCGACAGATCCTCGGCGATCTGGAACAGCACCGGCGACTGCAGGCTGGCGGCGACGGTCTGGCCGGGTTCGATGGTGCGGGTCAGGACCACGCCGTCGACCGGCGCGCGGATCACCGTGCGCTGCAGGTTCAGACGCGAGGTCTGGGTCGAGGCGATCTGCTGATTGATCTGCGCCTGTGCACCGGCGAGCTGCGCGCGCGCCTGATCGCGCGCGGCGCGGGCCAAGTCGGCGTCGCTGCGCGCGACGAGCTGGTTCTTGGCCAGTTCGGTCTTGCGCTGGTAGTCGAGTTCGGCGTTGTGCAAGGTGGCCTGCGCGGTGGCGAGCGAGGCTCTGGCGTTCTCCACCTGCGCGGTGCCCTGGGCGATCTGCGCTTCATAGGTGCTCGGATCGATGCGCGCGATCACCTGGCCCTTGGTGACCCGATCGTTGAAGTCGGCCAGCACGTCGGTGACCTGGCCGGAAATCTGGCTGCCGACATCGACGGTCGAGATCGCCGACAGCGCGCCGGTGGCCGAGATCGCCACGCGGATGTCGCCGCGTTCGACCTTGGCGGTGCGGTAGGCGCTCGCGGCCTGCTCGGCATTGCGCTGGCGATAGAAGTACCAACCGCCGCCGGCCACCGCCAACACCACCGCGGCGATCACGATGCGCTTGGGCCAGGGCGAACGGCGCGGGCGCAGGCTTTTGTTCGGGCTGGTCGGGGAGGTCGGCTTGGCTGCGCTCATGGAATTCGGTTCGAAGGCTATGCAGGCGCGAACGCGCACGGCTGAACAGGGTTGACACTCGCGCTGAAGTTGATCGATTTTGGCGCGATCGGTTCAGTTTCGTCGTGAGGCCTCGATACGGCAAGCGCGGCGGTCGCGGGTCGTCGCGGCGTGGCGCGCTGTCCGCGCAAGCTCATGGATACACGGATGCGGCTTGACGGCGAAGCGTCGCGCAACGGCTTCGCCGCGGTTGTCGCGGCGCGGTGCGACTCGCGCCAGCACGGCCGCCGCGATCAACCCGACAGATCGAAATGCAGATCGGCGGTGTAACGAAGATCTTTCGCGCCCGTGCGCAGCAAGGTGGCTTCGTGCTTGTGCGCATGCGGCGGGGCGACGATGCCCTGCGCCACGCGCCGCACCCCGGTGGTCTTCGCAAGACCCGTGCACCAGGCCTGCCAGCGCTTGCCGTTGCGACGATCGCGATAGCCCACGCCTTCGAGCTGTTCGGGCACGGCCGGCAGCGGGGTGAGCAGATCGAGGTATTCGACCAGGCCGCGCTCGGGGCCGTCGTCGTCGGCCACCGCGTGGCAATACACCGCGGTCCACAAGTCTTCGCTCAGACGCACCGCGTACACGTCGCCGGCCGCGACCGGCCCGGGCAGCGAGCGTCCGGCCACGCGCGGCGCGGTCGCGCGCTTGGGCTTGGCCGCGACCGGCGCCGACGGCCGCGCCGCGGGTTTGCGGATGCCGCCGAACAGGCGCTCGACCACCGCCGTGTTGATACCGTCGTCCGCGCTCCACCACGCCAGCGGCGCCGGCACTTCGACCCGGGTGTTGGGCCGCTGATCGCGTTCGACCGCGCTGGTCCAGGCAGTGAACAGGCCGGGGTGCGCGGCGCTTTCGATCACGCTGATGAAGGACAAGGCCTCGAGCGTGGACTCGCAGCGATACACCGTGTTGGCGCTGAGCAGCTTGGCGGCCTTGAGCTCCTTGCGCGCGACGCTGTAGCGGCTGCCCGCGGGCAATCCGGCCAGCAGTTCGAGCAGGCTGTGGAAGGTCCAGGCGTCGTGTTCGCCCGGCTGCGGCCAGTTCGGTTGGGCGAGCGCGAATTCCAGCGCGGCCACCGCTTCGACCGGCCCGTCACTGCCCCAGCCGGTGCCCTGGATCGAGCGGAACAACGCGCGCTCGGTCAGATCGAGCGGGCCGCGCGCGTCGTGGAAACAGACCCGGCAGATCGGGTTGGTTTCGCTCATCGGAAGGAACTCGTGCGCCGGCATCGCCAGGCCCAGGCAGACAGCGGGCAGGACCGATTGCCAGCTCAGGTCGGCACTGCTCAACGAGGTGACGAACGCCTCGGCGGCCTTGGTCAGATCGACCCGCGCGGCCAACTCGCGCAATCGCGTCACCGCTTCGTCGTGGGTCGTCGCGCTCAGCGCGTTAGGCGGCAGTCCGGCCGCATCGAGCGCCTGCAGGTCCTGCGCCGAGATCGAGTTCGGCACCTTGTGCAGATAACGTCCGTCGGCATCGAAGTAGGTCGTGCCGCCGAGATAGATGCGTTCGAGCAGGGCTCGGATGTCTGGATTCATGGCGTTGCTGATGGCGGCGGCGTGATCGGCCGAATATACCCGGCGCCGCATGCGATTCGCCGCCGCGTTGGATGCGGACCGCCGCGCTCAGGCCATTTGCGTGAGGCAAGGGCTCAGCATGCCAACAGGCACATCGAGCGCACAGCTGTCGCTCGTCGATGGCCGCCGCTCAGGCCTCGGGTACCCGCGGCGTCGGCAGGCTCGCGCTGTTCGACAGCATGGTCGCGCTCGGCTTGAAGCGGATCACCGCGGTGGTGCCCTCATCGGGCGCGCTGGTCAGGGTGACCGGCCAACCGAACCGTTCGCCCAGGCGGCGCACGATCGACAGGCCCATGCCCTTGCCGTCGCTGGCGGAGAAGTCGGCGCGGTAGAACGGCGTGAACGCCTTGGTCAGCGTTTCCACCGACATGCCGATGCCGGTGTCGCGGATCTCGATGCAGTCGCGGCTCAGGTACACATCGATGCGGCCGGCGTCGGTGAAACGCACCGCGTTGCTGAGCAGGTTGCCGATCATCACCCCCAGCGCATGCGGCGGCGCGGTCAGGCGCGGGCCGCCTTCGTCGTACAGGTGCAGCTCGACCGGCTTGCCGTTGAGCAGCGGCAGGATGCGTTCCATCTCGTTGTCGACGATGTCGCGCACCGCGAATTCCTCCGACTGCGGCTCGACGTCGGATTCGCGGGCCAGGATCAGGAAGGCGTCGATCACCGCCTCCATGTCGCGGCCGGCGCGCTGCACCCGCAGCAGCGAGCGCTGCGCGCGCAGCGGTGTGTCCGGATCGGCCAGCATCAGGTCGGTGGCGACCCGGATCACGGTCAGCGGGGTGCGCAGTTCGTGGCTGGCGTCGCGGGTGAAATCGCGCTCGCGCTGGACGAAATCGCTGACCCGCTCGGCCAGGCCGCTGAGCGCGCTCGACAGGCGCCGCACTTCGCTGCCCGGGTCGTAGGGGAACTTGATCGGCTCGATCAGGCTGGTGTCGGGATCGCGCGGGTCCCATTGCGAGACCACGTTGGCCAGCCAGCTCACCGGCGACACCAGCCGCTTGGAGGTGCGGTAGGTATGCCAGGAAATCAGGTAGGTGGTCAGCAGCGACAGCAGCAGCGAGAACAGGCCGGTGTAGAGGATGGCCTCGTCGATCAGCTCGGTCGCGTAGACCATGTAGAAGGTGCCGGGCTCGCGCCGGTCGACCAGCACCACCCGGCTGCCGCCGGGCAGGTTGTGCAGGCCCGAGTCGGCGCCGCGGATCGCCGCCGGCAGCAGCGAATCGCTGGCGCCGGCCGGGACGAAATGGCCACGCGTGGTCGAGGTGCGCGGCAACGGGTAGTCGATATCGCGGGTGCGCCCGGCCCAGTAATCGTCGGCCTCGCGCTGCATGCGCTGTTCCAGCACGACGTGGCGCACCGCGAGTCCCGCCAGGAGGATACCCAGCGTGATCGCGATGCTGCCGATCACGGCTTGCAGAATGAACGCAAGCTTGATCTTGCGCGGGAGCCCTTGCGGCATGACGGCGAAAACCGCGTCAGTCCGGCGGCTGGGAAATGTCCGCCACGCGATAGCCGGCGCTTTGCACGGTATGCAGCAGTTGTTTGCCGAACGGCTTGTCGATGGTCTTGCGCAGGTTGTACAGATGGCTGCGCAGGGTGTCCGAATCGGGCAGGCCGTTGCCCCATATCTCGCGTTCGATTTCCTGGCGGCTGACCACGCGCGGCGATTCGCGCATCAAGATGGTCAGCAGGCGCAGGCCGATCGGCGACAATTGCAGTTCGCTGCCGCCGCGGGTGACCCGCAGGCTGGCCGGGTCGAGCACCAGATCGGCGACCTTGAGCACTTCGCCGCCGACCTGGCGGCGTTCGCGACGGATCAGTGCGCGCAGGCGCGCTTCCAGTTCCTGGATCGCGAACGGCTTGGTCAGGTAATCGTCGGCGCCGGCGCTCAGGCCGGTGAGTTTTTCGTCGAGCGTGTCGCGCGCGGTCAGCATCAGCACCGGGGTGGACTTGCGCGCTTCCTCGCGCAGCTTCTTGCAGACCTCGATGCCGTCCATGCGCGGCAGCATCAGGTCCAGCACGATCACGTCGTAGCTGTTCTCGGTGGCCAGACGGTAGCCGTCGAGGCCGTCGGCGGCGTAATCGACCTCGAAGCCGCGGCTTTCGAGGTACTCACCGACCATCTCGGAGATATTGCGGTTGTCTTCGACGATCAGTACCAGACCCCCGTCTCTCGTACCCTGCATGCAGCCTCTCCATTCCTTCAGTTTTGTGAAGGTTGCCCTCCACAAGGTGGACGGCCCGTGAAGGTGGTGGCTACGCTGGCCTTTAATCTCACCGTCCCTGTGCCCTCCATCTCAGACTTCCGGACTTTCGATGCTCGCCGACCGCCTCTACCCGATCCTGCTGTTGCTGGGGTCCAACATCTTCATGACCTTTGCCTGGTACGGACACCTGAAGTACAAGTCCTCGCCGCTGGTGCTGGCGATCGCGGTCAGCTGGGGCATCGCCCTGTTCGAGTACTGCCTGCAGGTGCCGGCCAACCGCATGGGCAGCGCGGTGTACTCGGCGCCGCAACTCAAGGGCATGCAGGAGGTGATCACCCTGCTGGTGTTCGCCGGCTTCTCGGTCTGGTACCTGGGCGAGCCGATGAAGTGGAACCACTGGGCCGGGTTCGGCCTGATCGTGGTGGCGGCGTGGCTGATCTTCCTGGAGTGAGCCGCGGCATGACGCCTTCCAGCGCCCCGCCGAGCGTGGACATCGGCCTGTACGACCTGCTCGACGAGTATCTGGCCCATGGCGATCTGGTGTCGCTTGCGCCACTGGGTCTGTTCCCCGACGACAAGCCGCGCATGTTCGCCGACGGCTTCGAACCGGTCGGCGAACCGGCCGAATTCAACATGCTGGAAAAGGACGTGTCGATCCGGCATCGGCGCGCTTGGTTTCAGGCCACGCTGAAGCCGTTCTATCACGGCGACCGCTACATCAGCACCGGTTTGGCCCTGCCGTGGCGGCGGCTGCGCCTGTCCTCGCTGCTGCGCTGGCTGCGCGCGCGCCACCCGGCGCGGACGCGGGTTCTGCTGCATCTGGTCGACGCCGAACAAGGCGCGCTGCTGGTCGGCGAGACCACCGCGTTCCACTTTCATCGCCAGGGCCGGCGCTACTACGTCACCACGATCGAGACCGGCAGCGCGGCCGGCGAAAAACCCCAATGGCAGTACAGCGCCGCGCAATGGGTCAGGCGGCTGATGAGCGAGTTCGGCGACGTGGCGCGGATGCGCGCCATGGCCGATGGCGATGCGCAGGTGCTGGCGGCGCTGGCCGGAATCGAGCCCTGCTTCGGCGGCGACTGATCGAGTCAGCGAGGAACCCGCAAAGAGTCAGCGAAGCCACCCAGTATTTTGTGGGCGGGACTTCAGCCCCGACGCCTTTCGCTGCGATCGCGGTGACCTTGCACGCAGCGGTTTCGCAGCCCAACTGCACAAGCCGACAACGCGACCGCGTCACGGACCGCAGATCGATTCGACTTCGACATCGCGCGCCCACATGTCGTAGCCGATCTGCATCGTCATCGCGCCGCGCCACACGGTGCGAGTGCTGACATCCTCATCGCCGGGCGTCTGCCCCGGCGACAACGGCGTCCAACCGCCGTCGCCGTCGTCGACGAATTGCCGCGGCGGTTGCAGGCGCAGATGCACCGACACCCGTTCGGCCGGTGCCTCCCACTCCAGATCCGTGCCGCGCTGGCCTTGCACGGTCCTGGCTTCGACGGCGAACTCGCCGTCGCTGCGCCGCAGTGCCAGCGGCTGGCCGCGCAGCGAAAGGAACAAGGCCGGCCATGCGTCCAGACTGGCGTTGTCGTCGTCGTTCGCGCGCCAGACCGTCGCCAGTACCGCATCGCGTTCGCGCTCGCCTTCGCCCCGCACGGGCGCGGCCGGGCGCACGCGGACGATGGGACAGGTCTTGCTGTCCATGGCCTGATCGAGCCAGGCCGAGCGGTGCATCGGCAGATCGGGACCGGCGATCTGCCCAACGCTGGCGGACGCGGTCAGCGGCGCGAGGCACAGCGCCGCGAGCAGCACGAGTGTGACGGGGCGGATCGATGCCATGGCGTTGCGTCCTTGCGTTGCGTGTGGGTGGAGCGTGGCGCTGATCGTCGCGCGGATCGGATCAGACGAAAGCAGCCGCGTGGCGACAGCCTTCAGAACTTTATCTTGCCGGTGAGGATGTCCTTGAACATCACCCAATCGCCGACGAAGGAATACAGCGGATGCTTGAAGGTCGCCGGCCGGTTCTTCTCGAAGAAGAAATGCCCGACCCAGGCGAAGCCGTAACCGCACACCAACGCGCCCAGCAACAACCACGGCCGGCCGCCGGCGATCGCCAGCGCAAGCAGGATCAACACCCCGCAACTGCCGATGAAATGCAGGCGCCGGCTGGTGCGGTTGCTGTGCTCGCTCAAGTAGAACGGATAGAACTCGCTGAAGCTTGCGAAACGGCTGGCCATCGATTCCTCCTGCTCGCTGTCGTGCTTGCTGATGTGCTTGTTGTCGGGCCGCGCACGCGCCGCCGCGGTCATTTCAATTGCCGGGCCAGGCGTCGGTTGCGCAACCAGATCACCGCGCCGAACACGGCCAGGATCGCACCCATCGCGGTCAGTGCCTTGAACCAGCCGCGCTCGCTGAGGCCGAAGTAGAACAGTACCGCGCCCAGCAGCAACGGAAATATCACCACGACACTTGCGCGCCGGACCTGGCGGAAACTGGCCTCGCTGTTGGCGATCGGCGCGTCGCCGCGGGAGCGGCAGATGCCGAGGGCATCGCCGGGAGCGAGCGGTAGCAGTGCATCGGGGCGGGCGGTCGGTATTGCGGGGATGGCTGGATCGTGAACCGCGCGCTGGCGTGCCGCAAGCCACCGGCGCGGCGGTCAGTCCTCGGCCTTGCCGCCGAACATGCCACGCGCCTTGAGCACGGTGCGCTTCTTGACCTCGAACAGGTCCCGCACCGGAGTGCCGGTCAGGCAATAGGCCTTGTCGCCCTCGACGCGGAAATGCTTGCGCGCGAACAACGTAGCCACGTCGCGCGCGCTCCAACTCGGTCGGATCGGATGATAGGCATCGGGACCGAATGCCATCGGTTTGGCCTCGACGATACCCTTGCGTTGCTGCGCTTGATGCTCCCCGACCGGGCCGCAACCCACCCATTCGCCGGCTGTATTACGGAACACCGCCTCGAACTGATACTTCTGGTGATACAGCTTGCCGTTCTCGCGCGAAACGAACAACAACGAATGGGGAAACGCTTCGAACGGCGGCCGGCCATAGTGATCGTAGGCCTCGAACTCGATCGTGTCGCCGTCGTAATGCCCGTAGACGATCTGCTTGATCCGGTACCGGACCTTGAAGCCGCTGTCCATGATCAAGACATTCGGATTGGTATTCGGCGGCAATTCCTCGACCGAGAGCTTTTCGCCAACGAAAGCGATCAGATTTTCCTCGGGCTCCGGATTGGATTGCCCGGCGTGAACCTGCGCTCCGCCCAGCATCAGTCCCACCGCCACCCACCCGCGCATCCTGCGTTTCATCGCGTTCTCACTGATCGACTCGAGACCACGATGCTCGGTCAATCAAAGCGACGCCGCAAGCTCACCCCGCCCGCGGCGAAAACATGATCACCGCCATCCCCGCCAGGCAAAGCGCGGCGCCGAGCAGGTCCCAGCGGCTGGGCTTGATCGAATCGACCCACCACAGCCAGAAGATCGCCACGGTGATGTAGACCCCGCCATAGGCCGCATACACCCGGCCCGACGCGGTCGGATGCAGGGTCAGCAACCACGCGAACGCGGCCAGGCTCAATGCCGCCGGCAACAGCAGCCAGACGCTGCCGCCTTTACGCAGCCACAGATACGGCAGATAGCAGCCGACGATTTCGGCCAGCGCGGTGATCACGAACAGCAGCAGCGTCTTGAGCATCAGCGCGGCCGCCCGCGGCTCAGCTTTCGCCGCGCTCGTCACGCTTGGACTGTTCCCAGTACGCGTCCTGGCCTTCCAGCGGCAGCTCGGCCAGGGACAGTCCGTCCTGCGCGGCCAGCAGTTCCATCGCGCGGAAACGGCGTTCGAATTTCAGATTGGCGCGGCGCAAGGCGGCGCCGACGTCGACCTTGCCGTGCCGCGCCAGATTGGCGCAGACGAACAGCACGTCGCCGATTTCCTCTTCCAGCCGCGCCTGCGCGGCCGCGTCGTCGGGCGCGGCCGCGACCGCTTCGAACTCGACCCGCACCTCGTCGATCTCCTCGTGCAACTTGGCGATCACCGGATCCACCGCCGGCCAGTCGAAGCCGACGGCGGCGGCGCGCTTTTGCAGTTTCACCGCGCGCTGCCATTCGGGCAGGCCGCGCGAGATCCCGGCCAGCGCCGAACTGTCGGTTTCGCCGGCGGCTTCGCGTTCGCGCCGCTTGAGTTCTTCCCAGACCACGGTCTGCGCCTGCGCGTCCTCGACGCTGGCCTCGCCGAACACGTGCGGATGCCGGCGCACCATCTTGTCGCTGATCGCCGCGACCACGTCGTCGAAGGCGAACGCGCCCTGCTCCTTCGCCATCTGCGCATGGAACACCACTTGCAACAGCAGATCGCCGAGTTCGTCCTTGAGCGCGCCCAGGTCGTTGCGGTCGATCGCGTCGGCGACTTCGTAGGCTTCCTCGATCGTGTACGGCGCGATCGAGGCGAAATCCTGTTCCAGGTCCCAGGGGCATCCGACATCGCGATCGCGCAGCTTGGCCATGATCGCAAGCAAGCCGGCGATGCCTTGCGGCAGGTTCAATACTTCAGCCATCGAGCCACTCCCGCCATGGCAGGCCGGCATCGCCCAGAGCGATGAAATCGCCGTTGAGGATGCTGCGGCGCTGGTTGTAACGGAACGGCCGGCCCTGCGGATCGAACACCGCGCCGCCGGCGGCTTCGAGCACGGCCTGGCCGGCCGCGGTGTCCCATTCGCTGGTCGGGCCGAAGCGCGGATACAGATCCAACTGCGCTTCGGCGATGCGGCAGAATTTCAGCGACGAGCCCAGGCTCAGCATGGCGATGCCGCCGCGCGCTTCGCGATGCGCGTTGACCATGAAGTCTTCGATGCGCGAGTTGTGATGCGAGCGGCTTGCCGCGACCCGCAGCGGCTGCGCCGCCGGCACCTGCACCCGCAGCGCGGTTTCGCGCTCGCCGTCGCGGCGGAACGCGCCAATCTCGCGGCCGCCGTACCACAGCCCGCCGCCGACCGGCGCCAGCACCAGGCCGAACACCGACACGCCGTTTTCGATCAGCGCCAGATTCACCGAGAACTCGCCGTTGCGCTTGACGAATTCACGGGTGCCGTCGAGCGGATCGACCAGCCACAGCCGCTGCCACGGGCGGCGGCGTTCGAAATCGATTTCGTCGGCGGACTCTTCCGACAGCACCGGCACGTCCGGGGTCAGCCGGGCCAGGCCGTCGAGGATGATGTGATGCGCGGCCATGTCGGCGGCGGTGACCGGCGAGGCGTCGGCCTTGCGCTCGACCGCGAATTCGCCGTGGTAAACCTTCACGATCGCGTCCGACGCGGCGCGCGCGATCGCGATCGCACCTTCGATCAAGTCGCGATCGGCGATGCCGGGAAGCAAACTCATAACATCGGACTCATGGCGTCGGCCCGACGGGCGCGACCGCTTCGCTGGCGACCGCGGCATCGGCGGTGACCTGCGGATGCGGCGCGGGCTCGCCGTTGCGCAGCCATTCGCGGGCGATGAACAACGCGGCGATGCTGCGGCCTTCGGAGAAATCCTCGCGCAGGATCAACTCGTGCAAGGCGTCGAGCTTCCACGGCACCACTTCGAGTTCTTCGGGTTCGTCGCCGACCAGGCGCTGCGGATACAGATCGCGCGCCAGCACCAGATGGGCCTGATGGCTCATGTAGGTCGGCGCCAGGGTCAGCGTGCGCAGCACGGTCAGCGAGCGCGCGCCGTAGCCGGCTTCTTCCTTGAGTTCGCGGTCGGCGGCCTCGATCGCGTTCTCGCCGGCGTCGATGCGGCCCTTGACCAGGCCGAGTTCGTAGCGATGCACACCGGCCGCGTATTCGCGAACCAGCAGCACGGTGTCCGCATCGAGCATCGGCACCACCACCACCGCGCCCGGGCCGGCGCCGCGATTGCGGCCGTGCAGGCGCTCGTAGCGGCGGCGTTCGCCGTTGGAGAACTCCAGGTCGAGCGATTCCATCCGGTACGGACCGGCGTCGTGCTCGGTGACGCTGTGGATGATCGGCAGGCGCCGGGTCATGACGCCGCTCGGGGCAAGAATGATCCGGGCATGAGCACAGGGCAGAAAGGCACGATAATAGGGGGATGCGAGAGATCACTCACGACCCGATGATGCTAACAGAGCCGGGTGCCGACGCGGCGGACTCATGGCGCGAACGCGACCTGAAAGTGCTGTGGCACCCCTGCACCCAGATGCGCGAGCATCCCCACACCCTGCCCTTGCTGCCGGTCGCCAGCGGCCGCGGCGAATGGCTGATCGGCCAGGACGGACGCCGCTACCTGGACGCGATTTCCAGTTGGTGGACCAACCTGTTCGGTCACGCCGAACCGCGCATCGCCCAGGCCATCGCGGCCCAGGCGCTGACCCTGGAGCACGTGATCCTGGCCGGCTGCTCGCACCCGCCCGCGGTCGAACTGGCCGAGCGCCTGCTCGCGATCGCGCCGCGCCAGCCCGACCGCGCGCCGCTGAGCAAGGTGTTCTATGCCGACAACGGTTCGGCCGGGGTAGAGGTCGCGCTGAAGATGGCGTTCCACTGGTTCCGCAATCGCGGCGTCGAGGGCCGGACCAAGTTCATTGCCCTGGAAAACGGCTATCACGGCGAAACCCTGGGCGCGCTCGCGGTCGGCGATATTCCGCTGTATCGGCGGATTTACGCGCCGCTGTTGGCCGAATCGATCTTCGCGCCCTCGCCCGACGCCTACGCCTGCGAGGCCGGCGAAACTCCGGCCGAGCGCGCGCGCCACGCCGCGCAGGCTTTGCGCGATCTGCTCGAACGCCATGCCGATGAAGTCTGCGCGCTGATCCTGGAGCCGCGCGTGCAATGCGCCGGCGGCATGCGCATGCACGATCCGCTGTACCTCAAGCTCGCCCGCGAACTGTGCGACCAGCACGGCGTGTTCCTGATCGCCGACGAGATCGCGGTCGGCTTCGGCCGCACCGGCACGATGTTCGCCAGCGAACAGGCCGGGGTGATGCCCGACCTGCTGTGCCTGTCCAAGGGCCTGACCGGCGGCGCGCTGCCGCTGGCGGCGGTGCTGACCACCCAGTCGATCTACGATGGCTTCCTCGACGATTCGCGCGAACGTGCGTTTCTGCATTCGCATAGCTACACCGGCAATCCGCTGGCGTGCGCGGCGGCGCTGGCGAGCCTGTCGATCTTCGACGACGATAAGGTCATCGAACGCAATCGCGCGACTTCGCAACGCATGGCCGCGCTGGCCGCGGAGTTCGTCGATCACCCGCAGGTCGCCGACGTGCGCCAGGCCGGCATGATCGTCGCGTTCGAACTGACCCGCGGCGGCGACAAGCGCACACCGTTCGATCCGGCCGCGCGCATCGGCCTGCGCGCCTACCGCGCCGCGCTGGAACGCGGCGTGCTGCTGCGCCCGCTCGGCGACACGCTGTACTGGATGCCGCCGTACTGCATCGACGACGATGCCTTGAAGCTGCTCGCCGCGACCACGCGCGCGGCGATCGATCACGCTGTGCAGGAGGCCGACGCATGCGCCTGACCCGAGTTCACGTAGACGCCGATCTCGCCGCAGGCCGCGAAGTCGTATTGCCGGAAGGCCCGGCGACCCATCTGGCGCGCGTGCTGCGGCACGAGGTCGGCGATGCCTGCGTGCTGTTCAACGGCGACGGCCGCGATTATCACGGTCGCATCTCCGCGCTGGGCAAGCGCGAGGTGCGGGTGGAGATCGTGTCGGTCGAAGACGTCGCGCGCGAATCGTCGCTGGCCTTGATCCTGCTGCAGGGCATCGCGCGCGGCGAGAAGATGGACCTGATCCTGCAGAAGGCGACCGAACTCGGCGTCAGCGCGCTGCACCCGCTGTGGTCGCAGCGCAGCGAGGTCAAGCTCGATGAGGCGCGCGCGGAGAAGCGTCTGGCGCATTGGCGCAGCGTGGTCGGCTCGGCCTGCGAGCAAAGCGGGCGCGCGCGGGTGCCGCCTGTGTCGGCCCCGCGTTCGCTGCAGGCGACGCTGGCCTCGCTGGACCCGGGCGGGTTGCGCCTGATCCTCGATCCCGAGGGCGAGCTGTCGTTCTCGACCCTGCAGGTCGACGCCGACACGCCAGTGCTGCTGGCGATCGGCCCGGAAGGCGGCTGGTCGCCGCTGGACCGCCAGCAGCTGCGCGATGCCGGTTTTCAGGGACTGCGGCTGGGGCCGCGGATTCTGCGCACCGAAACCGCCGGCCTGGCGGCGATCGCGGCCCTGCAGGCGCGCTTCGGCGACCTGGCGTGAGCGGCGATCGCCGAACCGGCGACGCATCGGCGAGCCTCGTGCCAGCAGCAGTGGGCCGCTACGCGATTACCGCCTGAGAAACGCCGGCGCATGACGTGGCGCGGTCGCGGCTCACGCCGCTCCTACAGTCGCTACGCCCAATCGCGTCCCCACCCGCGGCCCCCTGTAGGAGCAGCGCAAGTCGCGACCGCGACAACAAAACAACGGCGCAACCTTTAGGTCGATATCGCCGATTGACCGCCAACACCAGATCGGTGGCGCTGACATATGAAGTGGCGCGGTCGCGGCTCACGCCGCTCCTACAGTCGCTACGCCCAGCCGCGTCCTCGCCCGCCGCCCCTGTAGGAGCGGCGCAAGCCTCGACCGCGGCAACAAAACAACGTCGCAAGCTCGAGGTCTAGATCGCGAAGACGGCTCCGGCCTGACGGCATACCGCACCGACGCCCGCTGTGACGCACTGTTCAGGGGGGAACTGCGCCACGGACGCCGCCGTCACGACCGAAGCCGCCTTCGCAAACCGTTCGAGCCTCGCTCAGTCCAGGCGCTCGATATCGACCACCAGCGACGCGCTGTAGGTCTTCCAGCTGACCATGATCACGTACGGCCGCTTGCGCGAGCCGCTGTTGCTGATCGCGCCGGCCGCGGTCTTGGGCACCGAGATCTCCATGTCGCCGCCGAAGTGCTTGCGCGCGTTGCCGGCCAGGGTGTTGGCCAGTTCGCCGACGGTGTCGCGCAGGTTGGCGTCGGACTGGTCGCTCTCGTTCAAGGCCAGCAGCAGATGCCGGATCATCGCGCGCGGCGCCGACACGGTGATGGTGCCGCGGAACTGGCCGCTGATCGCGATCTGGCCGCTGTAGTCGTAGACCGGCACCGTGCCGCTGTTGTCGTCGAGGAACGCGCCGCGCACCTGCGCCGCTTCCTGGGTGAGCTGGTTGAAGTAGTTGGTCACCGCATCGATGAAGACCTTGATCTCGGTCTCGTTGAGGTCGCTCAAGGCAGCATCTCCAGTAAGGCTTCGACCAGTTGGTCGTCGGTGAACGGCTTGTAGAGGAAGCCACGCGCGCCCTTCTTGAGCGCGCTGATGGCGGTGGTTTTGTCGCTGAGCGCGGAGACGACGAGAATATTCACCTTCTCGTCGATCGCGGCGATCTGCTCGGTGCACTCCACCCCGCCCAGTTCCGGCATGGTCAAGTCCATCGTCACCACGTCGGGGTGATAACGCACGAACATGCTCAACGCCTCGGCGCCGTTGCGGGCCTGGCCCACGATCTCCAGACCGGGCAGGCGCGCATCTCCCGCCAGGCGCGCGATGCGCTGGCGGATCACGTTGGAATCGTCAACGATCATCAGCTTCATCGTGGATCCTGATCAGAAGGTCAATTGAAAGTCGGCCGGACCGGCCGGCAGCGCGGGCGCATGCGCGCCGTTGGCGGCGTCGGCCGGCTTGCTTTCGGCGACCGGCAAACGGATGCGGAACTCGGTGTAGGCGCCGACCTTGGTCGACAGCGCGATCGTTCCCGACAGCGAACGCACCTGCTTCATCACCAGATCCATGCCGATGCCGTGACCGGCATCGCGGTCGCTATGCTCGGCGGTGGACACGCCGGGCTCGAAGATCTTCATGATCACGTCGCGGTCGCTGAGCGTTTCGAGTTGTTCGATGCCGTAGCGGCCCGACGCGCTCAAGGCCGCGCGAATCCGCGCGACGTCCAGGCCGCGGCCGTCGTCGCGCACCACCAGTTCGACCTGGCGGCTGCCGACGTCCTCGCTGCGGAAACTGACCGTGCCGACCGACGGTTTGGCCCGCGCCTGCCGCTCGGCCGCCGGTTCGATGCCATGCACCACCGCGTTGCGCAGCAGTTGCAGGCCGATGGTGCGCAGTGCGTTCAAGGTTTCGCCCGGCAGGCGGTCGAACGCCTGCAATTGCAGGTCCAGCTGCACCTGCTTGCCCTGCTCGCGGGCGATGCGCTCGGCCAAGGTGTTCCAGCCTTCGACCGCGCGCTGCGACGGCGTGACCGCGGCCTGCGGCACCGACACGTCGCGGTTGCCGGCCATGCGGTCGAGGAAGTCGCGGATCGTCGCCACGCATTCGAACATGTCGTCCAGATGCACGGTCATCTTGACCATGTCGCTGCCCTCCACCGAGCCGCGGTCGCGCAGGTTGATCAGATCGACTTCGAAGTTGTGGGCCAGCGCCTCGATCATGTCCAGGCTCAGCGCGGCGGCCTCGCTCTTGAGCGAATGCACGTCGCGGAAGATCGCGTTGACCAGTTCGCTGTAGTCGGTGCCGGTGCGACGCGCGGCGGCCTGGCGCAGATCGTCGTTGACGCGCTCGAGCACCACGCCGACCCGGTGCAGGAACAGGCGCACTTCGCTGGATTCGCGGCTGAGCACGCGCAGCAGGGCTTCCATTTCCTCGCGGGTGCGGGTCTTGGCCGCGGAGATCTCGTTGGTCAGGCGCACGCGCTCGGAGGCGTCGGACACCGTCACCAGCAGATACACCGTGTCCTCGCTTTCCTGCACGCGGTTGAACTGGAAATTCAGATAGCGCGCCTGCAACTGGCCGCGACCGTCGCTGCCGCCGGCGACCGGAACTTCCGACAGGGGATTGAGGCTGGCGACCAGGTTTTCCTTCACCCGCTTGCCGAACAGCAGGCCCAGGTAATCGCGGGTCGCCTCCAGCGTCTGCGGCGTCACCATCGTGCGCATCACCTCGATCAGGTTCATGCCCGGCTCGACCTTGCGCTGCATGATCTGCGGCAGCGAGTTCGACATCTGGCTGCCGATCACGAAGTCGCTGGTCACCAGGAACAGGCCTTCCTTCACCGTCGCCAGGATGTCGTCTGTCTGCTTTCGCGACTGGACGACGGCGCGGTCGCCCGCGACCAGGCGACGGAACGCGACCAAGGCGGTGAACAGGAAGTTCAGCACGATCAAGGCCGCGCCGATGGTCTGAGCCAGGCTCAGTTGGCGATTGGCCTTCTCCGAAATCGCCTGCGATGCGTCGACCTGCTGATTGAGCAGCTTGAGCAACCCGGTGTTGTTGGCGCGGCCGTAGTCGACCGCGCGTGCCAGCGCGACCGGGTCGACCGTCTCGCCGGCGAGCACGGCGTCGATGTGGCCTTTGTACGGTCCCCAGATCGCCGCGATATCGCGGTTCAGCCCGTCCATCTCCGCCGACACGATACCCCGGTCCAGAGCCTCGGGATTTTCGTCCCCGGGCATCGTGCCGCCCTCGTTGAACAGCTTGATCGTATTGCTGATCTGGTCGGAACGCTGGCGCAGGGTATCGCGATTTTCAGTCGTGGCCGACCGACCGGCCGTGATGTCCTGCTGCATTTCCAGCATCGAGCGAAGGACGATCTGCGATGCGCTTCGCTCGCTGCCGGACAGATCGCGAGCGTGAGTGCCTTGCCCGATGCGCCCCGACAGCAGCAAGCTCGCGCCGATCAGGGCCACGGAGATGATCAGGAACAAACTCACTGCCACAACCAGAATGAAATACCGTTTCCAGAACGTGTTGCCTTTTGTCTGTTGCATGGTGGCTCCCCCTGTGAGCGATGCCGGAATGCGTCCGGCGCTTTTGCATCAGTCCGCCGTCCGCATGGCCCCATGACACCTATGCGGCCGCTGCGATGGCTTGCAGCGGCGCGGCGCGTCGTTCATCCGGACGCGCGATTTCGAACCCGGCGCGATCTCAGAAGTACACCTGCATGCGCAGTTCGGTGATATTCGGATCGAGTTCGACGCCACGGCGTTCGCTGTCGACCAGCACGTAGTTGGCCTGCAACTTGAAGTGCTGGCCGATGTACCAGTTCAGGCCCAGCGTCCAGTCCTTCTGCTTGCCGCCGCGCAGCAAGCCGTGATCGATATTGACCGTGGAATAGCGCAGCGCGACTTCGAACGCGCCGTAGTCGTGCTTGGGCTTGACGTTGCCGAACGCGGCGCTCTTGTAGCTGCGCTTCTCGCCGGTCAGCACCCAGGCGCCGGATACGTAGTAACCGTCCGCCTCGTAGTCGGGCTGGCCCTCGCGTTGCACGGCCATGCGCAGGTATTCGCTTTGCAGCAACAGCGGGCCGTGCTGCCAGATCGCCTCCAGTCCGGCGCGGTTGATCGCCTCGACCGAACCGATCGCGCCCGAATCGACCAGACGCACCGGGGTCAGGAAGGCTTCGGGCCGAACCCGGATGCGCGCGCTGTCGTCGTCGCGTTTTTCGTTCGAAGCCGACAAGCCGACATGGACGATGTCGGCGTCGGTCTTGACCGGATTGAACACCACCCGCGCGGCCAGCATGCGGCCGTCGTTGTCGCCCTGCAGATCGCCGCCGCTCATGACCGCGGCGTTGATGTACCAGTCCTTGATCTTCTCGTAGGTCCAGTCGACGCCCAGGCGACGGCCCGCGTAGACGGTGGACGCCGGCAGCGCGCGTTCGAGAAAGGTGGTCGACGTGGTGCCGACCGCGCCTTCCTCGTAGCCCACCGCCGTCTTGAACTGGCCGATGCGCAGATCGCCGCCGCGCTCGTTGGACAGGCGGATGAAGTTGTCGAGCCAGACCTTGTTCTCGAAGTCGTAGCCCATCGCGACTTCGAACACGCCCGGCTTTCGCACATAGGCGTTGAGCTCCTGGCGGCGCCAGGCATGGTCGTCGGCGAAGCGCGCGCCGCCGCCGGCCATCCGGTCGTCGCCGAACTCGTTGTAGTCGTAGCTGAGATTTCCCTTCAGACCGATCTCCACGCCCGATTCGGTCGTGGTCTTGACCGGCCAGTCGCCCAGCAGGCTGTAGCTCGGTGCCTCGGCCGCGACGGCCGACGAAAACGCCAACGACATCGCGCTCGCGAGCGCGCTCTTGATCCACATACCACTGCCCCCTGTTCACAGCCAAGCCGCCCAATGCGGCGATTACGATGCCGGCGCGGCGTGCGTGCGACGCCGCATTCCCTTACCCGGCGCGGATCGCGCTTCGCGCCGATCCGCGTGATTCGAATGGATGGGGCCGGGCGTCCGCATTCGATCCCGACGCGCTTGCGTCGTAGCGCGATCGAATGCGGCGCCGGTGCCATGTCCATGCGTGCGCCGCCACCGTGCATCCCCATACCGGTAGCCAGCGCACCTGTTGCCGCGCCATGGACTGCGCTCTTGCGGCACCGACGCGTCGCCGCGCATCGCGTACGCGCGCCCGATTCGCGATGCGAAATCGACGCTGCGTCGGCTCTGCGTGATGCGTCATGCCGCCCCCTTTACATCGCGGTCACCGCCGACGAATCGCCATATCCCGCGCTCGTCCAGACGGTTGTTGCGCGCCTTCGATAATCGAGGCGTCCGGGCTTGTCCATAGGGGAAAAGTGGATACGGTCAGGCGAACTGCATTGCGTATGCCCGGCACAACCACGGGCGCACATGCGTTGCGTGTTTCTCATACCCACCGGCAAAAATGCGCCGATTGGCCGTGCGCGCGGGCGACGATCGGGGTCGGGTCATATCGAAACCCAACAAAGCAGTACGCCGCCGCATTGCTCCAATGCAGTGCCCAGGCGGGTGGCGTGTGACACGGCGCGACGAACGCTGCAATGCATGGCACAGGTTCCGCGCCGAGTTGTGCGTCAGGCACAATCGGCGCAGAAAATCCGAAAAAATGTGTTGTTCATCATTATGAAATTGTGATGAACATCAAATTTATTCATTCAGGCGCGCGAGCCGCCTGTGCCGCCCGGCATGCGAAATGCTTCAGCGATATGCCGGGGATTCGGCCCGACCCGAAGCTTGAGTCGCGCTGATCAGATCTTGAAATAGTCAGATCTTGAAATAGATCCGGCGCGCGTCGAGCCAGCGCACCACGCCCCACCACAGCGCGACGAAGGCCAGCGCGAACGCCAGCGACGGCAGATACGGACCGAACCGCGGCGTCATCCAGTCGGCAAAACCGTGCCGATAGATCGGTTCCAGCCAGCCCATGCCCATCAGCAGATACAGCAGCAGCGCCGAGCCGCCGTACGCGGCGATCGCATTGACGCCGAACGCGCGGCCCCAGGCCGGCCAACCGCGGCGGTCGATCAGTTGATGGAACAACGCAAGCACCCAGCACGACACTCCGCCACTGCACAACACATAGGCCGGGGTCCACAGGTTCTTGTTGATCGGTTGTACGTACGACACCAGTACGCCGGCGAGCGCGCACGCGGCACCGGCGATCAGCAGCGCGCGCACGTGCCCGCGCCGCAACCAGTCGCCCGCGCGCAGACCGAGCAAGGTGGTCGCGAGCGCGCCGAGCGTGGACACCAGGCCTTCGGGATCGTGGCCGCGTCCGCTCGCATCGATCTGGTAGACGTGCACGCCGAACAGCGCGCTGTCGAAACGGCTGGCGATGTTCTCGAACGGCGCGTAGCTGCCGCCCGCCGCGAGCAAGCCGGCATAGCCCAGCAGCAGCGCCGCGAACGCGATCCACTGCGCGCGCGCCGACAGGTACAAGGCCATCAGCGCGGCCGCGGCGAAGCACAGGCCGATGCGCTGCAGCACGCCGGGCAGACGCAGGTACTCGCGATCGGTCACCCACATCGCGATCAGATGCAGGAACAATCCCAGGCAAAGGATGCGCAACCCGCGCCACAGCGCCGGCCGCAGCAGGCTTGCCGCGGCGATGCCGCTTTCGCGCCGCGGCATCAGCGCCAGCGCGATCGACACGCCGACGATGAACAGGAACATCGGAAACACCTGGTCGGTCGGCGTGTAGCCGTTCCATTCCGAGTGCAGCAGGGGCGCGTAGACGTGACCCCAATCGCCGGGGTCGTTGACCAGCAGCATCGCCGCGACGGTCAGGCCGCGCAGCGCGTCGACCGAGGCGTAGCGCTTGGGCGCGGGGGATTGAAGCGATAGCGGGACCGGCGCGTTCGGCGCCGTGGCGCCGGATTCGGCGGACCCCGGACTCACGCGGCTTGCGCGAGCGCTTCGCCGATCATGGCCTCGATGGCTTCCAGGTCCGGCAACAACGCGGCATCGTCGTTGAGCAGCACCCGTGCCTGCACGCCGTGCGGCAGCACTTCGTCCTCGCGGCCGTCGACCAGCAGGCTGTCGGCCGAGACCGTGACCAGGCGCGGGAAGCCCTGGGTCAGCAGGGCGAAATACGGCAGTCGCGAGGCCGCGCTGAGCGCCTTGAGCACCACCACCTTGCTGCCGAGGCCGCCCTGTTCGCGGGCCAGGCCGGACAGTTCGCCGAACGCGATCAGTGGCAGGGTCCAACCGCGCCAGCGGGTATGGCCGAGCAGCCAGCGCGGCGCGCCTTCGATCGGCGCCGGCGGCGCATACGACAACACCTCGGCGATGGTCGCGTTGGGCAGCAGCAGGCGGGTGCCTCCGGCCTGGATCAGCACGCCGCGGATGTCGGCGCGAGCATCCGCGGGCGAAGCGGTGTCGGGGGTATCGCTGGCGGAAGTTTGGTTCGACATCGCGGCATCCTCGCCGCGGATCGCGCGGCTTTCAAGCGAAGGCTTCGACCCGCGAAGCCGGTACGTACTGCATCGCGGTCCGCGTTGGCGCCGCGGCCGGGTCTGACGGGATCCGGCGCGGATCGCTCCGCGCCGGGTGACTGGATCGAACCGGGGCCGCGCGTTGCGCTTGAGTTGCCCGGCACGAACGTTTGAATCAGATCGGACTCTGCTTCGACCAGCGCGAGGCCAGCTTGGCCGCCAATTCGGCCGGTTGCCCGCTGCCGGCGCCACGCGCGATCGCGGCGCTGGCCGCAGCGGCGTCGTAGCAGCCATCGGGCGACTGGCCGACGACCAGCGCGCCATGCGCGGACAACTTCATCGCCGCATCGACCTGGGCGACGTCGGCGCCGCTGAACAGCAGCACCGCGCTGTCGCCGGCCGGCAAGGCTTCGAACACGTCGCCGCCTTCGACGAACTGGATGCCGTTGTCGCCCGCTTCGATGCCCACGCCGGCCGGCAGGATGTAGATCACCCCGTCGATGGTGCGCGCGCCGACTTCGGCCAGCTTGACCAGCACCGGCGTCGCGCGCTGCATCTGCGCGACCAGCTTGTCGTAGCGGCCGCCGTCGAGGCGCTGCTGGACCAGCACCGGCCGATCGAAATTCTCCGGCAGCGCGCCGAGTAGCTGTCGCACCGCGTCCGGGCCGCCGATGCCGGCGAGCACCAGCACCGCGCCGTTGCGGGTCGACACCGGCAGGCGATCGTCGACCAGTTCCAGCCCGGAAATGCGCCGTTCGATTTCGTCGAGATCGTGGCGGTTGAAATCGGGCTTGCCCGTGCCCGCCGCAGCGGCGTCCGAGGCCGAGCCGGCATGCGCGCCGCTCTGGCCGGTCGCGGCGCTGACCAGGCTGGCCTCGTCGGTGAACGACCAGTCCGGCACCGAAGGCGCCGGCGGCGCGGGCGCCCTGGCGGCCAGCGGCGCGTTGTCGTCGTTGAGGTCGAAGTCGAGGCTGGATTCGAACGTCACTACGCCATTGCCGCCACCGTGGCCGCGGCCGTCGTCGAAATCGATCGGCGCGATCGGGGTGGGATCGCGATGGGTCGCGTCGAAATCGATGCGCGCGCCTTCGCTGGCGAAGGCCGCGTCCAGATCGATCAGTTCATGCACCTGGTTCGGCGCCGGCGGACGCCAGGCCTCCATGTCGCCCAGGCCGGTTTCGTCCAGCGGCGGCAAGTCCGCCTGCACCGCGTCGGACGCAACCCATTCGTCCAGGCCCGGCGTATAAGGCCTGGCTTCGCCCGGTACCGCGGCGACGCTGTCGACCGCTTCCAGGGTCAGGCCTTCGAAATCGAAATTCGGCTCGCTCTGCGCGTCACTGGCGACCGCCGGAACCGTCAATTCTTCGATGCCGTCGTCGTCGGCCGCATAGGCTTCGATTTCGACGATGTCGGCATCGATACTGGAATCGTTGGAATAGGAACCGGCCGGCGTATCCAGCGGCGTGCTGCCCAGCGCCTGACGGGCGAAGAATTCGCGCGCTTCGTCCGGCAGCGGCGGCGGTTCGGACAGAATCCGGTCGCCCGACGAACCCAGCGGCGCGACCCGCGCCAGTTCGCTGGCCTGTTCGGCCGCGGCGAACGCGGACGGATCGGACGCGGGCTCGACCGAGCCGGCATCGAAGGCGTTCGACGGCGCGGGCGGTTCGGCTTCGAATGCGTCCTCGGCGACGTAGGCTTCGCCGGCTTCGATCACTTCGATCGCTTCAATTTCCTCGATACCGTCCGCGGCGGCTTCACGCGCTACGGATGCTTCGGCGACAGCCGGCGCCGGCGGCGCGGCGGTATCGGCGAAACCGAAAATCGATCCCGGCGCCTGCGACGAGGGCAGGTCCTGCTCCAGCGTGGCCGGGCGCACGAAGCCCTGGGCGATCAGCATCGGATCGGCGTCCGGCTCGGGTTCGCGACCCGGCGGCAGCACGTCGTCGTGACGATTGAGCTTGGCGGCGAGGTGGCGCGCCCAGCGCGCCGCGTCCCAGCCTTCGCGCGAGGCGGCCAGTTCGGCCTCCTCGAAGATCACTTCGATCGACGGATCCAGCAACAGGTTCTCGAACCGGTCCAGTGCGTCCTCGGAGGCCGGATCGAGCACGACCACGACCACGTCGGGATCGGCCGCGTCCAGCGCCTGCGGATCGAGCACGGTCGGGTCGCCTTCCAGCACCAGATTCGCGCCGGCTTCGGCCAGCGCACCGCGGAGACGTTCGCAGGCCACACCGGCCCGCGCCAACAATACGACGCGACGCTCTGCTTCAGACATGACTACGGGTAATTCCCAGCAATTCGAACACGTTGCGCATCAACTCGGGCTCCTGGTACGGCTTGCCGAGATAACGCTCGACGCCGATCTCGAACGCGCGCTGGCGATGCTTTTCGCCGGTACGCGAGGTGATCATCACGATCGGCACGTCGCGCAGGTGCGGATCGGCCTTCATCTGGGTGGCGAGTTCGTAGCCGTCCATGCGCGGCATTTCGATGTCCAGCAGCATCAGGTCGGGCACGCGCTCGCCCAGACGCTCCAGCGCATCGATGCCGTCCTTCGCGGTCACGACTTCGAAGTTGTGGCGCTCGAGCACGCGGCCGGTCACCTTGCGCATGGTCACCGAATCGTCGACCACCATCACCAGCGGCACCCGGCGGGTTTCCGCCGGCGCCGGCGGCGGCGCCGCGTTCTGGCTGAAGTCCTGCAGCAGCGCGGCGCGACGACGCACCAGCGGCGCGATGTCGAGGATCACCACCACGCGGCCGTCGCCCATGATGGTCGCGCCGAAGATGCCGGGCACCGAAGCCACCTGCGGACCGACCGGCTTGACCACGATTTCGCGGTTGCCGATGACCTGGTCGATGGTGACCGCGGCGCGCAGATCGCCGGAGCGGATCAGCAGCAACGGCATCTGCAGCTGGCCTTCGGCCTTGGCCGGCGCGTGGCCGACCAGCATGCCCAGGTCGTGGACATGGTAGTCCTCGCCGCCGTAGCGGTAGCTGACATCGCCGGCGTCGAGCACGTCGCGTGACAGGCGGCCGACGCCGCGCACCGAGGCGATCGGCACGGCGAAGGTGGTTTCGCCGATGCGCACGAACACCGCCTGGGTGACCGCGAGCGTCTGCGGCAGGCGCAGGGTGAAGTGAACGCCCTTGCCCGGATTGGAATGGATATCGAGGGTGCCGCCGAGCTGGCGCACTTCGCTGGCGACCACGTCCATGCCGACGCCGCGGCCGGCCAGACGGCTGACCTCGTCGGCGGTGGAGAAGCCCGGTTCCAGGATCAGCGTGTCGAGATCGGCTTCGGACAGCACCGCATCGGCGCGGACCAGGCCGCGCTCTTCGCCGCGGCGACGGATCGCCGCGCGGTCGAGACCGGCGCCGTCGTCGGCCACTTCCAGCACGACTTCCGAACCTTCGCGGCGGACCGCGATGCGCACCGTGCCTTCGTCCGGCTTGCCGGCGGCGCGACGCTGTTCGGGTTTTTCCAGGCCGTGCGCGACCGCGTTGCGGAGCATGTGCTCCAACGGCGCGGTCATGCGCTCGAGCACGTTGCGGTCGAGTTCGCCCTGGGTGCCTTCGAGCTTCAGCGCGACTTGCTTGCCCAGTTCGCTGGAGGCCTGACGGACCACGCGGCGCAGACGCGGCAGCAGCGTATCGAACGGCACCATGCGCGTGCGCATGAGGCCTTCCTGCAGTTCCGAGCTCACCCGCGACTGCTGCAGCAGCAGGGTTTCGTACTGACGGGTCAGGTCGTCGAGGGTGTTCTGCAGGCTGTTCTGGTCGGCCGCCGATTCGCCCAGCGCGCGCGACAGCTGCTGCAGGGTCGAGAAGCGGTCGAGTTCCAGCGGGTCGAACGACTGGTCGCCCGATTCGCCCTCGCGCTGGTAGCGCGCGATGATCTGCGCTTCGGTTTCGATTTCCAGACGGCGCAGCTGATCGCGCATACGCAGGTTGGTCTGCGCCATTTCCGCGATCGCGCCGCGGAACGCGCCGAGCTGCTGTTCCAGGCGAGCGCGGTAGATCGCCACTTCGCCGGCGTAGTTGACGAGACGGTCGAGCAGGTCGGCGCGGATACGCACCTGTTCCTGCGGAGCGCGCACGCCGATGTCGTCTTCGTCGGCGAAGGGCGCATCGACGATCGGCGCCGACAAGGGCTTGAGTTCGCCGCTGTCGGTCGCCTCGCTGCGCGGCGCGGGCGTCGCAGCGCCGGCGTGTTCGTCCTCGATCAGGCCGGGCACGGTCTGACCGCGCGAACGCGCTTCGAACACCGCGATCAGGGCGTCGGGCATGGCGATCGCGCGACGCGTGCCGACCCGGGTGACCATGCCGTGCAGGCGATCGAAACCGCGTTCGAGCAGGACGATGCCGTCGCGGCCGAGTTCGGTGCGCTGGTCGACCACCGCTTCGAGCAGCGATTCCATGACGTGGCCGAGTTCGCCGACCGCCATGATGCCGGCCATGCGCGCGCCGCCCTTGAGCGTGTGCAGATCGCGCTGCAGGCCGACCAGCGGTTCGCGCTCGTTCGGCGCTTCGCGCAGTTGCGCGAGCAGGCCGTCGGAGTGATCGAGCAGGTCGCCGCCTTCTTCGACGAAGATGTCGACCAGTTCCGGATCGAGCTCGGTCAGGTCGAGCGCGTCGTCCGGATCGGGATCGGCGCTGTAGGCCTTGGCGAACGCCGCCGCGAGCGCGGCGGAAATGCCGGCCACGGCGCTGGCCGGAGCGCCGCCGTGGGCGGCCGCGGGTTGCGGTTCGGAGTCGGCCGTGGTTTCGGCCTGGGTTTCTTCGTGGCCGGCGCCGATGCCGCTGTGGTCGTCGAAACGCAGCTCGGCCCGATCGTCGGCCGTGGCTTCGTCGCCGGCCGCGACGTCCACCGTTTCGGCTTGCTCGGGCGTCAGGCGTTCAGCGGCGTAATCGGCTTCCAGGCGTGCGTATTCCAGGCGTTCGACTTCGGCCTGTTCGGCGGCGATGCGTTCGGCTTCGAGACGCTCGACTTCGGCCTGTTCGGCGGCGATGCGCTCGGCTTCAAGGCGTTCGGCTTCGGCTTGCTCGGCGGCGATGCGTTCGGCTTCGAGTCGTTCGGCTTCGGCCTGTTCGGCGGCGATGCGTTCGGCTTCAAGGCGTTCGGCTTCGGCTTGCTCGGCGGCGATGCGCTCGGCTTCGAGTCGTTCGGCTTCGGCTTGCTCGGCGGCGATGCGTTCGGCTTCGAGTCGTTCGGCTTCGGCTTGCTCGGCGGCGATGCGTTCGGCTTCAAGGCGTTCGGCTTCGGCTTGCTCGGCGGCGATGCGCTCGGCTTCAAGTCGTTCGGCTTCGGCTTGCTCGGCGGCGATGCGTTCGGCTTCCAGTCGCTCGAATTCGGCGCGCTCGGCGGCGGTACGCGCGGCATGCTCGGCGGCGAGACGCTCGGCTTCGGCGCGGCGCGCCTGCTCGGCGTATTCGGCTTCGAGACGTTCGTACTCCCGCCGCTCTTCTTCGGCGAGGCGCTCGGCTTCCAGGCGCGCGGCTTCGGCGCGCTCGGTTTCGATGCGCTCGGCTTCGAGACGTTCGGCCTCCAGACGGGCCGCTTCGGCCTGCTCGGCGGCCAGGCGTTCGGCCTGCACACGCTCGGCTTCGGCTTGTTCCGCGGCGATGCGCTCGGCTTCGAGTCGTGCGGCTTCGGCCTGCTCGGCGGCGAGACGTTCGGCTTCAAGGCGCGCGGCTTCGGCCTGCTCGGCGGCAAGGCGTTCGGCTTCGAGACGTTCGGCTTCGGCCTGTTCGGCGGCGAGGCGCTCGGCTTCAAGACGCGCGGCTTCGGCCTGTTCGGCCGCAAGGCGCGCGGCCTCGGCTTGTTCGGCCGCAAGACGTGCCGCCTCGGCCTGCTCGGCGGCGATACGTTCTGCTTCGATGCGTTCTGCTTCGAGCCGCTTCGCCTCGATGCGTTCTGCTTCGATGCGTTCTGCTTCGATGCGCGCCGCTTCGGCGCGCTCGGCTTCGAGACGTTCGGCCTCGAGCCGCGCGGCTTGCGCCTGCTCGGCCGCAAGGCGCTCAGCTTCCGCCTTCTGCGCGGCTTCGCGCTCGGCGGCGAGGCGGGCCTGTTCGATCGAGGCGTCGCTCAGGCCCATCGGCCCGACCGTGCTCGGGTCGAATTCGATCGGCAGCACGTCGAGGCTGATTTCGAATTCGTCGTCGTAGTTCGGCGACTGGCGACCGGCGGCGTCGGCCGTTTCGGTCTTGCTGGCGCTGTCGCGCGACGCATCGTAGCCGTCGAACGCGCTCAGGTCGGCGACCGTGAGTTCCGACAGCGACTGCCCTTCCGGCAAGCCGTCGAGGTCGTGATCGAACTCTTCGACGATCATCGGCGAACGCGCGTCGGGCAAGCTGTCGCGCAGCAGTGCGATGCGTTCGGGCAGGCCGACGAACATCGGCACGTGCGGGGTCGGCGACTTCAATGCTTCGACGGTGCGGCGGATCGCGTCGGCGACCGCGCTGAGCGCGGACATGCCTTCGGCGCTGGCCGGCGCGCCGCTGGCGAGCAGACGCTTGACGTAGGCTTCGGTCGGCGCGGTGACGTCGGTGATGACCGGCACTTCGGTCATCGCGAACGCACCGTTCAAGGTGTGGATCGAGCGCTGCACCGCATCGGTGACCGGCTGCGGCGCGGTGTTCGACGCGGCCAGCCAGGCTTCGATGGTGACCAGATGCCCGGCGACTTCGCCGTCGAGGATTTCCAGCAGCACCGGATCGACCGAGGCCGGCACGTACGGGCCGTCGCTGACGATCGCCGGAGCGGTGTCGACGATTTCAGGCTCGCCCGCGACAGCGGCGACCGGCGCTTGGTAATAGGCTTCCTCGCCGTTGGCGAGGCGGTCGGCATGCGCTTCGATGCCGGCGACGTCGACGCTCAGCGGCGCTTCGTTGCGCAGCGCGGCGTAGAAACCCGGCAGCGCGCGATGCGCGTGCTCGACCAGGTCGATGACTTCCGGGCTGGCCGGACGGCCGTGCTCGCGCACGCGGTTGAGCAGGTTCTCGACCTTCCAGCTGAATTCGCCCAGGGTGCGCGCGCCGACCAGGCGGCCGCTGCCCTTGAGGGTGTGGAACACGCGCCGCACCGGCTGCACCCGCGCCAGATCGTCGGGCGCTTCGCGCCACGCCGGCAGCAAGTGTTCGAGGTTGGCGATTTCCTCCTGGAATTCCTCCAGGAAGATTTCCCGCACTTCGTCGTCGATGTCGTCGACGGTCTCGAAACCGCCCTGGGCCGGCGAGGAGGCGCCGAGGAACGACGGCGGCGAGGACGGCAGCGCTTCGAGCATCGCCGTGTTGACCAGACCGCCGGACACGCGTTCGGCGATGTCGGCCGGTTCGGCGGGCGCGGCATGGCTGGCGTCGGGTTCGAACGCCGAGCTGTACTGCGCGGCGCCGTGTTCGGCATCGAGCGCGGCGTTGTCGATCGACTCGGCGGCGGCGCCGGCGTCGTGCGCCTGCGCTTCCGACAGGCTCCAGTCGGGCGCGACCGGAATCTGGGTGTGCGATTCGCTCGCGCTCGGCGGCGTGGCTTCGGCGACGGCGGGCGAGGCGGCTTCGGCGGCGACAACGGGCGGCGCGGCGTCTTCGGCCTGCGGCTCGACCCGGACCACGTCCGGCAGCGGCCAGTAGCGCAGCACTTCCAGGCTCTGGCGCGCGATGTCGAGGATGTCGTCGCGGTTCGGGCGCTGCTCGCGCAGCGCTTCGAGGTAGTACTCCAGGCTGGCCAACGCATCGGCCAGGGTGTCGAGCTGCTGACCGCTGGGCACGCGGCGGCGGCCGATCAGTTCGACTTCGGTGTAACGCTTGACCCCGGTGAGGTAATCGGCCGCCAGCGGCAGCTCGATCATGCGCAGGGCGCCGGCGACTTCGTCGAGCACGCGCGGCACTTCGGCCAGTTCGTCGTGGTCCCACTTGGTCTCGACGAAGGCAACAAACGACTGGCGCGCATCGCCAAAGTTGGCGATGGCTTCGCGCGCGACCACGTCGAGCACCTTGCGCGCTTCGCCAGCGAGCAGGTCCTCTTCGGCCTTGTCGTCGGGCAGGCCCAGGCGCGACACCTGGTCGTCCAGCGAGGCATCCACATACAGCAACGCGCCGGCGACATCGAGCAGGGTGCCTTCGTCGGCGGCGCGGCGGCCGTCGACGATGTCGTTCATCGCATCGCGCTGCTGCAGCACGACGGTGCGGGCCATGCCCAGGCCCATCATGCCGAGGGTGTCGCTGACCCGCGCCAACGCCTCGACCTGCGGGCGCAGTTCGCCGGCGTCGGTCTGGTTGGTGCGCAGGTGCAGGTCGAGGGCGTCCTTGACCCGCAGCAGGTCTTCCTTGATTGCCGCGGCAACGGTGTCGAGCAGGGCGCGATTGCGTCCGCTCAGGCTGCCGCGGGCGTGTTCGAGTTCGGATTCGCTCGGCAGGTGCGCGGCGAGTTCGAAGGTCTGGCGCAGATCGTCCAGCGCCGGATGGCGGCCGTCGCTGTGGGCGACGTGATACAGCAGCTGCCGGGTCGGTTCGGCCGCGGGTTCGCCGCGCGGCGCGCTGAAGCCGTCGTCGGACAGGATCTGGCGCGCTTCGCGCTCGACCCCGCCGAAGGCCTGACGCAGCGAACGCGTCGCCGGCAAGGCGCCGTCGCGCACCGCGTGCGACACCGAGGAGGCGACCCAGAGCATGCGCCGCACCGGTTCGAGCACGACATCGGCGAGCAGGCCGTCGATCGCCGAAGCGAGTTGGGCCGGGTTCGACGGCACGCCGTCTTCGGGCCATGCGGTCAGCGCATCACGCAGCGCGGCCAGATGCGGCGCGCTGGCGTTGCGGCCGCCACCACTGCCGACCGGCAACGGCGGCGGCAGATGCGCCGGCAGCGGACGGTCGAGGTTGGGCGCGAACAGCACGCTTTCGTTGAGACCGGATTCGCCGCGGGTGGCGCGCAATTCGTTGAGCAGCGGCAGCAGCACGATCGGAATATCGCGATGGCCGCCCTGCAGGCGTTCGAGGTAATCGGGCAGCAGCACCACGCCGCGCATCAGCGCCGCGCAGGCTTCGTCGCGATCGGCGACGCTGCCTTGCTGCAAGGCCAGGGCCAGACGTTCCATTTCCTCGGCGACCATGGCCGGGGCGTACAGCTCGACCATGCGCAAGGTGCCATGCACCTGATGCAGATGGTTGGCGCACACGCGCATGCGCGAGGTGTCGGCGGGATCTTCGGCAAACGCCTCGATCTCCTGCCGCGCCTGGCGCAGGGTTTCGTCCAGCTCGGGCTTGATCCAGCCCAGCGTGGTGGTGTCGATGGCTTCGCGCAGCGCGGTCATGGCGTGCTCCGCACGTCAACGCGGTCGCGTCGCTGACGCGGTCCGTGGCTCTGCCAGCGATGTGTCGGAAGCTTCATCCTCGGTACAACCCTTCTGTAATGCTTGATCACCGCCGCCCGATCCATCACCGCCCTGCCCGACCGCTTGCGCGGATCAGGCCGGCAGCTTGAAGTCGGCGACCGAACGGCGCAGGTCGGCCGCCAGTTGCGCCAGGTTTCCAATCGACGCGGCGGTCTGGTTGGCGCCCTGCGAGGTCTGCGAGGTGATCTGCTGAATCGTGTTCATCGTCTGGGTGATGTTCGACGCCGCGCTGGACTGCTGCTGGGCCGCGCTGGAGATGCCTTGAATCAGGTTCGACAGATCCGACGACACCTTTTCGATCTCGCCCAGTGCGGTACCGGCGTCTTCCGCCAATCGTGCGCCCGCGACCACTTCCGAAGTCGTCTGTTCCATCGAGCTCACAGCTTCGTTGGTGTCGGACTGAATTGTCTGGACCAACGTCTCGATTCGCTTGGTCGCGTTGGACGCGCGCTCGGCGAGTCGTTGCACTTCGTCGGCCACCACCGCGAACCCGCGGCCCGCTTCACCGGCCGATGCGGCCTGAATCGCGGCGTTCAGCGCGAGGATGTTGGTCTGTTCGGAAATGTCGTTGATGAGTTCGACGATCGAGCCGATTTCCTGCGAGCTTTCGCCCAGGCGCTTGATTCGCTTCGAGGTCTCCTGGATCTGGTCGCGGATCGAGTCCATGCCTTGAATCGTCTGCCGCACCACGCCCGCGCCCTTGGTCGCGATCTGCACCGAGCGCTGCGCCACGTCGGCCGACTCGGCCGAGTTCTTCGACACCTGGTCGATCGAGGCGGCGATTTCGCTGATGCGGTCGGAGGCCGAGCTGATCTCGTGCGCCTGGTGTTCGGCGGCCTCGGCCAGATGCATGGCGGTGGCCTGGGTTTCCTGGGCGCTTGAGGCCACCTGCACCGAGGTGTCGGTAATCGTCTGCACCAGGCTGCGCAGCTGTTCGACCGCGAAGTTGATCGAGTCGGCGATCGCGCCGGTCATGTCCTCGGTGACCGTCGCCTTTACCGTGAGGTCGCCTTCCGCCAGCGAACCCATTTCGTCCAGCAGGCGCATGATGGCCTCCTGGTTGCGGTCGTTGAGTTCCTTGGTGGTCTGGTAGCGGCGCTGCTGGGCGTAGTTCAACGAGAACAGCAAGCCGGCGATCGCGACCAATGCGGCCAGGCCGGAGATGATCGAGACCCAGATGTTGCCCATGAAGCTGGTGTCGCGCAGCGAGCCGAACGCGGTGAAGGCGCTGAACAGCGACTGGCTGTCGGTCAGCATCTTGTCGGCGCCGCCGGTGATCGATTCGGCCGCGGCCTGGGCCTGGAACAGGTCCTTGGAGCTGGCCGAGATCGCGTCGAGATCCTTCTTCATCTCCAGCCACAGCGCTTCGGCCTGACCCAGCGCGGCCAGCGCGCCGCCGTTGGACAGCGCGTTGACGCCGAACGAGGCGTCGCCCTTGCGCAGGCCGGTGAGGATGTTGCCGAACACGATCGCGTCGCGGCCGAGCGCTTCGCCGGCCATGCCGGCGCCGCTGCCGCCGGCGCGGATTTCGGTGATGCGGCGGGCCATGGTCGCCGACAGCACGACCTGGCGCAGGGCGATGTAGACCTGCGAGGACGGCGAGCCGGACGCCGACATCGCGCGGACCAGTTCGTCCAGGCGCGCCTGCAGCTGCGGGACCTTGCTGGAGAAGCTGTCGGCGTTGCCGGCCAGGGCCAGCACCGCGGTCTCGCTGGCGGTCACCTGCGCGGCGCTCTTGCCCAGCGGCTCCCAGCTCTTGCTGACCGCGCTGATCGGGCCGGACACGCCGGCGGTGGAGCCGTAGTTGTCGTTGAGCTTCTGGATGTCGGCGTCGATGTCGCCGCGGGTCTTCTTGAACGCGGTGAACGCGTCCTTGTTGCCGCCGACCGCTTCGCGCGCCTGCACCGCGAGCTTCTGCGAGTTGACCTGCAGGCTCGAGGCCGACGAACTCGCGCCGCCCAGGCGCGCGGCCTTCCATGTCGCATAGCCTGTGTTGAGACCGAACACCAAGACCGATAGGGCCAGCACGATCAGCCAGGTGTTGGCGCCCAGAAGGCGGCTCTTGCCGGCGTTGTCCATCACAGTGCTCATGGTTCGGAAACCTCAGGTGTACTTGCGTGTACTTGCTGGATTGAAGGGAGCGGCTTCAGGCCGCTGCTTGTCGGAATTCGGGAGTGCGCGCCAGCCGGTCGAGGCTGAAGATGCCCCAGGGCTGGCCGTCGATCAGGTAGGCGCGATCGACGAAATAGCCATAGCGGCCCTCGGTGAGGCCGTGTCCGGCCGCTTCCTCGAGGGTCACCTGCTGTTGGTCATGAAAACTGCGCTGGCCGAACAGTTCGTCGATCAGCACCGCCACGTCGCCGCCGGGCTGGCGCACCAGCAGGATGCGGTGGCCTTCGTGCAGCACGGTGCGCTCGCCTTCGAGGAACTGCTTGAGGTCGACGATCGGCAGCAGATTGCCGCGCACGTTGGCCAGCCCGAGCATCCACGGCTGCGCGCCGGGGACCTGGGTGACCTGCGGCAGCGACAGGATTTCCACCACCTCGGTGAAGGTCGAGGCCATGCGGCGGCGGCCGATGCGGTAGCCGACGCCGCGCCACAGGCCGGGCGCATCGAGCTGTTCGGGCAGGCCGGGCACGTGCGCCAGGGAGCGGCGCTCGTAATCGGTCAGCACATCGAACGGCGGCTTGAACGTCATCGTTTCGGTTATCCGGCAAGTAGTGCGTTGATTCGCGCGATCAATTCGTCTTCCCTCGGCGGCTTGACGATGTAATCGCGCGCGCCCTGGCGCATGCCCCAGGCGCGGTCGGTTTCCATGCCCTTGGTGCTGACGATCAGGACCGGGATCTGGCTGGTGTCGGCGTCGCGGCTGAGCGCGCGCGTGGCCTGAAACCCGTTCATGCCCGGCAGCACCACGTCCATCATCACCAGGTCCGGCCGCTCGCGCTTGCAGGCCTCGATGCCGTCTTCGGCACTGCCGGAGGCGAACACTTCGTGCCCGTTGCGCTGAAGCAGCTGCGTCAGCACCGCGGTATCCGTCGGCGAGTCCTCAATAAGCAGGATGCGTGCCATGGTGTGCCTTACCCCCCGGTCAGGCGTGAACGTGCTTGCGGATCGCGTCGAGGAGCTCCTCGCGCGTGAATGGCTTGGTCAGGTACTGCTCCGATCCGACGATGCGCCCACGCGCCTTGTCGAACAGGCCGTCCTTGGAAGACAGCATGATGACCGGCGTGCTCTTGAACAGTTGATTGTTCTTGATGAGCGCACAGGTCTGATAGCCGTCCAGACGCGGCATCATGATATCCACGAAAATGATCTGTGGCTGCTGATCGGCGATCTTCGCCAACGCTTCGAATCCGTCGATGGCCGTGACCACCTCGCATCCTTCGCGCTTCAACAGCGTCTCGGCGGTTCGACGGATGGTCTTGGAATCGTCGATCACCATGACCTTCAGACCATCGAGGCTGCCGCTACGAACCTCGTCGAGCATTCTTTGTATCCCCCATTGCGACGCCGTTGAATCCCCGGGCGTCGCGAAGCCGTCTTTATTCCAAGCCGCACGCGGGCTGTCAAGCGCGCCTTCCGTGCTCGGAAACTGAATACGCAGCATATCGGCATCACAGGACAACCTTGCCGCGCATCACCGATGCCGGCGGCCGCTTCCATCGGCCTGTGCATGTCGCCCCTCGCATCGTGCGATGTGACTGATCGTTGCGTGTCGCAAATGGACGCAGGGCGACCGTTTCCGACCCCGCCATCATGACAGATACCGGCGACCTGCCTGCTACCATCACGTCAATCTTTCAGGATTCCGTTCCCATGCCGTTGGACATCGTCGTCGTGATGGACCCGATCGGATCGATCAAGATCGCCAAGGACTCAACCTTCGCCATGCTACTGGAAGCGCAGCGGCGCGGACATCGGCTGTGGTATGTGCGGCCCGGCGGGCTGAGCCTGCTCGGCGGCGCGGCGCGGGCCACGGTGGCGGCGTTGCGGGTACGCGACGACAAGGCGAGCTGGTTCGAACTGGGAGACTGGTCACAGATTGAACTCGGTCACGGCCACGTCGTGCTGATGCGCAAGGACCCGCCGGTCGACGCCGAGTACCTGCACGACACCCAGATCCTGTCGGTCGCCCAGCGCGCCGGCGCGTTCGTGGTCAACGACCCGCAGGGCCTGCGCGACTACAACGAGAAGCTGGCCGCGCTGCTGTTTCCGCAGTGCTGCATCGACACCCTGGTCAGCCGCGATCCGGCCGAGCTCAAGACCTTCGTCCAGCAGCACGGTCAGGCGGTGCTCAAGCCGCTCGACGGCATGGGCGGGCGCTCGATCTTCCGCGCCGCCGCGGGCGAGGCCAACCTCAACGTGATCCTGGAAACCCTCGGCGATGGCGGCCAGCACCTTGTGATGGCGCAGAAGTTCCTGCCGCAGATCAGCGACGGCGACAAGCGCATCCTGTTGGTCGACGGCGTGCCGGTCGACTATGCGCTGGCGCGGATTCCGCAAGGCGACGAGTTCCGCGGCAATCTCGCCGCGGGCGGCCGCGGCGAAGGCCGCCCGCTGAGCGAGCGCGATCGCTGGATCGCCCACGAAGTCGGTCCGGAGATGAAACGCCGCGGTATGTTGTTCGTCGGCCTGGACGTGATCGGCGATTACATGACCGAACTCAACGTCACCAGCCCGACCTGCATCCGCGAGCTCGACGAACAGTTCGGCCTCAACATCGCCGGCCTGCTGTTCGACGCGATCGAGGCCCGCGTCGCAGCCGCCCAGGCGGCATGAGCGCGGCCGCACCCACCCTGCCCGGCGGCGGCCTGGCCGAACCGCAGCGTTTCAGCGCCACCCTGGTGCTGTCGGTGATCGTCCACGGCATTCTTTTGCTCGGCGTCGGCTACACCCTGGAGCAGGCCGCGCCGGTGGTGCCGACCCTGGACGTGATCCTGACCCAGACCCAGACCGCGCTGACGCCCAAGCAGGCCGACTTCCTCGCCCAAGCCAACAACCAGGGCGGCGGCGAGCACGACAAGAGCACCCGCCCGCGCGACAACCAGTCCGGCCCGGCGCCGCGGGCCGAGGCCGGCGTGGCCCAGATGCAGTTGCGCGCGCAATCGCCGACCGCCCAGCCCGATCCGGTCGCGCGCGTGGTCAGCAGCACCCGCGGCGAGACCGTGGTGGCGCGCGACCGCGCCACCCAGACCCCGACCGAACGGCCGTTGCCGGTCGGCGAGCGCAAGATCGAACACGACATCGAGATGGCGCGGCTGGCGGCCGAGATCCACATGCGCTCGGAGCGCTACGCCAAGCGACCCACGCGCAAGTTCGTGTCCGCGAGCACCACCGAATACGCCTGGGCCGGCTACCTGCGCGCCTGGGTCGACCGGGTCGAACGCGTCGGCAACCTCAACTATCCCGACGAAGCGCGCCGCCGCCGTCTGGCCGGACAAGTCGTCATCAGCGTGGCGGTACGACGCAACGGAAGTGTCGAACGCGCCGACATCGTGCGCAGCAGCGGCATCGCATTGCTGGACGCCTCGGCGCTGCGGATCGCCAGACTGGCCGAACCGTATCCGCCGCTGCCGAAGACCGAGGAGAACCCGGACATTCTGCATGTGACGCGGACCTGGAATTTCTTGCCGGGTGGGTCGTTGGTGGACGAGTAAATCGCGGTCACTCCGCGTTATCGTGAGCATCGCGCCGGCACGGTACCGGTAGCGTCCGCTTCATGGATCCAAACGCATGCGCGTCCTCCATCGCTTCTCCCGTCGCTGCTCGATCCTTACCTTGATCGGCGCACTCGCAATCATGCTCGGCGGCTGCGGCCGCGACGCCGCGCCCGCGGCCAGCGACGCGGGCCGAAGCGCGACCGCCGACAATGACGCGCGCTGGGCCGCGCTTGGCGGTCGTCTGTTCGCCGATCCAAGCCTCAGCGCCGACGGTCAGGTCAGTTGCGTCAGTTGCCACCGCGCTGAGTATGCGTTCTCCGACGCGCGCGCGGTTTCGATCGGCACCGGCGGCAAGGCCGGCACCCGCAACGCGCCGAGCCTGCTCGACGTGGGCGAGTTGCAGCATTTCTTTTGGGACGGCCGCGAATCGCGCCTGGAAACCGTGGTGCTGCAGCCGCTGACCAATCCAGTCGAGATGGGCTTGGCTTCTACCGAGGAACTGCTACGCCGTCTCGCCGCCGAGCCACGCCACGCCGCCGCATTCGCCGAGCTCGGCGGTCTCTCCGCCAACGCCGTCGCCCACGCCCTCACCGCCCACCTGCGCACGCTGCGCAGCGGCGAAAACGCCTACGACCGCTTCCAGGCCGGCGACCGCACCGCGCTAGATGCCGACCAGCAAGCCGGTCTGGCCTTGTTCACCGGCAAGGCCAACTGCGGCGACTGCCACCAACTGCAACCCGGCCGCGCGCGCTTCACCGACGACCGCTTCCACCACCTGGGCGTCAACGACAGCGCCATCGCCGGCCGGGTCGCCGGCCTGATCCAGCGCCTGGACGGCAAGCGCGACCTCGGCGCAACGGTGTTGACCGAAGCCGACATCGCCGGCCTCGGCCACTTCATCGCCTCCCGCAAGCCCGCCGACCTCGCCGCCTTCCGCACCCCATCGCTGCGCAACGTCGCCCGCACCGCGCCGTACATGCACGACGGCTCGGTGGCGACGCTGGAGGAGGCGGTGGACCAGGAGGTGTATTACCGCGGCATCAGCAAGGGCCGACCGTTGTCGATGACGGTGGAGGAGCGGCGGCAGTTGTTGGCGTTCTTGCGGGCGTTGTCCGCCCCTGATCGTCTCTGATGCAATCACCCCAGGGCAGCGCGGACGCGACACTGTTCAATAAACGTCTCATATGTGTACTCAGCAGCGGCCGCTACGACCTAACAACAAGATCGCCAACAAAGCCGATCCCGTTGTATTCGCCGCCTCCCTCGCCGATTGCCAGGTCATGATCGTGGACGCAATCGACCTGATCGATCAAGGCAACTGAACGAAGCTATGTACACGGCACACGTATGGCCGCCGACCGCAAAAGAAGAGCACGCAAGCGCCACCGGGCTGATCGCCGCCGACCCCTTCGGCGAGTTTTATGACCAGCCGGACCTCGCCTTGCGCAACCAGCTCACCGTTTTCCCTAAGCACCGCCGTCGTGCCAGAACGCTCTACCGAGTCCACCCAGCCCGTGAACAGAGCGAAAGCGAGCACACCGTGAGCCACGGCAGCACATACGAACATCGCGCTTATGCATGCAAATAGAACGCGCACCCCGGTAGACGGCCCACTCACTCTCGGCTCCAACGAGATGCTTGCCGTGAATACGGCAAACACCAGGGCGCCTACGGCGAATGCGGCATACCAAAGCGCTTGACGGGAATTCGCAGTCATCTGCCCTTGCCGATATGAGTTCCGGTAATGCTACTGGTGGCCGAAACGGCTGTCCCTGGAAGGCCAGCCGATACTCCTTTGCACTACCTGAGAAGCATCCGGTGAAGGAAGTCCCTACGCTGCAAGCGCGATGAAGCCACCAAGCCCAGCGTCCAGAGTAACGCCCGCAAGCGCCCCATAGTTGAAGTGCCGACATGACCTTGGCTTGCTCAACTAGCGGTCCACTGTCCGATCACATTACCAGTGCCGCTAGTCGCGGCCCTGAAGTCCACGTGCAAATCGTGTGCGCACCTTGGCCCTAGGCCTTGCGGTTCATCGCCGGCAAGCGCAGCGTGATTGGCGAAGCTCAGGGAGATGCGATAGATGGTATCCACCAAGCGGATGCTGCGCTGTTCCAGATATCCCGGCGCCTCGGGCCCATCCTTCTAAGCCGAGAGGTAGCAGTCGATCACCTGCGCCTGCTTTAGATCAAATTGTTAGCCGCCGCGGTCATTTTTTAGCCTTTTCGAAAAAAGCATCAATATCCGTGGCTAGCCGATGACAGGGTGAGTGTGCCGCAAAAAAGCGATTGCACTCTTGCTCTGCCCTAAAGCTGCGATCGATGCTGTAGTCGCTCTGCCGACCCGTCGAAATATTATGCAGCACTAGCATCAGTGCATATGTCCGCCTTGGTGAGTCAGATGTGCCTAGCCTGGCAACTAAATCCGCAGCGACTGCATCACTTGGCCGCTTCAGGCATCGGGCAAAAAAATAATCGCTTGACCTAAAGTGCTCCACACCAAAGATGTATCGCGACGCCAACTTTCGCGCGTCTATTTCGCTTTATTTTTTGGCTGGAGTAGCTTGGCTTTATCGTGGATCCTAGAGCGACTTCCTAAAAAAGATACGCACCGCCCTACAAGCGGATCGAGCAAAAACTGATGCCATTTCAACGTCGCAACAAATCATTCAGTATTTCTTGCCGACCATTTTATGCTGATTGAAATAAATATATAAAATAAAAGCAAAAACAAAGAAAGTAAGGCAAAAAAATTTTAAGCCACGCTCTCCTGAACCAGAGGGCACCGGAAAATAATGAAAGACAGATGCAAAGTTGACTATCAGCCCGATCGACGCCGTCGTAAGAAATGCCCAGTAAAATCTAAGCCAATGTCCGGAAGCCATGAATATCGCTGCCACGGCAATAACCAAAGCACTTCCCCAGTGCGACTCCCGCACTAATGGTAACGACATACTAAATCCAAAGATTAAATAGAAACAAGCAACCGCCTTAGAGACAAACCAAAAATGATCAACAGTTCGCATTCACGGCTCCTCTCACGCGCACCCACAGCTCGACCTCTCACTATTCCCGAAGAGTGCATCGTTAGCGCCCTCAACTCCGGATTTCAACTCATCGTGCGTGGGCCAGGATTTTATGTAGGGTGAATCAAGCAGACCGTGATAATCGCCAACATTGCTCCAGAATTTCCACGCTTGATAGCCAACAGTTAACCCATGCATGACACCCCAGGAATAGCTGTCGCTACTGACTTCCATATAACTGTACAAATAGTGCTCCGCATTACGCAGGGCTTCAGCGGAAGTACCAGGCAGCACTTCGCCATCACTACCTCCCCTTAGACCTATAATCTTCCACCAGGCATCTGCGCCATATTTTTCCAAATAATGTTGGGCCAGACATTTCCCCAAGAAATCCAACCCCAAGGGATCACTGAAGCGAACGGGATTTCCACCAGCATAAGCATAAAAATTAGGTCCACCTGCCAACCCGATCGGGTCCTCGCTGATAAATCGCGCCATCCCCGGATGGTAGTAGCGTGCTCGATAGTAATACAGCCCGCTCCCGTCCAACTCGCGACCCGTATACTGGTACGGATTATTGAATCCGCCTTGCGCCGCCTGCGTCTGCCCATAGGGTGTGTAGTCGTAACGTTGCACCACCGCGCCGCTCGCATTCGACAACGCCTTCGTGCTTCCCAATGCGTCGGTCAGAAAGTAGGTCCGGCCTGACGTGTCAGTCCGCGCAAAACGCTCGTCGATACCAAGACCGGTCAATATGCCACTGACCGTTGCTCCACGGGTTTCTTGCACCGCGTCCAAGCCATCGTACAAATATTGTGTCGTCTGGCCGTTCTCGGTCTTTCCGATTCGACGGCCCAGCGGATCGTATGCATAGTTGGCGATCGTCTGGCCGTCCTGCTGGATGGCCACCAACTGATCACGACTGTTCCACACGTAGGTGCGGGTGCCGTCGCCGATCAAGTTGCCATTGGAGTCGTAGCTCAACGCTTGGCCTTGGTACTGGATCTGCCGATGATTGTCGTCGAACGCATTACCGTCGCTCGCAGCTGGCAACAGGCTGTTGGCCCACGAGCCAGTTTGTGCGACGCGCCGGCCCACTCGGTCGTACCCATAGCCCACCGAACCCAATATCGATCCGGCGCTGCTGGCATATGCCAGCCCAGTCAATTCGCTGGCCTCATTGAAGTCATATGCGGCGACCACTCCGTTCGGCAATGTCATGATCTCGCGGCGCCCGATGTCGTCATACTCGAACGCGACTTCTTCTGAGCCTTGCAATATCCGACGTAACTGGTCGCCATCGTCATAGCGGTATTCGACCTTCGCCTGGCTACCGGCGGTCATGCCGACCCGGCGCCCTACTTCGTCGTAATCGTAGGTCACCGTACCGGCAGCACCGGTTTCACTGCGCACGCGGTCGAACTCATCGTACTCCCAACTCAGTGTTCCAGCGGCCGTATCTATCAGCTGGCGACGGCGGTCGGCGGCGTCGTACACGAAGGTCTGAATGCTGCCGTCCGGCAGCGTTGCCTTTTCAGGTCGCCCCAATGTGTCGTAGCTGAAAATCGAGGTTTGATCACGACGATTCTTATGGGTTTTGATTCGATCGCCGTCGAAATAGGTCCAGGTATCGACCTGATCCAGGCTGTCGCGCCGCTCCTTTAACCGGTCGCGCTCGTCATAGACGTAGGTGATGCCGTTGCCATGCGGCAAAAGGATGGCCGAGACGTTGCCGTTATTGTCGTAACTGATCTCAGTGGTCCGCTGCATCGGATCGGTCAAGCTGCGTACCCGATCATTGTTGTCGTAGCTGCGCCTTCCGATGCGGCCTTCCACATCACGCACCACTACCCACCGACCCAACGTGTCATAGGCCATGCCCGTGGCGCGGCCCAACGGGTCGACTACGGACGTCAGCGCGCCGCCTTCGTAGCGGTAGGTTGTTGTGTGACCCTTCGCATCGATTGTCGTCAGTGGCTGACCAGCGAGGTTACACACGATCTGGACATTACGATTCAGCGGATCGGTGATCTTACGCGCCGGCCGGCGGCTTGGGCCGCGCGCCTTCCGGCAGTGTCTGGGTCACTTCGATTTCTTGTCGCCCCGCCGGCTTGCCGGCGATCGCCACTTCCATGACATAGCGCCCCGGTACCTACTGGCCTGCGCCCTGCTTGACGAATTCCAGGTTGGTCGTCGCCGCGCCGCTCAAGGTCAGGTCGGTGCGCTGCTCGCCCACTACTTGGCCGTTGCTCATCTCGATCAGCTTGACCGACACCGGTACCCCCTTCGCCGCGCCTTGCGTGCGCAGCGAGGCGATGATCTTTTCGCCGGGCAGGAACTGGGTCAGCGGCACCACCGTGCCGTCGGGATTGGACGCGACGCCGACGTCGAGCGCGAACAGGGTCAACTCCGATGCCTTGGCTGGTTCAGCCGCGCTCGTCGTCGTGGCCGCGGCGCTGGGGCCGGCGACCTTGTTGTCGCAGCCCACGCTCAACGACGCGCATGCCAGCGTCGCGAAAAAAACAAAACCGATCTTGTTCATTGACCTGGATTTGACCGAACGATGCGGACTTGTGTTGTCGCACCATGGGCAGACCAAATTCAAGACATAAGCGGAGCGTATTTTTTACACATAGGTTGACTATACGTGCCACACAGACACATCGTGTGTTTCGAAAAATCACTTTACTCAGTGATGCAGCGTAACTTCGAATTTCGCGGGAAGCAGCAGCGGCTGCTTCATCCAGATCGCGATGCGCAATGGTCTGGGTCGGCGATCATGCCGAGGCAAGGCTCGACTTGAGGGTGGACCTCGCGACTTGGTCGGCGGCGCACGGCATCGGCTATTGAGGCGCTATTTCGCTTTAGCGCGCAACGCGGCTTGCTCGGCGATGGTCAAGGCGACGTTGTTGCGCAGATACGCCGGTTCGATCCGTTCCGGCGCGATGGCTTCGCCGCACGCATAGGCCTGCGCGGCGAGACGGGCGAGGTCGGCGGCATGCGGCAATGCCTGCGCGTCGATCGCGGCGAAGCGCTCGCCCAGGCGCTCGCGCAACGCGCCTTCGGCGGCGGCGAAACCGGTGCCTACGCCGAGCCAGCCGTTGTATTCGCCCGGCACGACCGCGGCGGTGGGCGCGATCACGATTTCTTCGTCCAGCGCGAACGCGTCGCCGTCGCGCAGTTCGTAGGCGGCGGTATAGACCTCGCCCATGCGCGCGTCGATCGCGGCGAATACGCGTTGCGGTTCGGTGCTTCGGTTTTGCGGCTCGAGGTGATGCGCGCGCAGGGCGAGCACGGCCAGGGTCGATACCGGCACGATCGGTTTGTCCAGCGCCAGCGCGATGCCCTGGGCGATCGCGATCGCCAGACGCACGCCGGTGAACGCGCCGGGGCCGCGGCTGATCGCGATGGCGTCGAGTTGGCTGCGCTTGATTCCGGCCTGGGCCAGCAGTTGCTCGGCCCAGGGCAACGAGAGTTCGGCGTGGCGGCGTGGCGCGAGTTCGAAGCGCTCATGCACTTCGCCGTCGAGCCATACGGCGACGGAGCAGGCTTCGGTGGCGGTTTCGAAGGCTAGGAGGTTCATGGGCTCGGGTGATACGGGGAAAGATGAGGATTGGTTACGGCTTCGTTCTTTTGCCGTTGCTATTGCTCGTCATTCCCGCGAAAGCGGGAATCCAGTGACTTTAAGCGTTCTCGCACGAAAGTCGCTAGATTCCCGCTTTCGCGGGAATGACGTTCTGGAGGGATGGCACTGAAGTCTTTGGCTGTTTGGCTTCGCCCAAGTAAAAACAGAGCCTACCGTAATGGGGATGGCGATCTAGAAAGGTGGCGTGGGATTCCCGCGTCCGTGGGAATGACGTTCTGGAAAGAGGGCGCTGAAGTCTCTGGATATTCGGCTGCGCCGAAGTAAAGCAGAGCCCGCCTTCGCGGGAATGACGGATTGGAAGGAACGCTGAAGTCTCTGAATGTTCGGCTTCGGCGAAGTAACGCAGAGCCCACCTTGAGCGGAACAACGATCGAATCCGCCTCGATCATTCCACCATCACCACATCACTCCGCACCCGGCTCCCACAACTCGATCAACCCGCCCTCCGGATCGACCAAATACCCGAACTTGCCCTGCTCGCTTTCCTCGTAGCGATCGAGCACCTGACAGCCTTCTTCGCGCAAGGACTGCAAGGTCGCCGCCAGGTCGTCGACGCGGAAGTTGATCATGTAGGGCTTGTCGCTGGGCTTGAAGTACTCGGTGGTTTCGGCGAACGGCGACCATACGGTGTAGGCCGCCTCGCCGGTGTCCTCGCGCTTCCACCCGAACATCGCGCCACCCCAGTCCTGACCGCCGACGTCGAGATGACGGCCGTACCAGGCCGACAGCGCGGCCGGGTCGCGGGCCTTGAAGAACACGCCGCCCAGACCATGCACGCGCGGCTTGCGCTGCTCGGCTGGCGGCGGCGACGATGCGGCCTCGCCCGGCTCTTGCTCGGTCATGCTCCTGCCCTCGCGGTCATTGGTAGTAGTAGTCGTCGTCGGACGAGGCCGATGTGGCCGATTCTAGTACCAGCGGCTCGCCGGCGAAGAACCGGCCCACGTCCTCGACCTGGCGGGTGCGCGGCAGCGGCGGCAGCGAGTCGAGGAAGGTCTTGCCGTAGCTCTTCGACAGCAGGCGCGGGTCGCACAGGACCAGCACGCCGCGGTCGGTCTCGCTGCGGATCAGGCGGCCGGCACCCTGTTTGAGCGCGATCACCGCCTGCGGCAGTTGTTCGTCGCGGAACGGGTTGCCGCCGCCGCGACGGATCGCGTCCAGGCGCGCTTCGAATACCGGGTCGTCGGGCGCGGCGAACGGCAGTTTGTCGATCACCACCACGCTCAGCGCTTCGCCGGCCACGTCCACGCCTTCGCGGAAACTCGCCGCGCCAAGCAGCACGCCGTTGCCGGAGGCGCGGAAGCGTTCGAGCAGCACGTGCCGCGGCGCTTCGCCCTGCACGAATAGCGGCCACGGGCCGTCGCGCAGCAATTCGGCCGCTTCGCGCAGGGCACGGTGCGAGGCGAACAGGACGAAGGCGCGGCCGCCGGAGGCTTCGAGCACCGGGCGCAGGCGATCGACCATGCTCTCGTTGTAGTGACGCACGGCCGGATCGGGCAGGCCGCGCGGCAGGTACAGCAACGCTTGTTCGGCCCAGTCGAACGGGCTGGGCGCGAGCAAGGTCGTGGGTTCGACCAGGCCGAGCTTGGTCGCGTAATGCTCGAAACGGCCGCCGACCGCGAGCGTGGCCGAGGTGAAGATCCACGCCGCGCGCGAACGTTCGCGATGCTCGGCCAGGGGCGCGGCGACATCCAGCGGCGTGCGCGCCAGGCGGAAGCCGCGCGCGGTGAGTTCGTACCACAGCACGCTGGTGTCGGGCGCGGCGGGGGGTTGTTCGGTGTCGTCTTCGGCCGGCTCGTCGGCAACGGACTCGACTTCAGATTCGGCGATGGGCTCGACCGCGACGATCCGACGCGGCGGCGCGAAATCGTCGTCCTCTTCGATCGGCTCGACCACGGCCGCGACCGGCGGCGGACCGCCGCGCCAGCGCCGCAGCTTGGTCTGGAAATCCTTCGCGCGCGCGTGGCAGCTGTCGAAGCCCGGCGCGGCGCCGCGCAGTGGTTCGAGCGTCTTGTGCATCGTGCCCAACGCAGCATCGAGCGTGTCGAACGCGGCCTCGACCGCCGGCACTTCGGCGGCGCGGCGACGGGTCGCGCGCACCGGCAGTTCGTCCATCGCCGCGCGCAGGCCGCGCACCGCCTGTTCGAGATCGCGCGACGGCGTCTGCACGCTGGCCAGCGAACCGGTCACGCTCTTGCATTCGGCCAGCGCGTCGCGCGCCAGTTCGACCAGCGGCCGCGCACTGATCGCTTCGCCGAAGAACTGCGAGGCCAGATCCGGCAACTGATGCGCTTCGTCGACCACGAACGCCTGCGCGCCCGGCAGGATTTCGCCGAAGCCTTCCTGCTTCAGCGCCAGATCGGCCAACAGCAGATGATGATTGACCACCACCAGGTCGGCGGCCTGCGCGCGCTGGCGCGCCTGCACCACGAAGCAGTCGCCGAACATCGGGCATTCGCTGCCCAGGCAGTTTTCCGCGGTCGAGGTGACCATCGGCAGCAGCGGCGAGTCTTCCGGCAGACCGTCGAGTTCGGCCAGGTCGCCCATGCGCGTGCGCCCGGACCAGCTGACGATGCGCTGGAACTGCGCGGCGTAATCGCGGCTGGTGAAACGCGGCTCGCCCTTGGCTTGCTCGGTGCGGTACTTGCACAGATAGTTCGCGCGGCCCTTCAACAAGGCGGTCTTCAGGCCCACGCCGAGCGCGTCGCGCACCCGCGGCAAATCGCGGTGATACAGCTGATCCTGCAGCGCGCGGGTGCCGGTGGAGACGATGGTCTTCAATCCCGACAACAGCGCCGGCACCAGATAGGCGAAGGTCTTGCCGGTGCCGGTGCCGGCTTCGGCGAGCAGGGTCGAACGCGCTTCGAACGCGTCGGCGATCGCCACCGACAGGTCCTGTTGCGCGGGTCGCGGCGCGAACGCGGCGATGTTGCGCGCGAGATCGCCGCCTTCGCTCAGCGCGGCACGAGTGGCGACGCCGAGGCGGCTGGGTTGTGGCATGCCGTCCTCAGTAACGCGCCGGCGCGGCGACCGTGCAGGTGGCGATCTGGGCCTGGGCCTGCCGGGCCGATGCGGTCAGCTGGGTGCGCTGCGGAACCAGCGCGTCGTAATGATCCTGACGCTCGGCCAGTTTCATCGCCGCGTTGACGCCGGACAGCTTGGCGCTGCGCACTTCGGCGATCGTGGTCCAGTTGCGCCGGCACAGCGGCCCGACCTTGGAACTCGAATCGAAGGCCTGCTGGGCGAACCGCTCGGCATCGTCGAGGCGATGCAGCAGCAGCGCGGCTTCGGCGCGTTCCTGCAGCAGCGCCGGGTCGTTGGCGTTGAGCTGCAGGGCGTGATCGAGCGCGGCGGCGGCTTCGGGGTACTTGCGCGCCTTTTCCAATTGCGTCGCCTGTTGGCGCAGATCCTCGACCTGCGGATCGCGGATCGGCTGCACGTCGAGTTCGCGCGATTCCAATCCGCCGGCCGCGACCACCTTGGCCACCGCGGCTTCGCCGTTGAACGAGGCTTCGGCCAGCGCGGTGGGCTGCGGCGGCGCGACCGTGCAGGCAACCAATACGGTCGTCAGCAGCGCGGTCGTCAACATCGGGGCGGCGCATCGGGGGATGGCGCCTGCGAAAGAACTGCGCTTCATGGATTACTGCTCCGGGGACGGGGGATTGGGCGCCGGCTCGCGCGCGGGTTCGTCCTTGTCCTGGCCGATGCCGAACCATTCGCGCCAACCGCCGCCACCGGATTCCTCGGCTTCAGGCTGCGGCGCCGGGCACGGCGCGTACTGCGGCGCGAAACCGGCCACGAACGGGAAGCGGCGCGCGCCGGCGCAGCTGGCGTCGGTGGTGTTGGTGCCGACCACCGACTGCCAGTCCAGGCCCTTGTCGGTGACTTTCAACGACGCGCTGGGCAGGCGCGAGAAGATCGCCGACCACACCCGCATCGCGCCGGTACCGCCGTACAGGCCGGTGGCCTGGTTCTGATCGTTGCCGACCCAGATCACCGCCAGATGATCGCCGGTCCAGCCGGCGAACCAGCTGTCGCGGCCGTCGTTGCTGGTGCCGGTCTTGCCGGCCGGCGACAAGCGGCCCAGGCCGTCGCCGATCAGCTGGCGGCCGGTGCCGTTGGTGATCGCGTGCTGCAGGGCGATGGTGATCAGGCGCGCGGCGATCGCGTCGCCCTCCTGCGCCGGCGCGGGTTCCTTGTCGTAACGCTTGACCGCCTTGCCGTTGGCGTCGAGCACGCCGCGCACTGCGTGCAGCGGCTGGATTTCGCCGCCCGAGGCGAGGAACTGATACAGCTGCGCCATCGCGTACGGGCTTTGATCGACCGCGCCGAGGATCAGCGAAGGATTGTTGTCGGGCGCCTCGATCCCGGCCAGGGTCTTGATCAGCGCCGAAATACGCTCGGGCGCGACCTGCATGCCGATGCGCACCGTGGCCTGGTTGTAGGACATCGCCAGCGCATCGATCATCCGCACCATGCCGTGGCTGCGGCCGTCGGAGTTGCCCGGGTTCCAGTTGCGGCCGCGACCGAGCTTGACCGTGACCGGCGAGTCGTCGATCCAGGAGCTGAGGTTGAACTCGCCCGGCTGCGCCAACGCGAGCAGGTACACGAACGGCTTGAGCAGCGAACCCACCGGCCGCTGCGCTTCGACCGCGCGGTTGAAGCCGTGCTGGGTGAACTCGCGGCTGCCGACCACGGCGAGCACTTCGCCGTTGTGCACGTCGGTGACCACCAGGCCGGCCTGCAACGGCGGCCGGCGCTTGTTGTCCAGGGTCTTGAGCGTGCGCGCGACCGCGCCCTCGGCCTGCGCCTGCGCCGACGGCGACATCCCGCTCATCACGCTCAGGCCGGCGCCGGCCAGCGCATCGGCCGGGTAGTCGCGAGCGAGCTGGCGGCGGATCAGGTCGACATAGGCCGGAAAGCGGTTGGCGGCGATGTTGCCGGGGTTGGCGGTGATCTCCAGCGGCGCCTTGACCGCGCGGTCGTGTTCGTCCTGCTTGATCAGGCCGGTCTCGAGCATCTCGCCGAGCACGAAGTTGCGCCGGCCCAGCGCGCGCTCGGGATTGCGCCGCGGGTCGTAGTAGGACGGGCCGCGCACGATGCCGATCAGCAACGCGATCTGCTCGGTGTTGAGATCGCGCAGGTCGCGGCCGAACCAGAACTCGGAGGCGGCCGACACGCCGTGGATCGCCTGCGAGCCGCGCTGGCCCAGATACACCTGATTGAAATAGGCCTCGAGGATGGTGCGCTTGTCGTAGCGCGCCTCGATCAGCAGGGCGTAGATGATTTCCTTGCCCTTGCGGGTCAGGGTCTGTTCCTGGCCGATGCCGAGCAGGCCGCTGCGCGCGAGCTGCTGGGTCAGGGTGCTGGCGCCCTGCTTGGCGCGGCCGGCGGCGACGTTCTTGAACGCGGCGCGGATCATGCCGGTGATGTCGATGCCGATGTGGCTGTTGAAGTCGCGATCCTCGACCGCCTGCAGGCCGGTGACCAAGAGTTCCGGCACCTCTTCGATACGAACCAACCGCCGCTCTTCCTGCTTCTGCCCGTACAAGGTCGCGATGCGCGCCGGGTCCAGGCGCGCGACCTTGAGCGCCTTCTTCGAGGTCAGGTCGCGCAGGCCGGCGACGCGGCCGCCGGACACCACCACTTCGATCCGGCGCGGCTGCACGGTGCCGTCGACATCGTTGAAGCCGCGGCTGGCGACGGTGAAACGGCCGCCGTCGCGGGCGTAGGTGCCCGGGCGTTCGCCGCCGTCTTCGCGATAGGAGGCCGCGTCCAGCTCGGTCTTCAGCGTCGCCGGGTCCAGCGCCAGGCCCGGCGCGAGTTCCAGCGGGCGCCCGTAGACCCGGGTCGGCAGCTGCCATTGCAACTGGCCGAAGCGTTCGCCGACTTCATGATTGAGGTAGAGCGTGTAGGGAATCAGGAACCCCAGCCCCAGGCCGATCGCGGCCAGGGCCCAGGTCACCAGACGGCGGCGCCAGGTCGGCGCCGGAGCGCTGTCATCGCGGTCGTCGTCGCGTTCGTCTTCGTCGTAATCGATTCGGGCCACGGATATGCAACACAGGGAGTCGCGGGCAAGTCTAGCGCAGGCGTCCATGGCCCGCGCCCGGGTCGGATGGCAGGGGCCTGACGCATTCAGACCCCGTGAATAAGCGCTGGTTCAGGGATTTGGGCTGGTTTGCTTGTAAATCGCGGCGTTGCCGGCTCGGCGTTCGCGCTAACGGCTACAAGGTATGTGGTTGCCAGCGCGGCTTGCCCTGCAGCGGGTTTGCGCGGCGATCCGGGGCCACGAGCGTCGGCTCGCATAGCGGTGCGATCGCAATCGAACCAGGCGCTCGGGGTTTCGCGTAGCAAATCCAGGTCGGGCGGCGGCGCTAGTCCTGCGCGGGCGGCATCGGCCCGTCCCGCCCCCGCAGGCCATCGCGTAGGCCGCGCAGCATCGCCTTCAAATAAGCCCCACGCGGCTTCAGCAACACCACGGTGCCGACGAATTTCAACAGCAGCCGCGGCAGATCCTGCGCGGCCCAGCGCCGCGGCACTTCGACGCGGCGGTACAGGGCGATGCGGTTGCGCATCATGTAGTACAGCCGGGTCGGGCTGTGGACCACGGTGCGGTAGGGAATCAGCCGCGATACCGGCTCCAGTTCGCCGATCCGGTGCTGCATGCCGGCGTCGCAGATGCCGTACAGGCGATAGCCGCGGTACTTGGCGCGCGAACTCCATTCGACGTCGACATTGTCGATGAACAAGCCTTCGTCCATGCCGCCGACCGTGTCCAACACCTCCAGCGGCAGCAACGTGCCCGAGGTGATCAGGAAATCGCAGTCGATGACCTGGCCCGGGCCGCCGTAAAACTTGTGGTTGAGCGGAAATCCGATCCGCACGAACGGCGCGATCGCTCCGGTGCGCTGGTCGCGGAACCGCGGCCCGACCGCGGCGACCGGGTGCTGCGCCTGCAAGCGGTGCAGATGGCGCTGCAACACCGCGACCATGTCCGGGTCGACGATGCTGTCCTGGTCCATCAGCAGCAATTGCGCGAAACCGGCCGCGCGCGCGGCCCGCGCGGCGTGGTTGATCGCGCTGCCGAGGCCGACGTTGCGCTCGCCGCGGACCACGTCCACGCCCTGCCCGCGCAACCGTTCGAAATACCCGTCGAGCGCTTCGCCGGGACTGGCGTTGTCGAAGATCAGCACCCGCCCGACCTGCGGCTTGATCGCGGCGACGACTTCGTCGAGCAGGTCGATCTGCGGGTGGTAGGTGACGATCGCGGCGCAAACGTCCGCGGCCTGGGCCGGCGCTGAGGCTTGCATGTCAGCGCAGCCCCAGCAGGTCGCAGACCATCGAATGCAGTCCGGAGGAGTAATCGAGATAACGGCCCTGGCGCCATTCTTCGCGCACCAGCGGCCAGCGCTTGGCGAAGCTCGCAGGCAGGTCCAGGCGCAGGCGCAGATGGGCGATGCGCGCGTCGAGCGCGGCGCGCTTGGCCGCGCCCACGTCCAGATTCGCGCGCTGCAGATGCTCGCGCAACGACTCGAGCTTGGCGGCCATCGCCTGCATGTACTCGCGCCGTTGCTTGCCGCCGCCGAGCCGCTCGATCAGGCTGCGCCGGCGCGCGCCGATCTGGTTGCCGCCGTGCTGGCGATACCCCATCGTCGGCGCTTGCAAGCAATCGATCTCGCCGATCGCGGCCGCGATCAGCGCCAGCCATTCGTCGTGGACCCAGGCGCTGCGTTCGAGTTCGGGATGTTCGACATCGGGAATCGGCAGCGCCTGCGCCAACACCTCGCGCCGCAGCGCGATGGTCGCGCCGGTCACGATATTGCGCCGGACCAGGACCTCGAACCCGCGGCCGGCGTGGATCGCGGCCAGTTCGGTGGCGCTCACTTCAAGGGTCTGGAACATGCGCCGGCCCAGTTCGCGGCCCTCGCCGTCGATCAGTCGCGAATCGCTGTGCAGCAGGTTCAAGCGCGGCCGGGCGCGAAACTGTTCGAGATAATCGGCGAGTTTGTTCGGGTACCAGACATCGTCCTGGTCGCACAGGAACACGATCGCTTCCCCGGCGCGGCGCAGCGCGGCCTCGAAATTGCGCAGATAGCCCAGGTTGCGCGGATTGCGTTGCAGGTCCACGGCGATGCCGCGCGCCCGCGCGCGTTCGGCGAAGGCTTCCAGCATCGCCCAGGTGCCGTCGCTGGAGGCGTCGTCGGCGATCACGATGCGCTGCGGCGCCAGGGTCTGCGCGAGCAGGCTGTCGAGTTGCTGCGGCAGGTAGCGCGCGCCGTTGTAGGTGCACAGCACCACCGCCACCGTGTCCGGCGCCGGGCGAGGGTTCAACGCCATGAGCGCTCCGGCGGCGCGGCGAACGGGCGCGGCGCGACGCGGACGGCGGACAGGGCGAGGGTCGGATCGAAAGGCAACGGGGCGGTCTGACGGCGGAAACGGCCGGCATTATCGCCCAGCGCCGCGCCGCCGGGAGCGGCGGCGCTGAACGGTCGCCCGCGGGCGATCCGCGGGCGCCGCGCTGCGACGGCGATCGCGTTCGCGCGCTCCGGGCCGCCCGGGCCGGCCACCCGTCGCGCGGCCACGGCCGGGGCCGCAACACAAACCCCGGCACAAATCGCCCCGATCGATGGATCGGGGGCCGACGCTGCACTGATCGGGCCGCGCCGATCGCCGCCGCGGCGCGATCGCAGCGCAAAGCCGTGGCAGCCGGCCCCGCGCGCTCAGCCGTGCGCGACTACGGCGCGGCCGTCCGCGCGGACTCCTTCGCACCGGCCGACACGCCGCGCACGTCGACGCTGGTGATGGTGTAACCCGGAATGCCCAGGTTGAAACGGATCGTGCCGAAGCCGATCCACGGCGCGCTCTGGCTGCCGCTCTGGCCGCCGCCGAACAGCTGCGGATTGTTGCCCTGCGCATCGGTGATGATGATCTGCGCGTTGGGCTGGTTGCTGTTCCAGGTGATGGTCGCGGTGCAGATCGAGCCGCCGATCGGGATCACGCAGGGATTGGGGCTGGCGCTGATCGAGCCGCTGGGACGCGGCTTGACGTTGACCACCACATTGGCGCTGGGATCGCCGAACCAGGCGCGGCCATCGTCGACCATCCGCCATTGGAAGTTGTAGTTGCCAGGCGTCGACGGCGGAATCACGTTGAAGCTGAAGGTGACGTTCTGCTGCGGCGCGACCGAGTGCGGCAGCGCGACGCGGTGCATGCCCCAGGTGAAATTGTCGCCCGGGTTCTGCGAGCCCAGCGAGATGGTGCCGCCTTGCGGCCAGGTCTGGCTGCTGAGGTTCTTCATCGTCACCGACACCGCGGTCGGCACGCCGCCGATCATGGTCGGATTGACGCTCTGGCCGACGAACTGGCCAATCAGGCCGTACTTCACCTGGGTGCCGATCGCGGTGTACGAGGCCTTCAGCGAAGCATGGGTGCGCACGCCGCTGGTATTCGCGTGCCCCCACAGGAACGGCAGCAGCATGATCACGCGCGGGTCGGCCTTGCCGACGGCGTACATGGTCTCGGGCGTGTGCGGCGAGTGGTCGAGGATTCCGCCCACGCCGGCTTGCGGGACCATGATCTCGCGCTGTTGCGGGCGCATGTAGTCCTGCAAGTCGCCGACCGTGTCGATGTAGCCGCTGTCGTTGGCGCCGTAGTTGTTGACACCGACCCAGTCGACCAGGCGCAGGCCCTGCGCGGCGTCGCGGAATTTCTTGCTCAGGATCATCGCGATCGGAATACCGGCGGTGCGGCTGTCGGCGCGGATCACGCCGATCGCGTTGGCGAGCGCGGGATGGGCCACGCCGCCGAGGTCGGACAAGTGGTGCAGTTCCGGTTCGTCGATCGGATAGAACGCGGCCACCGTGCTGCGCGCGGGATCGCCGGGCACCAGGTAACCGGCGGTGACCAAGTCGCCGAGCAGCGCGCCGAACGCGCTGGCCGCGTCGGGACGCGGGTTGTAAATCGGATCGGAATCGGATCCGGTAATGGTGAACAGGAACGAGTCGACCGAAATCACCGCCTTGACGCCGTTGTCCCTGGCTTGCTGCAACTCGCCGAGAATGGCCGCGCGCGCGGCGGCGTTGTCGCGGCCGGTCCAGACGTGGGTGATGTTGGTGTGGTCCTTGTTCTCGTGCTGATAGCCGTTATTGGCCCAGTAGCCGAAGTACTTGACCTCGGCCCGCGCGGCCGGCGGCGCGGCGGCGGCCAGCAGCAGGGACAACACTAATGCGGTGCGTTTCATGAAAAGTCCTTTGATGACGAAAGGGAGCCGACAATGCGTGCGGGAATCGCTGCGGCGGCGCGCGGCCATTGGCGCACGCGCGAAACATCCGCCGATCCGATGCGACCGACGCGCCGGTCCACCGTCCGGTTGCGGCGTCAGCGGCGGCATCGGGCGGCGGGCATTCATGACTCGCGAAACACGCGAGGAAGGGATCACTGCGCGCGGATATGGCAGTGCGGAGCAGGCGCCGACAGAACGGTGCGGACGAAAAATTCGCGCGGGATCGAATTGAGCGGCCGGACCGCGCGCGTGGCCGGTCGTCGCCTCATGCACGGCGAAACAGGCTCGGCTGTCGTCAGATCGCTGCTGTCCCGCAACGCCGAAGAGCGTTGGGCTGAGAGCGGTTTTCGCGCGAACCGGCGAGCGCCGCGTCGCCGCTCGCCCCTGCCCTGCCAACGCGCAAGCGCAGCGCGTTAGCGGCTGCGCGCGCTCAATTCGCCGCGGCCGCGGCCTGCACGCGCGCGGCCAGTTCGCTGAGCCCCGGCGCGCCCGGATCGAGCCGCCGCGCCGAGTCCAGCGCGCTGCGCGCCGCGTGCAGTTCGCCGGCGCCCAGGCGCTCGTCGCCGACCGCGATCCAGCGTTGCGCCAGTCGCGTCGCCGCTTCGCGCACCGGCGCGCTCGCGCCTTCCAGCGCGCGCCGCGCATCCAGGCAGCCGCTCGCGCGCACCAATCGATTGCCGCTGAGCTCGGTTTCGAAACAGCGCCTGGCCGCCGGCAGCAGGCGCGCCGCGGCGGCGCGCACCGCCGGGTCCTGCGGCGCAATCGCCTGCGCCGCGCGCAATTTGTCGTAGGCGCTGTCGCCCGGCGGGGTCAGCAGGTCGCCGCGCTGCTCGGCCGCCGCGGCTTCGTTGAGCAGGCGCCGCAGCGACTGGCGTCGCGCCAGCGGCGGTTCCTGGTCGAAACGCTTGCGCGATTCGCGCGCGCGATCGAGGTGCTGGTGCGCCAGGGTCACCGCGGGCGCATCCACCGCGAGTTCGCGCGCACGCTCCAGTTCGGCTTGCGCATCGGCGAAACGGAAGTCGGCGGCGTAGCGCTCGCTGAGCGCGGCATGCGCGTTGGCGACCGAAACCAGGCCGCGCCGCGCGGCTTCGTCGCCGGGCTGGATCGCGAGCAGGTCGCGGTAGGCCTCCGCCGCCCGGTCCAGGCGTTGCCGGCGCAGCGCCTGATCGGCGTCGCGGCGGCGTTGTTCGACATGGCGCTCGAGCACGCTCAAGGCATCGGGCAGATCGGCGTGGCCGGGATCGGCCGCCTGCACCCGCGCGATGCCCTGCGCGCCGCGCGCGAGTTCGCCGTGCTCCAGCGCCTGCCGCGCCTGTAGCAGCAGGTCGGCCAGAGTATCGTCGCGGCCTTCCAGCGCGTCGTTGCGTTGCGGCTGCAGTTCCAGCACCCGCAGGTACAGCGGCAAGGCCGCGTCGGGCGCGCCGTCGAGCCGGCCCTGCGCGCGCGCGTTCGCCGCCTGCGCGACCAGCCGGTCCAGTCCCGCATGCGCGGCCTCGCGTTCGCGCAGCCGCCGCGCCAGCGCCTCGACCCGGTCGCGCGGCGTCGCCAGTTCGCGCGCCAGCTCCAGCCGTTCGCGGGCGAAATCGAAATGGCCGCCGTCGATCGCCTGGCGCGCCTGCACCAGCGCCATCGCACCGACCCGCGTCAGCCCCTGGCGCGCGTCGCCGCGATCAGGGTCCAGCGCCAGCGCCGCCTCATACAGCTCGCGCGCGCCGTGGCCGTCTGGGGAGGTCAGCTTGCCTTCGGACAGGGCCTGCGCGGCTTGCTGATGCAGGGCCTGCAGCCGGGACTCGGGCCAAAGCCGGTCGGACAGGGGCTGGCGCAGGGGGACCGACACGATCAAAGCCAATGCCACCATCGGCACTCCCAACTTCCACCACAGCCTCGATCGCGATTTGGCCCGTTCGCCCGCAGGTACGGGCCTGCGCTCGAAGTTCAGTCGCCCCCAGCCCTCGCCCGCCGTCGGCTCGATACGGACGTTTCCCGAAACAGGCGCTGGCTTGGAATCGGTCGGGGAAGATGGCGGGGATTTCACCGCGCAAGCATAACGCCCCGCAAGTGACCGGGAAGCGATTCCCGATCACCCTGCGACCGCATTCAATTCCGCTCGTTGCGGCATTCCAACCGCGAACGACCGCTTGTGCGCTGCTCTCAATGCGGCCCCGGATCGAACGAACGATAGCCCTGGAAATCCTTGCTGAACACAGAACGCGGCAGTTGGCCGAAGGCGCGTTGCGCCGCCTCGATGGAGCCCTGACCCGGCTTGAAGTGACCGGAGACATTGTCGATCGAATGGATTCTCCCGCCACGGATATCGATGATTCCGGCGCCGAGCACTCTGGGGTTCTCACCGCCGATCAAGCTGGGATGCGGCATGCGTTTGCCGTCGCGGGTACCGATCAGGATGGTGCCATCGCGGTCGATGACGTACATGTAGGTGCCGCTCTTCTGCTTGCTCTCGATACGACCCGACGGGGTGATGAGCTCTTCGAGCTTACGAGCGGTGGGATTGTTCCTGTACCCGCTGAGTGTCAACGCACGTCCGGCGAGATCGTGCGCGATCGTGTCGCGGTCCACCGAGAACAGCCCGTCGCGCTGCGGGTACAACCGCGTGGCGGTACCGCGCAGCATCGGCATGGCGCGCGGAGCGAACGCGCCGTCGACCTTGAGCGAGGCCATATCCAACGCGATCGAACCGACCCGCAACATACCCTCGACGGCGTTCTCGGAACCGCCGGCCAGCCGGGTCAGGCCGGCGGGAGCCGCGAACACGCCGAGAAAGCCCATGCCGATATCGTTCTTGAAGCGCTGTTGCGCCTCCACTTCCGCGGCGCTGGGAGCGTTCAACGGCAAGGGCAGGTCGCCAAGGTAATAGCGATTGAACTGGTCGAGCGTGCGTCGCAGTCGCGCGGCCTCCTGCGCCGGCAATAGCGCCTGACCGCTGTCGTGCTCCATCAACCGGATGTAGTAGTCCTCGACCGCGGCCAACGGGATGAACTCCGGCGCCTGCTCGAACGCTTCCAGGTCGCGCCTTGCCTCGGTCAAGCCCACCGGCTCGCCCACGCGACCGCGATGCTCGCTCAGATACCAACTCGCGCGTTCCAGCACCCCGGCGTTGCGCGCGTGCTCGAGTTGTTCAGCCAGATTGCGACGGACGATGCGGTCGTCCTTGTAGAAGCCGGGGTTCTGATCGGCCGGCAGCGATTCCACCCTCAGATCGATATCGCCGACCGCCACCACCCCGCTGCCGGACGCCGACACGGCCATGCTCGCGAACGAGGCCGCCGCCAGCCGCCCGCGGCCGGCCACCGCGGCGTACAGGTCGGCCTGGGTCGAAGCGAAGTTCTGCATCGACCATTGCCACATGTTCACGCGCGCATCGGCCTGCATATCGATCGCGGCCGACAAGCGCATATCCGCGGACGCGGCCAGACCGGCGAACCGACGGTCCAGATCGGCGCCGACGTCCAGCGCGGCATCGCGCTCGATCTCGGCATCCAGGCGTTGCTGTGTCGCCGCCATCGATTTCGATAGATTCGCTTCGAGCGTCTTCGCACTGCCGCCGGTGTTGCTCGCAAGCCAGTTGCCCAGGGCATTGCCGAACGCATCCAGCGCGATCCGTCCGTAATCGGACGCGTCGGCCGCGCTGGCCAGGCCGAACGCCTGGCGCACATGTTGGCTCACCACGCCTTCGGTCAGATTCGCGCCGAAGCCGACCGCGAAGCCTTCGCCCTGCAGGCCCAGCGCGCCGTTGATCTTGCTGGACACCGCGGCGCTCACCGCCGCGGCGGCGACGTTGCGCCAACTGAAAGCGGTGTCCAGGCCGGCGACTTTCTGGCCGACGTAGTTCGCCGCCGAACCGATCGCGGCCAGCGCGGCCCGGCCCTGCGCGGTCGTCTTCATCGCTTCGCCGAACGAAGTCGCGCCGATGCCGGCGGTGATGCCGCCCGCGACCGCGCTGGCGGCGACGTTGCGCCAGCTGAAACTGCTGACCCCGGTCGCACTGCCGACCGCCTGGCTGGCCACGCTGCCGGCCGCGCCGGCCGCGGCGCCTGCGAGGATCGCCCCGCCGGTGGCGCTGCCCACCCACGCCGCGGCGGGCGCGGCCAGGGCGCCGTAGGTGACCACCGACACCACCACCGCGACCACCACCATCAACACCATCGCCACCGCGTTGCAGTGGTTCTTCGGCGGCGGCGCGATCATCGGCAAACCCGGCGCGGTCGGACCGATCGCCGCGGCCGGGTCGTAGGGCTTGAAGGTGGATGCGTCGTTGTGCGCGACCGTGGTATCCGGCGCGGTCAACCGGGTGCCGGCGGCCAGTTCCTGATCGGGATCGCCCAGGCCGTTGGCATCGGCGAGCAGATACCACAGCTGCTCGGCGCCATACACGCGCCGGGCCAGCGAACGCAGGGTGTCGCCGGGTTGGGCGACGACGGTGTCGCCACCGGCCTGGTAATAGCCGCGTCCGCCCAGGCTCTGGATCTGACGGCTGGGCAAGCCACTGCTCGGTTGCACGCCCTCGCGCAGTTCGGCCTGTTGCTGCCCGCCGGCGTGGACGAGGAAGTAATTGCCCGGCCCGCCCGCGCCGTCCTGGGTGAACACGCCGCTGCGCATCACGCCTTCGCGCCGGGTCTGCACCCGGCCGTCGCCGTCGTGGCTGTAATAGCGCATGCGGTCTTCGATCGAACCGCTGTTCAAGCGAGTGTGCTCGAGTTGCGAGCGCAGACGGCCGAAGCTGTCGTAGGTCAGGGTGTTGGTGGTGGCCGGCTGGGCGGGCTGGGCCGGCCGCGTGCCGGTGACGGTCTTCTCCTGGTAGCTGTCCCAACCGTAGTAGGCGTAGCTGTAACGCTGGGTGCTGGCGTAGCTGGCGTCGGGGCTGTAGTCGTAGCGGATCAGCCGGCCGGCCGCGTCGTAACCGGTGGCGCGATTGTCGGCGAGCGGGCCGTTGGGCTGACGCCCGGTGTTGATGCGGTAGTCGGCGTAGGTCTTGGCCTGTAGCACGCCCAGGTCGTTGTACTGCGCGGCGAGGTGGTTGTTGTGGGCCGGACGTATCCAGCTGACGTTGAGCGCGGCGCGGCCCTTGGTGTCCAGGCTCATCAGGCGGCCGTCGATGTCGTAGACGTAAATCTCCGCCGCCGACAGCCAGCCGCCCAGGCTGATCCACTCCGCGCCATCCACGCCGATATCGAAATTCATCGAGTTGGCGTAGTACTCGCGCACCTCGGTCACGCGGTTGTTGTCGTCGTACTCGAAACGCTTGCGCACGCCCTGGTAGGCGTCCATGCCGCCGCCGACGACCTGCTCATGCAGCTCGATCCGGCGATTGCCGCGCAGGTCGTACACCGAGCGCTCCACGCGCAAGGTCGGCACGGTCGCGCCCGACGCGGTGCGCAGGCTGAAGCGCGCGACGATGTTGCCGGCGGCGTCGTACTTGAGTTCGTAGGATTCGCGCTCGAGGTGGCTGAGCACGATCTGGCCGGCCTGCAGGACGCCGTTGTTGATCTTGAGCCGGTTCTCGGCGTCGTAGGTGTACCAGTACTCCTTGGTCTCGACCGGGACGGCGGCTTCTATTGCGCCAGGTTCTATCGCGCCCGGCTCGATGCCCGAATCGGCCTTGTGCTCGTGCGGCGGCGCGCCGGTGCCCATGTCGAATTCGAACGAATCCAGCGACGGGTCCATGCCGGGCTGTTCGGGCGGCGCGCCCCGCTGGACGCGAACGCGGATGTTCAGCGCGGCATACCCGCCCTCGCTGTCGTGCGCGGTCAGGGTGAAGGTCGACGGATCGGAGAACCAGGCGCTGCGGTCGGCGCTGAACGTGTGGACGTCACCGTCTAACCGGTACGACAGCCAATTGGGTTGTCCGGAGATCGTGTAGACCATCGGGTTACCGTCGGGATCGACGAACAATCCGGGATCCAGGGTGAGTTCCGGTGGCTCGGAGTTGCTGGACGCCATCTCGAAGATCAGCAACGCCGACGGCACCGTCGCCACCGGCGGCTGATTGGCCGCCGGCGCGGTCACCGTCATCGCGAAACTCGTCACCGTGGTCGCGCCGAAACGGTCCCACACCGACATGGTCACGTTGAAGCTGCCCTGCTCGGTCGGCACGCCGGTGATTTCGCGGGTGAGGTCGTTGAAGCTCAACCCCAACGGCAACTGCTGCGCATTGACCCAGTATTTCACCGGCGCGTCCGGGTCGAACGACTCCGGGATCACATAGCGATACGCGGCGCCCTGGCGCGGATTGGGCGGAGTGAACGCCGGCACGGTCGGCGGCGCGTTGTCGCGGACGATCACCCGTAGCGATTGACTGATGCTGCCGCCACGGCCGTCATCGGCGCTGTAGGTCAGCCAGTAGGTCCCCAACGCCGCGTTGCCGCCGATCTGGCGCGTGAGCGGATCGAAGGTCAGCCCGGGCGGCAAACCGGTCAGGCGCACGCTCACGACGTCGCCGTCGCTGTCGAGGAAGGCCGGCAACGGCGGCGGGTAATAGCTGCCGTCGCGGATCAGCACCATGTCCGCGTCGTTGATCGTGCCGCCCAGATACGGGTCGGTGTTGAACGCGCGCAAGGTGATCGACAGGCTGGCGAGCTTGCTGTTGCCGCTTTCGTCGCTGGCCTTGAACTGGAACGTGTAGACGTGACCGGCGGCGACATCGTCGGGCGCGCGGCCGCTCAGGCGCAACTGCGGCTGGCCTTGTTCGGTGGTCTGCTGGAACGACAGCCAGTTCGGCAGACCTATCGTGGCGATGCTCAGGCGGTCGCCGTCGGCGTCGGTGAACACCGACGACAGCGGCATGCTCCAGTCGAATTGACGGCCCATGGTCGCCGCGCGCGGCGGCAATGTGTTCGGGCCGGTGGGCGCGGTGCTGGCGACGACGCGGATCACCACGGTCTTGATCGCGCTGCGACCGCCCTGGTCGGTTGCGCGCAGGCGCAAGCTGTAGTCGCCGGGTGTGGCGGGCGGCAGGGTGCTGCGCAGGCGCAGCAGACCGCCGTCCGGCGACGCGCTGAGCCAGCTCGAAATCGACGGCACCGCGCTTTCCAGTTCCAGCCGCAGCACGTCGCCCAGGTCGGGGTCGACGAAGTAGTCGCTGGCGAGCAGGTCGCGGCCCCATGGCTGGCCGACCTTGGCGCGCAGCACCGGTTCGACCGCGTCGATCGCCGTCGGCGCGCGATTCGCATTGACCGACAACACGAACGAGGTCGCTTCGCTGAGTCCGCCGGGACGGTTCTCGGTCGCGCTCAAGCGTATTTCGATCTGCTGGACCGTGCCCGCGGGCGGGTTGGCGATGAAACGCACCTGGCCGTTGGCGTCCGGCCCGCTCAGTTGCAGCCACGACGGCCACGGCAAGCCGTCGGCGCGGCCGATGCCGAGGGTCAATGCGTCCTGCTCGGCGTCGCGGAAGATATCGCCGAACACGATCGAGAATTCCGCGCTCTGGCCGCTGCGCAACCAGCGCGCCGGCGGCGTTTGCACGACCTGCGGCCGGGTGTTTTCGGCGCCCACGCCGGTGGCGTTGGGGCCGTAGCCGGAACTGGCGCGGACGCTGCGGCGATTGCCGGCGGCGTCGTAGCTGTAGCTCAGATCGAAGATGCGCTTGACCGGCGCGCCGCCGCTGCCCAGTTCGTCGGTGTAGACGCGCTGGATGCGGTTGTTGCTGTCGTACAGGCTGCGCGTGCGGGTGCGCACCAGCCGGCCCGACGCGTCGCGGGTGTCGACCTCCTCGACCACGCGATTGCCGGCCGCGTCGTATTCGTAGCGATAGCTCGGCGTCGCGCTGCCTTGTTCGTAGATGGCCTTGACCCGGCCGTCGGGGTAGTAGGTCGTGCGCCGCGCGCCGTCGCCGACATCCAGGCCGGCGCCGCCGGTCTGGCGCTCGTTCACCAGCTGACCGGTAACCGGGTCGTACTCGTTGCTCAGCTGGCGCCCGCCCAGGTTGCGATGGGCGATCAGGCGGCCGTGCACGTCGTAGCTCCAGGTCATCGTGTCGATGCCGTTGAACTCGTCGATCTTGCGGCCCTGGTCGTCGTAACCGTAGGTGCTGACCGCGCCCGACGCGCTCTGGCTGCGTACCACCCGTCCGGCGCTGTCGTAGCGATAGCGGACCAGGTTGTCGAGCGCGTCGTACAGGCCGTTGCGGTCGCCGTTCTGATTGAGCACGTAACGCTGCAGGCTGTTGCGCTCGCGGGCGATGCCGGCGCCGCTGGGCAGATAGTCGCCGATGCCGACGATGCGGCCGTGGCTGTCGTAATCCTTGTAGGTCAGATAGCCCATCGCGTTCTGGGTCAGGCGCTGATTGCCCAGGGCGTCGAAGGCGAACAGGGTTCTCTCATTCAAGGCGTCGGCCGACGCGATCATGCGCCCGCTCGCGTCGTACTCGTTGCTGCGGGTGTTGCCGTTGGCGTCGCGGGTCGCGACCAGCCGGCCCAGCGCGTCGTAGAACCAGTGGTTGACCGGACGCAGCCACTGGCGCACCCCGCTCTCGGACACCACTTCCACCAGCGGGCGTTCGTCGCGGGTGACCTGGTTGCGTTCGTTGTAGCGGTAATCGGTGCGATAGCCGCGCGTGTCGACGATGCTGAGCGCATTGCCCCAACGGTCCAGTTGCCGGGCCGTGGTCGGCTTCGGCGCGGCGCCGTCCTGGTAGGCGGGCAATTCGCTGGCGACGGTCCGGCCCAGGCGGTCCAGGCCGAAACGGGTGACCGCCGATTCGACCCCGGCCGCGCCGAGCACGAAATGCGCCTCGCGCACGCGATGGCCGGCCAGGTTGTAGCCATAGGAACGCAGCGCGCCGGTTTCGTTGTCGCTAAGCAGACGTCCGGCCAGGTCGTAGTGGTAATCCAGCACGCCGGCCACGTCGCCGTACTGCTTGCTGACGATTTCGCCGAAGGCGTTGTAGCCCACGGTCTCGAGCAGATCGGTGGCCAGCACCGCGCCGGCCGCGGATTCGCGGGTGCGTTGCGATTCCAGCTGGCGACCGGCCGGGTCGTAACGAAAACGATCGTGCACGCGCACCGCGCCGCCCGCCAGGTCGGTGTCGAGCACCGACCAGCGCTCGACGATGCGGTCGGCGGCGTCGTAGATCAGATAGGTCCGGTTGCCGCTCGCGATGCCGGCGCCGGTGTCGGTTTCGCGCTTGACGAACACCGCGACCGCCCTGCCCTGGCCGTCGTAGCGCACGCGTTCGACCTGATCGCGCTGGTCGTCGGCGACCGCGCCGCCCGCGCGCAGGCCGTTGGCGTAACGGCGGGTCTCGATGACGTTGCCGAACGCGTCGTAGCGCATCTGGGTGTAGGGCGAGGCCCACGCGTACAGCGTGCCCACGCCCAGGTCGGCGCCGTTGCGCAATTGGGCGTCGGCATCGGCGGCGAGCACGTTGCGCGCGGGTTCGGTCAGGTTGATCGCGCGGCCCAGCGCGTCGTACTCGGTGCTGGTGACGCCGTTGCCGTCGCTCAGCCGGATCAGGCGATCGCGGCCGTCATACTCGAACTGGCTCATCACCTCGCGCACGCCGGAGCCGCCCTGGCGGTCGGCGAAGTGATGCTGCGTGTACTCGCGCTGCTTGCGCCCCAGCGCGTCGTACTCCCAACGCATGATGCGGTCGAACCCGACGATCTCGTCGCCGCTGGCCGGCGGCGACGGAGGTGTCGCGGTGCTCAGGTTCGAGGTCGCGATCGCGCGCGCGTATTCGATGCTGCGCTTGAGTTCGCCGGTGGGGTAGTACTCGTTGGCGGTGACATAGCCCTCGGCGTCGACGCTCAACACCAGCCGGCCGAGGTCGTCGTAGTAGAAATAGCTGTCGGCCCAGCGCGCGTCGCTTTGCCCGCGGGTGCCCTGCAGCAGCACCGATTCCTTGACCTTGCGGCCGTAGGCATCGTACTCGTACGCGGTCGTGGGCCGGCCGGTCGCGATGGTGCCGTCGTCGCGGTAATACTCCAGCGCGTTCTGTTCGACCCGCGATACCTGGCCGCGCGTGTCGTAGAAGGTGGCGATGCCGCGGTCCTTGGCCGGGTCGTGGATGACGCCGTTGAGCGCCTGCGCGTAGCCGATGGCCTGACCCGCGGACCAGCCCGACAGCGCGCCGAAATCGAACGCGGCCGCGTGGCGGTACAGGCCGGTGCGTTCGCCGAAGACGTTGTATTCGTAGCGGGTGAGGTAACCGGCCGCGTCGATGTCCAGATACAACTGGCCGAAATCGTCGTAGACCTTGTAGCTGTAGCGGCCGGACACGTCCTTGTTGACCACCGCGCGCCCGAGGCTGTCGTAGCCGACCTCGGTGCTGGGCCGGGCGCCACTGATATCCAGCGCGCCGGTGACCGGATCGATGCGGCCGGCCAGGGGAAACACCGTGCGATTCTGCCGACCGGCCGCGTCGTACTCGTAATGCGTCACCCGCGCCTGCGCGGTGCCGTCGTCCTCGCTGCGCGAGATCACCTGCCCCAGCGCGTTGTAATTCGTGCGGGTCACGGTCGAACGGTTGTGCGTGGTCACCACGCCGTCGGCGTCGATCGTCGACACGTCCACCCGCGGACTGGTCTCGGTGACGCGGCGGCCGGCGCCGTCGTAACCGTAGATCCACACCCGCCCATTCTTGTCGAGCAGTTCGATCAGCAGACCGGAGGCGTCGTAGGTGTAGCGCTCGACCTGATCGACGGCGTCGGTCACCCGCTCGACCCGGCCGGCGTTGTCGTAACGGGTGACGGTCATGCGCTGGCGCATGCCGGCGACCGCCGCGGCGAGCGCGGCCTCGGTCATCGGCGTGGCCGCCGCGATCAGGCCCTCGTACTGCCGCACCACGGTCACCCGCCCGGCTTCGTCGTACTCGCGCGCGACCACCGCGCCGGCATCGTCGACGGTGTAACGCGCGCGGCCGGCCTGGTCGTAGACATAACGGGTCTGGCGCAGATTGCCGGTGCCGCCGGCGATGCCAAGCGCGGTGGTCACCGCGGCTTCGGTGAGCGCGGTGCTGATCGGGATACGCACGCCGTACAGGTTTTCGGCTATGACGCGGCCGCTGTCGTCGAAGCGCCGTTCGCTGACCGTCGCCGTGCTCGCGCTGTCCTGCACCAGGGTGTAACGCTCGCGGCCGGCGGCGTCGTAGACATGCCTGACCATGCGCGCGTCGTTGGAGACGATCAACGCGGCGATGTCCTGCGGCGGGACGGTGCCCGCGCGCAGACGCTGCCGCAATGCGTCGTTGATCGCGATGGTGTTGGAGTAACTCAATTCCGAGGCCAGGCGCCCGGCCACGTCATAGCGGTTTTCGCTGATGCGGCCCTGCAGATCGATGCGGTAACGCACCCGGCCGTCGCCGTCGTAGACGACGTAAGTGCCTTGATCGCCGGCCTGCTCGATGCTGAGCCCATGCAACTGCGCGAGCGTGGTGGTATCGCTGAGTCCGGCCGGCGCGGTCGCCTGCCGGTAGGCGCGCGTGGCGACCTCGCGGCCAGCCGGATCGTACCAGTGGCGGACAATCGCGCCGGTCGGATCGACGCTGTAGACCAGCCGGTTGGCCTCGTCGTAATAGCTGCGCTGGGTGTGGCGCTCGTTGCCGCCGTCGAGGACATAGCGTCGCAGCAGATTGTCGTTGGCGTCGTAGACATAGCCGGTGGTCAGCTGCAGACCGGCGGGATCGACCACTTCGCCGACGCGGCGGCCCAACAGGTCGTAGTCGTAACGAACCGTGCGCGCCCGCGCGGTTTCGGCGCCCTCGGTGACGGTGAGTTGGCGGCCGTGGGCATCGTAGGAGTACTTGGTGCGCAGGTTCAGATCGTCGGGATCGAGCGCGGTTTCCAGCAGCCGTCCTTCGCGGTCGTAACCGTGCTGGACGACCCGCCCGCTCGCGTCGGTCACGCGCTGGCGGCGACCCTGGCCGTCGTAGACGTAGCTCGTGGTCAATGCGAGTTGCTGCGGGTCCTCGATGCGCTGCAGCACCCGGCCGACCGCGTCGTAATGCAGTTCGACCCGGCGTCCGCTGGCGTCGACGCTCGCGCTGAGCAGGCCGCGGTTGTCGTACTCGTTGCTGGCTTGCTTGTTGAGCGGATCGGTCACCGACAACAGGCGGCCGTCGCGGTCGTAGCTGTAGCGGGTGGTGGCGACCGCGCCGCCGGGGATCGCCTGCGACACCGACAACTGCTGGCCGTGCCGGGTGTAGAGCGTGGTGACCTCGATACCCTCGGGCGTGGTCACGCGCATGCTGCGCGCGGCGGTGTCGTAGAAATAGCGGGTGACGCGTCCGTTCGGATCGGTCTGGCTCAGCACACGCGCATAGGCGTCGTAGCTGCTGATCCAGGTTTCGGCGCGGCCCTGCACGGTCTGGCTGCGGCTGATCTGACGCCCTAGTCGGTCGTAGCCGAACGTGGTCGGCGCGCCGCGCGCGTCGCTGGCGGCGACGACCCGGCCGAAGGCGTCGTAGCTCCACGACAACTGCCGCTGCACGGCGGTGTTCGGCGCTTCGATGCGGGTCTTGATCAGGCCGCGATTGTCGTAGCTGCTGTCGATGCGCAGTTCGAGCGCGGTGCCGAATGCGCGCTGCTCGACGGTGCGATCGCCGTGGCCGTTGTAGCCGTAGCGCAGCACCGCGTTCTCGGCGTCGCGCACTTCGGCGAGCTGGCCGCGGCGGTTGTAGCCGTAGCCGCGGCGCGTGTCGGTCGCGGCGGTGTAAGCCAGGGTCGTCAGCGCGGCGGCCACGCTGTCGCGACTGCCGGCGACGGCGATCTGCAGATAGCCGGTGTAGGCGGTGGTCTCGATCGCTTCGCCGAACGCGTTGTAGCGGGTCTGGCTGACTTCGCCGCGCGCGTTGAGCACGCCGCTCGTGCCCGGCAGTCCGCGCACGGTGTAAGTCGGGCGACCGTCGGCATCGTGGAAGTACCAGGTCTTGTGACCGCCGGCATCGATGCTTTCGATGCGCCGTCCCAGGCCGTCGTAGCTGTGGCGGGTACCGTACTGGGCGAACACCGCGTCGATCTGCGCCTGTGTCATGTCCGGGCGAAGACGGGTCGTGCCCTCGCCCCCAAGTTCGCCGGTCAATTCGCCGAACACGTTGTAACGCAGCCGGCCGTCGCGCACTTCGCTGGTGTCGGCGGCGATCTCGACCCGGGTCAGACGGCCTTGCGCGTCGTAGGCATTGCGGGTGACCGTGCCCTGCGGATCGGTCTGCACGCTCAGGCGGCCCAGCGCGTCGTAGCCGCGCCGGGTTTCGCGCACGCGCCCGGCCTGCGCGCGGCTGAGCAAGGTCGCCAGGGTTTCGTTCCCGGTCAGGCCGGTCAACTGGATTTCGAATGCGCGGGTGGTGTCCTGGGCCAGACGTTCGTTGCGCAGGTACTGGGTCAGATAGCCCTCGGCGTCGAGCATCGCCAAGGTGTTGCCGCGGCCATCGTAGAACCACAGCGTGACCTGATCCTGCGCGCTGGCGGCCGGACGCATCTGGCCCAGCGTGGCTTCGCGCAGATTCGCCGCGACGGCGGTGGCGTAGGCGACGCTGCGGGTGCGATTACCGGCGAGGTCGTAGTTGTGTTCGACCAGATAGCCCTCGGCGTCGAGTCGACCGAGTTCGCGTCCCATCGCATCAAAAAAATAACGCGTGATCCGTTCTTCGTTCTGCGGCGCGTTCACGCGCGGCAATTGCCGGGTGCGGATCAGCCGGTCGTTGAGGTCGTAGCTGAAATAAGTCACCCGGCCTTCGCCATCGGTTTCGACGTTCTTGCGGCCGAGCAGATCGTAGAACGTGGTGACGGTGCGATCCTGCGGCGTGGCGGTCGGCCGCACCAGGTCGATGTTGATCGGCACCTGGGTCAGGCCCGGCTCGGCCGGCGGCGCCGGCATCCACGCGCGGGTGTCCAGCAAGGTCGCGTAACGCAGGGTCTGGACGATGCGGCCGAAGGTGTCGCGGACGTATTCGATCAAGGCACCGGTCGCGTCGACCTCGCCCACCAGTTGCCGCTCGATGTCGTAGAACAGATAACTGCGGCCGCCGTTGGCGTCCTGCACCGCGCGCAACAGCCCGGCGCGGTCGTACAGGTTGCGGGTCTCGCGCGTCGCGGCCGGGCCGCCGAGCGCGCGTTCGCTGACCAGCACCACCTGCCCGGCGGCGTCGCGCTGTTCGATCCGGACCCGGTCGTTGCTCAGGTCGCCATCGCCGACCGCGCCGCCCTCGACGATCGCGATCGCCAGCCGCTGCGAGTCGGTATAGGCCCAACTGCGCGACTGCAGCGCCACGGCGTTGCGGTCGAACACTTTCTCCGCGAGCAGGCGGCCCATGCCGTCGTAAACGTAGACAGTGCGGCGCAAGTCCGCGCCGTTGGACGCGTTGCGCTCAAGCACGCGGCCGCGTTCGTCGTAGCGATAGCCTTCGATCAGATCCGCATCATTGGCGATGCCGTTGCCGGCGGCGTCGACCGCGGCATAGCGACGCCAGGCCACACTACCGAAGGCATCGTAGCTGTACTGGGTCAGGCCGCTGTTGGCCTTGCGTGACGCGGCGCCGGCCCAGGCTTCGAGTGCGGCCAGGGTGTAATCCCCGCTGTAGGTCGCGTCCAGGTACTGGCGTGATTTCAGCAACCGGCCGATACCGAAACCGGTGCTGGCGTATTCGCTTTCGCTGACCTCGCCGGCGGCGTTGACCACGAAGCGCAGTCGATTGGCCGCGTCGTAGATATAGCGAGTGATCAGCGCGTTCGACGGTGGCGTCGACGCCGAATTCTTGCCGACGTCGTCGCCACCGGCAAAGCCGAGGATGTCGCCCTCGTCGACTTCGTAGACGGTTTCGCTGGTGACTTGATTGGCGGCGTTGAAGCTCCGTTCGGTGACGCGGGCGATCACCCGCAGCCCGGAGGAAATGAATTCGCGCTGCTCGATCGCATTGCCGTTGTCGTCGTAGCGATAGACCGTGCCGGCCACGCCGTCGGTCATCGCGGCGATCAGATTGCCGTCGGCGTCGTACTCGTAGGTGTAGGTTTCCTGCCAACCCCCGGCGGATGGCTGTTCCGCGGCGATCAGTTGATGGGCTTCGTCGTAGTAGTAGACCCAAGTGCGTCCGGTCGAATCGCTGACCCGGGTGGAACGTGTCTCGCTGTCGTAGGCGAAGCTCAGGGTCTGGCCCTGGCCGTCGGCGTCGTTGTCGTTGAGATCGCCGCGCGTGAGCGTGCGCACCCGGCCGAGCGCATCGTAGGTGTAACTGACCACGACGCCATCGCTGTGCTGCACCGATGCGATCTGCAGGCTGCTCGCGTCGACATAGTTGTACGTCGTGCGGAACAAACGGCCGTCGTTGACGCCGGCGGCCGCCATCCAGTCGTCGTCGTTGGACGTTTGCGGAGTCAGGTCGTGGGTCACCGTGCTCAAGCGCCCGGCCGCGTCGTAGCCGTACCAGACCCGGCCGACCGCCTGACTGCCGGCATGGCTGGTGACGCTGGCGAGGTTGGCGCCGCTGTAGCTAAACACCATCCGGCTGAGGTTGCCGTTGCCGTCGTTGGCGGCGACTTCGCTCACCCGTCCTTGCGGGTCGTAGCTCAGGTTCCAGGTGGTCGGCTGCAGCGGATCGCTCTTGAGATCGCGGATGCGGGTCAGGCGGCCGCCGGTGCCGGGGTCGGCATAGGTTTCCTCCAACCGGGTATCGCCTTCCTCGTACAGCCACTGCTGGGTCTTGCCGTCGCGGCGCAGGCTGTCGTGCGCGCCGTCGCCGACGGTCGATCGGTACAAGCCGTTGCCGGCGTAAGCGAAATCCTGATACGAACCGTCGCCGCTGTGTCGGCGCATCACGCTGCCGGTCTGATTTAGCGTGCCGATCAATTCGATCCGGCGTTCGAACCCGGTCAACCACGCGTCGCGGCCGGCGCCGGCGAAACTGCCGCGGCTGTTGTAGGTGCGGCTGAAGCCAACGGTCATGCCGCGCATCACGACCTGATCGTCGAAACTTTGCAGCAGCAGATTGCCGGTGGCGATGTTGACGTACTGGCTGTCCTGCCCCTGGCCGTAACGCGCGCTCGCGCCCAGGCCCTTGCCGATCTGGCTGAAAGAACTGTTGAACAAGCCAAGACCGCCACCCGAAATCACTGCCGCCATCGTCCTGTCCTCGAGCGTGGTTACGACCCGGATTGGTCGGGTCTGTCGAAGACTGCATCCACGCCGAAGGCGCGCGGGTTTAGGTGTTTTTGCCTGGGAATATGCGGTTTTGCGATGCGTCGAGCAGAACTGAAAATTGCTCGCGGAATTTCGCTAATTAGCTGATCCGTTTTTTTTGCTTGTTACGAGTCTGGTTTTTTATGGGCGGGTATTGATTGGTGGGACGGGTGGGGTTTTGGCGCGGCGAATGGGGCGCGGCGACCAGCAGGAGCAACAGCAAATCTCCCCTGCCCCACTTTTTCAAAGGGGGGAACAGCAACAGCAAAGGCAACAACAACAGCACCAGCGGTGGCGGTGGCAGTGGTAACGGTGACGGCAGTGGCCGCGGCGACAGCAACAGCAAAGCTGCAGCCGCCACCATCGCGGCCAACAACTCGATCAACACTGCCTTTGCTGTTCCCCCTTTGAAAAAGGGGGGCAGGGGGGATTTGCTGTTGCTGTTGCTGTCGCTGTTGCTGTGGCCGTGTCGCTACCCACCCCATCCACCGCGAACCCGAAACCTCACTGCCGCTGCGCATACTCCACCGCCGGCAGCGACGACAACTTGCCGAGCAAGGTCGACAACTGGCCGTAATCGGCCACCCGCAAGCGCAGGCGCAACCGCACCTGCGCGCCGTTGCGCTCTACATCGCTGCGGATGCTCAGTACGTGCGCGTTGGCCTGGGCGATGACGTTGGTGACTTCCTTGAGCAGCCACTTGCGGTCCAGCGCCAGCACTTCAATATCCACTTCGTAACCGCTGCCCTTGCGCCCCCACTCCACCGGCAGCACCCGCTGCGGCGTGGCCGCGGCCAAACGTTCGAACGCGACGCAACCGGGGCGATGCACGCTGACGCCACGGCCGCGGGTCAGATAACCGACGATGGGTTCGCCCGGCAGCGGCTGGCAGCAACGCGCCAACTGCACCAGCAGATTGCCGACGCCTTCGACGGTGAAATCGGTCGACTTGCCCGGCACTTTGCGCGGCGCCGGCGGCGTGACCACGGTGGTGCCGCTCGCATGAGTCGCGGCCGGCGGCGGCGCGGCCTGCGCGCGTTCGTGTTCGAGCAAGGCGCGGCCGATCTGATGCGGACCGATGTCGCCGAGCGCGACCTGCACGTACAGGTCGCCGTCGCTGGCCAGGGTGAAGCGCTCACGCGCCGGCGCCAGATCGGCGCCGAGCAGACCGAGCCGGCGCAGTTCCTTGTCGAGCAATTCGCGGCCCGCGGTTTCGTTGCGCGAGCGGTCGAGCTTGTGGAACCAGTTGCGGACTTTCTCGCGCGAACGATTGCTGGCCAGAAACCCGTTCGCCAGCACCAGCCAGTCGCGCCGCGGTTCGCCGGTTTTCGCGGTCAGTATCTCGACCCGGTCGCCGCTGCGCAGCTTGTGGTCGAGCGGCACGATGCGTCCGTCGACCTTGGCGCCGCGACAGCGATGTCCGACCTCCGTATGCACGTGATAAGCGAAATCCAGCGGCGTCGCGCCGGTCGGCAGATCGATCACCTCGCCCTTGGGCGTGAGCACATAGACCCGGTCCTCGACCAGTTCGGTATCGAGTTCGCTCGCCAGCGCCTCGTCGCCGCCCTGGCCGCCGTCGCCCTTGGCGTCGAGCAGCCGGCGCATCCAGGCGATCTTGCGATCGAACGCGGCGTCGGCGCTGTGGCTGCCGGCCTCTTTGTATTTCCAGTGCGCGGCCACGCCGAGCTCGGCCTGGCGGTGCATTTCGTGGGTGCGGATCTGCACCTCAAGCGTCTTGCCTTCCGGCCCGATCACCGCGGTGTGCAGCGAGCGGTAATCGTTGCGCTTGGGCCTGGCGATGTAATCGTCGAACTCGCTCGGGACCGGCGTCCAGGTCGCATGCACCACGCCGAGCGCGGCGTAGCACGCGCCCAGGTCGTCGACCATCACCCGCACCGCGCGCAGGTCGTACAGCTCGCTGATCGGCGCGTCCTTGCGCTGCATCTTCTTCCAGATGCTGTAGATGTGCTTGGGCCGGCCGGCGACCTCGGCCTTGATCCCTTGCGCGCTCATCGCCTCGCGCAAGGTGCGCTTGACCTGTTCGATGTAGCGCTCGCGATCGCCGCGCTTTTCGTCGAGCAGGCGGGCGATCTTCTGATAGGTCTGCGGTTCCAGATAACGGAACGCGAGGTCCTCCAACTCCCACTTGAGCTGCCAGATGCCGAGCCGGTTGGCCAGCGGCGCGTGGATGTCTCGGGTCAGCGCGGCGAGTTCGCGGCGCGTCTCCGCCGGCAGATGATCGGCGTGGCGCATGCGCGCGAGCTGGCGCGCTAGCAGGATCGGCACCACCCGCAGGTCGCGCACGATCGCCAGCAGCAGCCGGCGCAGCCCTTCGGTGCCCGAACGCCGGCCCTGCTCGGCGTGCAGCGCCCACACCTGGCCGGCGGCGCGCTGGCCGTCGAGCAGGGCCGCGACCACCGGATAATCGCGCTCGAAGCCAGCGCCCATCGCGTTCGCCCAACCCGGGTAAGCGTGCAGGATCGCCGCGGCGACGGTGTCGCTGTCGGCGTCGAGCAGGGCCAGCGCGTCCAGGGTCGCGGCGACCACCGCCGGCGCGTCCAGCGCATTCGCCCCAGCCTGCGGCGCCTGCGCCGCCTCGGTCAGGGCCTTGCGCAGCGGTGCGGCCAGGGCCGCCGCCGCGGGCTGGGCCAGGACGTGGGTCAGATCGGGGCGGGACGGAGCGGCGGGAACGTTCACTGCGTGGGGACGGATCGAAGCGGGAAGAGCGAGCGTCTACACTAGCGAGCATCCGCCCCGAGGAACAGCACGATGTCCGCGATTCTCCTTTCCACGCCGCGCCGCGCGCCGTCGCGTCTGCTGATCGCCGCCGCGATCGCCCTGACCCTGGTCGCGCCGGCCGCGCTGGCGCAGTCGAAGATCGAACAACAGATGAGCGCCGAGCAGTTCAAGGCCGCCGGCCTGGATCAACTGAGCCCGGAACAGCTGAGCAACCTGAACGCCTGGCTCAACCGCACCCTCGACAGCGAAACCAGCAAGGCCGTGGTCAAGGCCAAGGAAGAAACCCGCGCCCAGGTCAAACACGAAAACCGCGGCTTTCTCGGCTCGGGTTCGCGCGAAGCGGTGGTGGCGCGCATGACCGGCCCGTTCAACGGCTTCGCGCGCGGCCAGACCTACATCCTCGACAACGGCCAGGAATGGCGTCAGGACGACAACGCCGATCTGCCCGGCGTGCATCTGGACGCGCCGCAGGTGCGCATCACCCCCAGCGTGATCGGCAACGTCTGGTACATGGCGGTGCAGGGCTACAACACCCGCGCGAAGGTCACCCGGACCAAGTAAGCTGCGCGACGACGAGCGATCCCTTTTTGCGTCTTATTTTCGGAGTGTTCTCATGCGTGCGTTCGCCCCACTGAGCCTTGCCGTGCTGTTCGCCGTTTCCGCCGGCGCGAGCGCGGCCGAACGTCATTACGTGCCCGTCGAGCAGCGCTTCAGCGCCGAGCAGATGCAGGCCACCGGCCTGTCGACGCTGTCGCCCGCGCAGCTGACGTTGTTGAACGAACTGTTGAGCCAGGATCAGACCAAGGCGGTCGCCGAAGCCGAGCGCAAGATCCAGGCCGAGCGCAACGACCCGTTCTCCAAGGTCGCCGCCGATCCGATCCATTCCACCATCCAGGGCGAGTTCCGCGGTTTCTCCGGCGGCAGCGTGATCGTGCTCGACAATGGCCAGCGCTGGCGGGTGATCGACGGCTCGCTGTTCATCGGCAAGCCGGTGACGTCGCCGAAGGTCACCATCAAGCCCGGCATGATGGGGGCGTGGTATCTCGAGGTGGACGGGCAGATTCCGAAGGCCAAGGTCAAGCGGGTTGACGGGGGTTGAGGTTTCGACTTCGGCCGGCGGTCGCACGGTCGATCGCGCGATGAGCCGCGAACAGTTGATCGCAAACGTCGGCGCTTAGCCGGCGTTTGTGTTTTTGGGGATGTCGTTCGCGATGTGCGCTTGATTCGCGCGTTGTCATCGAAGGTTCGTCGCCGCGTGTGGTCCGCGGTCGCGGCTCGCGCCGCTCCTACAGGTAGGCCATGTGGCTTTTGCTCGAGTTCGAAGCCGCGCAGTCCATCCAGCGCTGCGAAGCCGCTAACTCGCGAGAACAACAGCACACCCGTAGGGCGGCGCACATGGATGTGCGCCGTGCGCCACCGGGACAGGATGTCCCGTGTGGCGCATGCCTGCGTCAGCACCGATCGTGCGGGCACTTGATTCACAAAAAAGCATTTTTCTTTGGTTACCTTTCTTTTGTTGCTTTAGACAAAAGAAAGTGACCCGCCGCTTTAGTGGCGGAAGC
>NZ_JBDGLR010000013.1:0-167121 GCF_057655755.1 Lysobacter sp. Soil_N_51 | reverse complement strand
GCGCCACACGGGACATCCATGTCCCGGTGGCGCGCGACGCGCATCCATGCGCGTCGCCCTCCGGGTGTGCTTTTGCTAACGCGAGCTACAAGCCCCGCAGCGCTTGGAGTGAAATCTGAGGTCAGCTCAAAGCCACATGGCCTGCCTGTAGGAGCGGCGCGAGCCGCGACCGCGCCAATCCGGCTACCGCGCAGATTGCAACGCGCCCGCAATCCACGCCGCCCGCCAAACGCCCAAGCCGTCACCCAAAATCAAAACTGCGCATCAATCGTCAAAAACACCTGCCGCGGCGCATTGGCATGAAACGCGAACGTCTTGCCCTGCGGATCCGAGGCGCTGAATGCCGTCAGATTGCTGGCCGTGCGCTTGTCGGTCAGATTGCTGCCATTGAGCGCGATCGACCACTGCCGCAACGGCCCGACCGGCTCGAACGTGTAACGCAAGGCCGCGTCGAACTGAGTCGAACCGCCGAACCCATTGTCGTTGGTGTAGGTGTAATAGCGCTTGCCGGTGTACTTGCCGCTCACGCTCGCCAGCCACGGCCCGCTGCGATAGCTCAGCTCGCTCGACAACATTTTATCGGGCACGTCGACCACACGCTTGTCGCGGGTCTGCACGACCTTGCCGCTGTCGATGTAGTTGTCCTGATAGGTCGACTTGTTCCACGACAGTGCGTTGTACCACTCGAACTGCGCCGTGGGCTTCCAGATTAAAACCAGCTCGCTGCCGTAGCTGTCGACTGAACCGACGTTGAAGAACTGGGTGACGCACTCCGGACGCGTGCCGGCTTCGATGCTCGAACACGGGTTCAACGACAGCAGGCGGTTGTCGAACTTGACCTTGTAGACGCTGAAAGATGCCTGATAGGTCTCGCCCACGCGACGATAGCCGGCTTCCAGGGTCTTGGACGATTCGGGCTTGAGGCTGGCCTTCTGTACGTCAAACGCGGCCTGGCCGATCGCCAGCGGACCGCCGGCGCCGCCGCCGACGAAGGCGGCGACGTTTTCAGTGTAGGCGGCGAACAACTCCTGGCCTTCGCCGAGTTTGTAGCCCAGGCCGAGCTGCGGCAGGAAGCTGTCCTTGGTTTCCAGGCGCCCGCTCGCGTTGGGCACTTCCATCGCGCGCGGATCGACCTGGCGCGCGCGCATGTCGACCTGGGTGCTCTTGGCGCCGACGTCCACGGTCATGCGGCCGTCGAGCAGGCTGATGGTGTCCTGCAGATAGGCCTGGCGGGTGTTGATGCGGTACTTCTGGAAGAACAGGCGGCGGTCGGGATCGTTGAGGAAACGGTCGTCGTTGACCGGGCCTTCGATGAAATAGAAATTGCGCTGCACGTCGTGATGGTTGCTCTCGTACCAGAAGCCGCCTTCGATGCGATGGTTGCCGATCTCCCAGGCCAGCGAACTCATCGCGCCGTAGCGGTTGATGCCGTAGTTGGTGCTGCGGATCGAGATCGGGATCGCCTTGGGCGTGTTCGGGTACGAGTAATTGCCCGGCGACCACCAATGACCCTGGCCGCGGTCGTCGTGGTAATACGCCTGCGATTTCAACGTCAGGCCTTCGCCGAGATTGAACTCGCCGGCCAGCGCCGCCAGATGGTCGGTGCGCAACGCGCGGCTGGCGTAGTAGGCATCGTCGATGGTCGCCGCCGGGCCGCTGAAGCCGCAGCGCGGATCGCCGGCGCGGTGCTGATTGGCCGGCCACGGCTTGGGCGCGCAGTACGCGGCGGCGAGCGCGCGCTGCCAGTCGGGCTTGTACAGATTCCAGTCCCAACCCGCGCCGCGCGACAACAAGCCCTTGGACAGGTAAGCGAAGTTGGCCTGACTGGTTTCGGCGCTGGACACGAACGCGCTGATCCGGTTGCCGTCGCCGAACTGATACAGCGCCTTGAGGTTGACCTGGTTCTGATCCTGATTGTCGCCGGGCTTGGACCACATGTCGGCGCTGAGCAGCGAGCCGGACAGATACATCGAGAAGCCGCCGTGATCGCCGCTGTCCAGTCGCGCATAGGTACGGCGGGTGCTGTCGCTGCCGAAGGTCTGGGCCAGGCGCAGGCCGAATTCGGTCTGCGGATCGGAGGAGAAATACTGCAAGGTGCCGCCGAGGTTGCTGGTCGAGGCGGTGCCGAGCGAGCCGATGCCCGCGGCCAGTTCCGCGCCGGCCAGGTTCTCGCCGATCAAGGCGCGGCTGATGCCCAGGCCGTTGTAGTTGCCGTAGCTGTTGTCGCCGAGCGGAATGCCGTCGAGGGTGTAGCCGAGCAGGCGCTGGTTGAAGCCGCGCAGGCTGATGGTCTGCGATTCCTCGTTGGCGCCGTAGGCGTCGTTGGACTGCACCGAGATGCCCGGCAGTTTGTTGAGGATCTTCTGCGGGCTGGTGCCCGGCGCGCGCTTTTCGATATCCGCCAGTTTGACCCGCTGCACCTGGCGGGTCTCACCCATGCCGATCACCGACACCGCGTCGAGCGTGGTCGCGTCGCGGCCCGCCGCTTCGCCTGCGGCACCGTCGAGCGAAGCACCGTCGAGCGCGGTCTCGGGCGCGGGCGCGGCCTCGCGCGGATCGGCGTGAACGGACGAGGTCGACAGCGCGGTCCAGATCGCCAGCACGAGCGCGGGCGTGGCAAGGGGGTACTTCATTGCAATCTCCGGGGGAAGTTCGGGCAAAAATCCGGAGAAGCATGGGCGGCGCAGATGACGCGTTGATGGCGGACGGGCGCGGATGAACAGCGCCCCTAACCCTAAGGTGGTATTGGTCGCCGCCGCGACCCGGACCACTATCGGCACCGAACGCAGGGACCTGCGCTTGCCTTGCCGTTGTCCGCGTGTGCCGCGAGCCATTCGTGCAAAGCGTCCACGCCCGTTTCGGTGTTATCGCCAGCGCTGCAACCGCCTTCGCATCGTCAGTATTCGCTTTCCCAGGAGCCGCCATAACGTGAGCGCCGTCACCCTCGCCGACACCGCGCCCAGCGCCCCGAGCGTGAGCCCGGGGCAACGCCTGAAATCGATCTTCTCCGGCTCGGTCGGCAATCTGGTCGAGTACTACGACTGGTACGTCTACACCTCGTTCTCGCTGTACTTCTCGCACGTGTTCTTCCCCAGCGGCGACAAGCTCAGCCAGAACCTCAAGACCGCGGCGATTTTCGCGGTCGGCTTCCTGATGCGTCCGATCGGCGGCTGGGTGTTCGGCCGCTACGCCGACCGCCACGGCCGCAAGGCCTCGCTGATGCTGTCGGTGCAGTTGATGTGTCTGGGCTCGCTGATCATCACCCTGACCCCGGGTTACGAAACCATCGGCCTGCTCGCGCCGATCCTGCTGCTGGCCGCGCGCCTGATGCAGGGCCTGAGCGTGGGCGGCGAATACGGCAGCTCGGCCACTTACCTGAGCGAAATGGCGTCCAGCAAGCATCGCGGCTTCTGGTCGAGCTTCCTCTACGTCACCTTGATCATGGGCCAGCTGCTCGCGGTGCTGGTGCTGGTGGTGCTGCAGCAGTTCGTGCTGACCGACGAGCAACTGCGCTCGTGGGGCTGGCGTATTCCATTCGCGATCGGCGCGGTCGCCGCGGTGGTCGCGCTGTACCTGCGCCGCAACATGCACGAGACCGAATCGTTCGCCAAGCTCAAGGCCAGCGACACGCCGCAGCGCAAGGAAGGTTCGCTGCGCACCTTAATGCAGCACCCGCGCGCGGTGCTGACCGTGATCGGCCTGACCATGGGCGGCACGCTGGCGTTCTACACCTACTCCAACTACATGCTGAAGTTCCTCAGCCTGAGCGCGGGTTTCAGTGAATCAACCGCGACCCTGATCAACGCCTCGACCCTGTTCGTGTACATGCTGCTGCAGCCGCTGATCGGCGCGCTGTCGGACCGGATCGGCCGGCGGCCACTGCTGATCGCGTTCGGCGTGCTCGGCGCGGTACTGACGGTGCCGGTGATGCATTGGATCCGCGATGCGCAGACGCCGCTGGAAGCGTTCTTCCTGATCATGGTGTTGCTCGGCGCGGTCAGCGGCTACACCGCGATCAACGCGGTGGTGAAGGCCGAGCTGTTCCCGGTCGAAGTGCGCGCGCTCGGCGTCGGCCTGCCGTATGCGCTGACCGTCGCGCTGTTCGGCGGCACCGCCGAGATCATCGCCCTGCAGTTCAAGCAGCACGGCATGGAGAGCGGTTTCTTCTGGTACGTCAGCGCCTGCATCGCCTGCTCGCTGCTGGTCTATTTCTTCATGCCCGACACCCGCAAGCATTCGACCATCGATCGCGACTGATGCCCGCCGTCGCGCACGCGAACGCAGTTCCCTTCCCCACCCTTTTCGCCGTCGTACGAGTACAGGAATCCCGCCCATGAAGAAGTCCGGTTCGCGTTTCTATCTGTGGGTGCTGGGCGCGATCGTGCTCGGCGGCGTGTTCGGACATTTCTTCCCGGACATCGCGGTCAAGCTCAAGCCGCTCGGCGACGGGTTCATTTCGCTGATCAAGATGCTGATCGCGCCGATCATCTTCCTGACCGTGGTGCTCGGCATCGCCGGCGTGTCCGACGTCAAGAAGGTCGGCCGGGTCGGGGTCAAGGCGATCGTGTATTTCGAAGTGGTCTCGACCATCGCCCTGGTGATCGGCCTGGTGGTGGTCAACACGCTCAAGCCCGGCGCCGGTTTCAACGTCGACCCGGCCACGCTCGACGCCAGCGCGGTGGAGAAATACGCGACCGCGGCCAAGGACCAGAGCACCGTCGATTTCATCCTGCACATCATCCCCAAGACCTTCACCGACGCCTTCACCGGCAACGGCGACCTGCTGCAGGTGCTGCTGCTGGCGGTGCTGTTCGGCTTCGCCCTGCTGCACATGGGCAAGAGCGGCGAGAAGGTGATGGACCTGCTCGAAGCGGTGTCGAAGGTGTTCTTCGGCATGATGAGCATGATCATGAAGCTCGCGCCGATCGGCGCCGGCGCGGCGATGGCTTTCACCATCGGCAAGTACGGCGTGGACTCGCTCGGCCCGCTGGCCAAGCTGATGGGCAGCTTCTACCTGACCTGCGCGCTGTTCATCCTGATCGTGCTCGGCTCCATCGCCCATTTCACCGGTTTCAGCATCCTGCGCTTCATTCGCTACATCCGCGACGAACTGCTGCTGGTGCTGGGCACTTCGTCGTCGGAATCGGCGCTGGTGCCGCTGATGCGCAAGCTCGAACGCCTGGGCTGCTCCAAGCCGGTGGTCGGGCTGGTGGTGCCCAGCGGCTATTCGTTCAATCTCGACGGCACCAACATCTACCTGACCATGGCGACGATCTTCGTCGCCCAGGCGCTCGGCGTCGATCTGACCCTGACCCAGGAATTGACCTTGCTGATGGTGGCCATGCTGACCTCCAAGGGCGCCTCTGGCGTCACCGGCGCGGGCTTCATCACGTTGGCGGCGACGTTGACCGTGGTGCCGTCGGTGCCGGTCGCCGGCCTGGCGCTGATCCTCGGCATCGACCGCTTCATGAGCGAGGCACGCGCGCTGACCAACTTCATCGGCAACGGCGTGGCGACGATCGTGGTCGCGCGTTGGGAGAATGAGCTCGACCGCGACAAGCTCAATCACGAACTGGCCAATCCGCCGAGCGCGACCGATCTCGACGACGATCTGCCGTCGGATCACCACGCGCCGTTGGCCGACAAGGCCGCCTGACCTGGCGCCGCTGGAGTTTCGCCGGGCCGTTTGAACGGCGAGCGTATTACCGGGCCACCGCTACGGCCCGGTCGTCAACCTGATCACCACGAGCCGGACGCACTGCGCCCGGCGCGGTTTCCTGCTGCCAGGACGGCGGTCACGACCTGGAGTTCCGACCGATGATCCGTATCGACCGCCTCGCCCTCGCCCTGTCCGCCGCGATCGTGGCCGCCGCGCTGCCGTGCGGCGCGCGCGCCGCCAATTTCGACGACTGGCCGACAAAATACAGCTTCGCCGACGGCACCGAAATTTCCGGCACCGCCAACGTCGCCTACGACGTGGTCGATTTCTCCGCCGACAACGGCTACGGCACCGCCGCGACCGCGCTGTCCGACGACGGCCATTTCCGCCGTCGCGAATTCGGCGTGAACCTGAAGAAGAAGGACGTGTACGACTTCACCGCGGTGTTCGATTTCGAAGCCAAGGTCTGGCTCGACGTCGCCCTGCGCATGGAAACCAAGGCCTTGTTCGGCGCCGATTACGGCAAGCTGCGCGTGGGTTACTTCAAGACCCCGGTCAGCATGGAGAGCGTGGCGGCGTCGCGCAGCGGCAGCATGATCGAATTGTCGGCGGCGTCGCAGGCGATCTATCAGGCGCGCCGCACCGGCGTGGAATGGTCGATGGAGCGGCCGCGTTATGCGCTCAGCGCGGCGTATTTCTTCGGCCACGATCTGCAGGGCGACAACCCCGGCACCACCGCGGCCGGACGCGCGGTGTGGACGCCGGTCAAGGACAAGGATCATGTCGTGCATCTGGGCCTGACCGCATCGGTCGAGAACCCGCACGGTTTCACCGATGGACGCGGCGCCTATTTCGGCCCGTCCACCCGCTTCCGCGCGCGGCCGATGAACGGCCTGACCGCGGTGCGGCTGGTCGATTCGGGCAGCCTGCGCAACACCGACAAGGTGCTGCGCAACGGTCTGGAAGCGCTGTGGATCGAGGGCCCGTGGTCGGTGCAGGCCGAGTACCTGCGCGCCACCGCGCAACGCGAAAACGGCGCGCGCGATTTCACCGCCGACGGTTACTACGTCACCGGCAGTTGGGTGCTGACCGGCGAAACCCGGCCCTACACCGGCAACAACGTCGCCAACATCAAACCCGCGCATGGTTATGGCGCGGTCGAACTGCTCGCGCGCTACGGCGAACTCGATCTCGACGATGGCGGCATCGCCGGTGGCCACCAGCGCGATCTGACCCTCGGCGTGAACTGGTACCTGACCACGCATTTCAAGTTCCAGGCGAACTGGGTGCAAGTCAAAGCCGACAAGGGGCTGTTGTCGGGGGATCCGGATGTGATGGAGGTTCGGGCGCAGTTGCAGTTTTAGAAGCCGGGGGGTCGGGATTGGGGATTAGGGATTCGCAAAGGCGGGGTTCGTCGGCACTTTGACTTTGCGACGCCGGGTCGCGACGATGGATTGCGCAAGGCTTCGCCGATATCCGGCGCCAATCGTGACCCGCGCGATTGGCAGATCGCATCGCACCCGCTGTTCCGAATCCCGACTCTCGAATCTCCAATCCCGGCCTTTCATTGATCCCCCACCGCCGCCAGCTGCAAACCGCCCTGTGGATCGCCCTGATCGCGATCGGCGTGGCGCTGTCGATGCTGATCGCCGGACGCATCGCGTATTCGCAGGCGCTGCAACGCCAGGCCGGCGAAGCGCGCGCGCTGCTGGCCCAGCGCGCGCAGGTGATCGAGCAGCACATCGACCGGTATCGGATCATGCCGGCGGTGTTGTCGCTGGATCCGCAGCTGCGCGCCACCCTGGCTTATCCCGACGACCGCACTCAGCGACAGCGCGCCAACGAACGCCTGGTCCAGCTCAATTTCGCCAACCGCACCAGCACCCTGACCCTGATCGACAGCCAGGGCATCGGCATCGCCGCGAGCAACTGGGACCTGCCCGAAAGCAACGTCGGTCAGTCGTATGCGTTCCGCCCGTACTTCCAGAAGGCGATGAGCGACGGCGCGGGCGAGTTCTACGCGATCGGCGTAACCACCCATGTGCCGGGCCACTTCATCGCCCGCGCGATCCACGACGAACGCGGCGGCGCGGTCGGCGCGGTCGCGGTCAAGGTCGAACTCGAGGACATCCGCTCGGACTGGAGCGGTCGCGGCGATCTGGTTCTGCTCAGCGACGCCAGCGGCGTGGTGTTTCTGAGCGCGCAGCCGCAGTGGCGTTATCGCCTGCTGCGCACGCCGACGCCGGCGCAGAACCTGCATCTGCAAAGCACCCGGCAATATCAGGGGCAGCCCCTGCGACCGGCCACGGTCCGGGTCGAACGCGAAGTCGGCGACGGCGCGCGCGTGGTGCGCCTGCGCGATCCGCTGATGCGCGAACCGATGCTGTGGCAATCGCTGCACCTGCCGCGCGAAGACTGGACTCTGCATCTGCTGCGCGACACCACGCCGAGCATCCGCACCGCCTGGATCGCGCGCGCGGTCGCCGCCGGCGCGTGGCTGCTGCTGGTCTCGGTGGTGCTGCTGCTGATGCAGCGCAACCGCATCGCCGCGCTGCGGCTGCGCAGCCGGCAGGAACTGGAGAAGATGGTCGAGCATCACGCCGAAGCCTTGCGCAATGCGCAGGACGGCGTGGTCCAGGCGGCGCGGCAGGCGAGTCTGGGCGAAGGCCACAGCCTGGAGCATCTGCCGCAGGGCGTCAGCGTGGTCGACGCGGAACTGCGGCTGGTCGCGTGGAATCAGCGTTATGCCGAACTGTTTCGTTATCCGCCCGACTTGCTGCAGGTCGGCCGCCCGATCGAAGACCTGATCCGCTACAACGCGCGCCGCGGCCTGCTCGGCAGCGATCCCGAAGACGCGATCCGTCGCCGCCTGGACCATCTGCAGCGCGGCCAGCCGTATCTGCACGAACGCGAGCGACCCGACGGCACGGTGATCGAGATCCGCGGCAATCCCATGCCCGATGGCGGCTTCGTCACCAGTTACGCCGACATCACCGCGTACAAGCAGGCCGCGCGCGATCTGCGCACGCTCGCCGACAGCCTGGAGCGCGGCATCGAGCAACGCACCAGCGACCTGCAAAGCGCCAAGGGCGAAGCCGAACGCGCCAACCGCTCCAAGACCCGCTTCGTCGCCGCCGCGGTCCACGATCTGCTGCAGCCGTTGAACGCGGCGCGCATGTACCTGTCGTCGCTGCGCCGGCGCGTCGACGCCGAAGGCCGCGAGCTGACCGATCACATCGAGGCCGCGCTGGCCGCGCAGGACGACATCCTGTCGAGCCTGCTGGATATTTCGCGGCTCGAGTCGGGCGCGCTGGAAGTCAAACGCGGCGCGCTGCCGCTGGCGCGCGTGCTGGGTGCGATCGAAAGCCAGTTCCGCATCCTGGCCGAATCGCGCGGCCTGCATCTGCATTGCCTGCCCTGCAGCGCGATCGTCGACAGCGACGAAGTGTTGCTGCGCCGGATCGTGCAGAACTTTCTTTCCAACGCAATGCAGTTCACCCCGCGCGACGGCCGCATCGTGCTCGGCGCGCGGCGTCTGCGCGACGGCGTGCGCATCGAAGTGTGGGACACCGGGCCGGGCATCGCGCCGAATAAACGCGAACTGATCTTCGAGGAATTCCAGCGTCTGGACACCGGCGTGGAAGCGCCGCAGCGCGGCGCCGGACTGGGATTGGCGATCGTGCGGCGAGTCGCGTTGTTGCTCGACCATCGCATCGGCCTGCGTTCGTGGCCGGGACGCGGCAGCGTGTTTTCGGTCGAGGTGCCGTATGCGAGCGCGGCGGTTGACGATGGCGTGGTGAGCCCGGTATCAATGACGCAGGACGGCTCCATGGCCGGCGTCGACCGCGATGAAGACTCGCCGTTGTTCGGACGTCAGGTGTGGGTGATTGACGACGATCCGCATTCGCGCCAAGCCGCGCAGCGCCTGCTCGAAGATTGGGGCTGCCGGATCGAGACCGCGGCGACCGCGGCCTGCGCGCTGACCCACGCTGATCACTTGCCGATGCCGGAGCTGTTGCTGCTCGATTATCGGTTGGGCGAAAGCACCGGCTTCGAACTGGGCACGCAGTTGGAGGCCAAATGGAAGCGCATGCCGCCTGTGGTGCTGATGTCGGCGGATGCCGATCCCGGGCTGCGTACGCGCGCTAGCGAGCGTGGGTGGAGTTTTCTGCCCAAGCCGCTGAAACCGGCGGCGCTGCGGGCGCTGGTTACGCGGATGGTGATGCGCGGGGGTTGAGGCTTAGGCCGATACGGCGCGAATTTGTGTTCTTCGTGGTTGTGGTTGTTTGTTGTGCGGATGCAATGTCGATGGGCGATCTGCTGGCACCGGACGTTTTCCGCGTCGTGGCTGGTAAAGCAAAAGCGAATCCCCCCTGCCCCCCTTTTACAAAGGGGGGAACAGCAACGGCGACAGCGAAGGAACTACATTGACAAGAAGCAGCTGCTGAAATCGGCGCTTACTTTCGAGTTGGCAGGTAAAAACAGCACCGACTTTCGAAGTCATCGCTGAAGTCGGCGCCCACTTTCGAAGCAGCTGCTGAAATCGGCACCCACTTTGGAAAAGGGGGCGAGCGCCCGGCGTGGCTCGGTCCTGAGTGGCGATCGGTGCGCGGGGGATTCGCTGTTCGCATCAGCCGGCGCAAACGAACTATCTAGGCTGTCTTCAACGAAAGCGCCGATTGAGATCACACCGATGGCGACCTCGACGCCCCGGCAAACCTAGCCCTGCAACCCCGCCGCATCGTCTTCCAACGACAACCCCTTCACCAACACCGCCGCCTGCGTGCGCGAGTGGCAACCGAGTTTGCGCAGGATCGCGGTGACGTGGATCTTGACCGTGTTCTCGGCCAGCGACAGCTCGTAGGCGATCTGCTTGTTGAGCAGGCCGTCGGCCAGCCGCAACAGCACCCGCATCTGTTGCGGGGTGAGCTGGGCCAGGCGATCGGCGAGTTGCGCGTCGCCCTCGTCGCGCTCGACCTGCTGCGGCGGAAACCAGATGTTGCCGGCGAGCACCGCCTCGACCGCTTCGGCCAGCACCGTCGACGGCGCCGACTTGGGCACGAAGCCCGAGGCGCCGAACTGCTGCGCGCGGCGGATCGTGCGCGGATGTTCGTTCGAGGAAATGATCACCACCGGCAACTCGGGGCGTTCGCCGCGCGCGTACACCAGCGAGGAAAAACCCATCGCGCCGGGCATCATCAGGTCGAGCATGGCCAGGTCGAACTCCTCGCCGCTGGCGATGGCCGCTTCCAGCGCGCTCTGGCTCGACACCTCGACCATCGCCGCGCCGGGCGCGATCTCGCCCAGCGCGAAGCGCAACGCCGCCCGGAACATCGGGTGGTCGTCGGCGATCAGGATGCGCAGGGTGTCGCTCATCGGGTGGAGTCCCTCGGACGTGGAGCGGGACCGATCCTACACGGTCGGGGACGGCGGGACTTCGTCTGGCCTTTCCCTGGATCGGCTTGCAGGCCCTCTCCTGCTTGCGGCGTCTGAAGAGTGTCTGCAGGACAGAGAGCCAGGCGAGGACAAATGAGGCCTCTGAACACATCGCTAGCCAAGATTCACGTGCCCTCATCCGGCCCTTCGGGCCACCTTCTCCCGCGAGCGGGAGAAGGGCGAACCCACCGCCGTTCCACTCCCTCTCCCGCTTGCGGGAGAGGGCTGGGGTGAGGGCTCGCGGACAATGATCTCGCGTCGCAAGCCAGAATTCGCACGCCCTGACACCCCAAGGATGCTTGCTTCGGGCCACCTTCTCCCGCAAGCGGGAGGGAAAACCAAGGCCGTTCCACTCCCTCTCCCGCTTGCGGGAGAGGGCTGGGGGTGAGGGCTCGCGGACAATGATCTCGCGTCGCAAGCCAGAATTCCCACGCCCCTCATCCGGCCCTGCAGGCCACCTTCTCCCGTAAGCGGAAGAAGGACTCGCCCAAAAAACAGGGCGGCCGAAGCCGCCCCGTTCATCCATCGCATCGCGCGATCGATCAGCCCAGCAGATGCGCCACGCCGGCGCGCTCTTCCTCGAGCTCGGCCAGGGTCTTGTCCATCGCGGCGCGGCTGAACGCGTCCACTTCCAGACCTTCCACGCGCTTGTACTCGCCGTTCTCGGTGATCACCGGCACGCCGTACATCACCGTTTCCGGGATGCCGTAGCTGCCGTCGGACGGCACGCCCATGGTCACCCACTTGCCGTTGCTGCCGAGCACCCAGTCGCGCACGTGGTCGATGGCCGCATTGGCCGCCGACGCCGCCGACGACAGGCCGCGTGCTTCGATGATCGCCGCGCCGCGCTTGCCGACCTGCGGGATGAAGGTGTTCGCGTTCCAGTCGGCGTCGTTGATCTTGTCCTTCAGCGACTGGCCGTTGACGGTGGCGAAGCGGTAGTCCGGGTACATGGTCGGGCTGTGGTTGCCCCACACCACCAGGCTTTCAATGTCGCCCACGGCCACGCCGGCCTTCGCGGCGAGCTGGCTCAGCGCGCGGTTGTGGTCCAGGCGCAGCATCGCGGTGAAGTTCTTGGCCGGCAGGTCCGGCGCCGACTTCATCGCGATGTAGGCGTTGGTGTTGGCCGGGTTGCCGACCACCAGCACCTTGACGTTGCGCGAAGCCACTTTGTTCAGCGCGGCGCCCTGGGCGGTGAAGATCTTGGCGTTTTCCAGCAGCAGGTCCTTGCGCTCCATGCCCGGGCCGCGCGGACGCGCGCCGACCAGCAGGGCCACGTCGGCGTCCTTGAACGCGACTTCGGCATCATCGGTGCCGACCACGCCGGCCAGCAGCGGGAACGCGCAGTCTTCCAGCTCCATGATCACGCCCTTGAGCGCGGCCTGGGCCTTCTCCAGCGGCAGTTCGAGCAACTGCAGGATGACGGGCTGATCCTTGCCGAGCATTTCGCCGGAAGCGATGCGGAACAGCAGCGAGTAGCCGATCTGGCCGGCAGCACCGGTGACGGCAACGCGGACGGGGGTCTTCATCGAGGTCTTTCCTTCACGAGTGAACGGTATGACGGGCACGCGGCCCGCGGGGTTGATTGGAATCCGCGCGCGGCCCGCGCCGCGCGCCGGGGAGTTCGCTTACAGGCGGTAACCGAGCGGCTCCATCCGGTCCTTGATCTCGTCCATGTTGTAACCGTAGACGATGTCCTGGCCGATGATGGTGACCGGCACGCCGCGCGCGCCGACGGCCTCCATCGCGCGCTGACCGGCTTCGGTGTCGATGTCGATCAGGCTGTAGCGCACGTCGGCCAGTTCGAAATCCTTGCGCAGTTTTTCGCAGTAACCGCACCAGTCCGCGGCCAGCATCACGATGCGCTTGTCGCCGGTGGTGTGGCGCGGATCGTCCGGCTTGAGTTCGGCCGGACCCGAGGCGAACAGGTCGAAACCGTTCGCCTTGATCAGCTTGACCCCGCCGATGCCGACGGCGGCGGCCAGGGCGATCCAGAGCACGGTGGTAACGCGCATGTCGAATTCCTTGTCTCTACGATCGCCGTGAGTGGCCGACCACGATTCCGCGCCGGGCTCAGACGAGCTCGGCGAAGAATTCCTGGAACCGCTGCAGACCCGGCGCCAGCTGCGGCGTCGGACAGGTGTAGCTGATGCGCAGCGCGCGCGGCTCGCCGAACGCCGAGCCCGGCACGCAGGCCACGCCCTTGGTTTCCAGCAGCGCGTTGCACAAGTCCATGTCGTTGCCGATCTTCAGCCCGCTCGGCCCGTGGGTCTTGCCGAACGCGACGCTGATGTCCGGGAACACGTAGAACGCGCCCTGCGGACGCGGGCAGATCACGCCCGGAATCGAATTCATCACGTCCATGACCTGATCGCGCTTGGCCTGGAACTCGGCGCAGCGCGCGGTCGGCACGTCCTGCGGACCCGACAGCGCGGCCACCGCGGCGGCGGTGACGATTTCCGGGATGTTGGTGATGTGGTTGGAATTCATCGTGGTCACGGCCTGCGCCACCGCTTCCGGACCGGCCATGAAGCCCACCCGCCAACCCGGCATGCCGTAGGTCTTGGACAGCGAGTCGATGAAGATCACCCGGTCGCGCAACTCGGGCCGCGCGTGCACGAAGTTGTGATAGCCCAGGCCGTCGAACACCATGCGGTTGTAGATGTCGTCGGTGATGACCCAGGTGTCCGGGTACTTGGCGACGACGTCGGCCAGCGCATCGATCTCTTCCTTCCCGTACACCATGCCGGTCGGGTTGGAGGGATTGTTGAACAGGAACACGCGCGGCTTCTTCGCCAGCGCGGCGTCGAGCTGTTCGGGCGTGAGCTTGTAGTCCTGCGAGGCCGGGCACGGCAGCAGGTCGATCTTGGCGTTGACGATCTCGGCGATGTCGAGATAGCTGGTCCAGTACGGGGTCGGGAAGACGATGGTGTCGCCTTCGTCCAACAGCGCCTCGGCGATGTTGTAGATCACGTGCTTGGCGCCGATGCCGGTGGCGCAGTTGACCCGGCCGTAACCGCTCAGGCCGATCTTGCTCATGTGCTCAATGAACGCGTCCAGCAGCGCATCGGCGCCGCGGTTGCTGCCGTATTGGCCGCTGTCCTTGGCCAGGGCTTCGCGCACGGCGGCGTAGACGTGATCGCCGGGCAGGAAGTTGGGAACGCCGATCGAAAAGCTGATGATGTCGCGGCCTTCGGCCTTGAGCCGCTTGGCCTTTTCGGCAACCTGCATGATCGCGCTGGGCTTGGCGCGACCGATGCGCCGGGCGAGCTGGGGCATCGTGAGAACCTCGTGGGGATGGCTCGTGGGGTGATGTACGACAGAGCGTGTGCGGTACAGATGCGTGGGCCGAACGGCCGTGACGCCGCGGCGATCGCTGCCGGAATCGCATCCCCGACGACGCGGGAATGGCCGAAAACTACCGCCGGAACCACGGGTTCTAGCCGCAAAATGGTAGCACAGCGACGGCGCCGGACCGGTTTCGCCGCGCGCCGCCGAGTCGCCGCCGCCTGCCCGGACCCGGGCGTTGGCCGTGCCCGATCCGCCACCGCGCCTTGCATATCCTGTCACTTGAAAACGGGCACGGGTTTGCGATCTAGTATCGCGGGGATTCGCGCCGGCTCGGCCGCGCGAACGGCAACACCAACGCGGGACCATCGGCACCAGGGGGCCGGTCATGAATCGAATCAAGCAAGCGCTGACGGGCGCAGTCGTAGTGCTGTGCCTGAGCGGCCTGCCCTCGCCGGCGGCCCATGCGCAGACCCGCACCGCGACCGACGCCAGCGGCCATCAGCTCAAGGTCGACGGCACCGTGGTGCTGATCGAGCCGGACATCGAACTGAGCCTGATCACCGCCGGCGGCCTCAACGAGCCGCGCAAGGAATGGTCCGACAACGCGCGCAAGCTGTACCCGCGGGCCGTGCACGACCTGCTCGCCGGCGCCAAGACGCAGCGCAAGGACGACTACGACGTTCCCGACGACCTCGACCCCAACTCGCGCCTGGGCCAGGTCATGCGCCTGAATCAGGCGGTCGCACTGAGCATTGCCCAGTACTCGCAGGCCGGTAACAACGCCCTGGCGACCAAGAAAGACCCGAAGACCAACAAGCCGCGCCTGGACTGGACCCTAGGCGCGGGCGTGACCGAACTGCGCGAAGCGACCGGCGCCGACTACGGCCTGTTCACCTACGTCCGCGATTCCTACGCCAGCGGCGGCCGCAAGGCGGTGCGGATGCTGGCGATGATCACCGGCGCGGCCCTGGGCGCGTACGTCGACGTTGGCGGCGGCAGCCAGATCGGCGTGGCCACCCTGGTCGATCTGCGCACCGGGCAGGTGGTCTGGTTCAACCTGATGGCCAAGCAAAGCGGCGACTTGCGCGACGAGAAAGGCGCCAAGGGCACGGTCGCGAGCATGTTGAAGGACATTCCGCTGTGAGCGCCGCGCCGGCTTCCCCGGCGCGCGCGATCGCGGCCCGCGGCCGGACCCGACCTCCGATCGCGGCGGCCATCGCCCTGGCCACGGCGCTGGCGGCGCTGATGCCCTCGCCGTCGGCCGCGGCCGAAACCGCGCCGATGCCGCTGCAACCGGGCGAGCGTCCTACCGCCAACAGCACCGAGGCCGAGCTGTGGTACGGCATGGACCAGGCCGAGCGCGACCTCAAGACCGCGCCGATCCTGGTCCGCGACCCGGCCCTGAACGCCTACGTCCACGGCGTCGCCTGCCGCGTCGCCGGGCCGCATTGCCAGGACCTGCGCGTCTATATCGTCGACGTGCCGGTGTTCAACGCCTCGATGGCGCCCAACGGCGCGATGCTGGTATTCACCGGCGCGCTGCTGCGCATGCAGGACGAATCCGAACTGGCGCTGGTCCTCGGCCACGAGTTCGCCCACTACCGACAGCGCCACAGCCTGCGCTACTGGACCAAGGCCAAGGGCACGACCGCGTTCATGGCCAGCTTCGGCGCGATTCCGGGCTTGAACCTGGTCGCGCTGGCCGCTTCGATCGGCGGCCTGGCCAACGTCAGCAAGTTCTCCCGCGACATGGAACGCGAGGCCGATCGCATCGGCTACGAGCATGCGCTGGGCCAGGGCTACGACCCCAAGGCCGGCGCCGAAGTGTGGGGACGGATGCTGCGCGAGGAAAAATCCAGCAAGGCGCGCAAACCGTGGCCGGTGTTCGCCAGCCATCCGAACACCGCCGAGCGACTGGAAGACACCGCCGCCGCGGCGAAGACCCACGCGCAGACGCCGCATCAGATCGGCCGCGAGGCCTATCAGTCAATGATGCGGCCGTTCCTGGACCGCTGGCTGGCGGCGGAGCTGTCGCGCCGTACTTACGACACCTCAATCCAGGTAATCGGCGATCTCAAGCAGGAAGCGCAGACCGCCGCCGACCTGGGCAGCCAGGGCCTGTACGCGTTCTATCTGGCCGAGGCCTATCGCCGGCGCGGCAAGAACGACGATCGCGAGCAAGCCGCCAGACTCGTCGCCGAAGCGGTGACCCATGACGACGCGCCGCCGGCGGCATGGCGCGAGTACGGCTACGTGCTGCGCGATCGCAAGCAATCCAAGCCGGCCGCCGACGCGTTCCGGCGTTATCTCGCCGCCGCGCCGAGCGCGGACGAACGCAGTTTCATCGAAAAAACCATCGCCGATCTGGAGAGTGCGCAGTGAATGCCCGTGTCGTGAACTTACCCCTTCGCAACCTCCGCGCCGCGCGCTTGATGTTGCTGGCCGCCGCGCTGGCGATGCTCGCGCTGACCGGCTGCGCCACCAACACCCTGCAGCGCAAGGGCGCGGCGACGGTATTCGATCTGCGTCTGGACAGCGAACTGGACTGGGCGCGGATCAAGGGCCCGCGCCAGGAGCTGTGGACCATCGATGGCAGCAAGCTCAATCAGCTGCGGATCTATTCGGGCGTGAAGCCGAACGAGCACGTGTTCATGGCGCGCAAGGAAAAAGCCTCCAAACCCGACGGCCCCTGGTTCCGCGGCGGCATGCGCGCCGACGAGTTGCGCGACCTGATCCTGGACGGCCTGCGCGAGGAAGGCGCGGTCAACGTCAGCGGCAGCCAACTGCGTCCGCAGCGTTTCAGCAATGTCGACGGCGTGCGTTTCGACTTCGCCATGACCGATGCCGGCGGCTTGAACTACAAGGGCACGGCGGCCGCGGTCGAACGCGACGGCAAGCTGACCGCGCTGGTCTGGCTGGCGCCGGGCGAGCATTACCACGACCGCGACGTGGTCGCGGTCAATCGCATGCTCGACGGGATGCAGTTCGCGCAGTGAGAGTGAGCGCGATACGCGCGGGTTGGACCATCCGTCCGACGCCAGCGCGGCGAGCGAGCGCGGCAGGCGGGCCTTGACGCTCGCATCGGCGCGCCGAAACCGGCAATCGCGGCTTGCGCGGGCGGGCCCGGAAACGAAGTAAAAAAAAGACGGCCGCGAGGCCGTCTTTTTCGTTCGTCCGCGGCCGCCGGTCGGCGCGCCGCGGCCGGCAACCCTTACGGGCGCTTGTTTTCGTCGAGGATCTTGTTCCAGTCGGCCACGCGATCGGCCTTGGCGGCCAGCACCGCGGCGGTGTCGCCTTCGATCTTGATCGAGTTGATCGCGTCGCCCTGCTTGATCGTGTCGACGATCTCCTGGCCGTCGAGCACCTTGCCGAACACGGTGTGCTTGCCGTCCAGCCAGTCGCACACGACGTGGGTGATGAAGAACTGGCTGCCGTTGGTGCCCGGGCCGGCGTTGGCCATCGACAGCACGCCGCGCTGGTGGCCCAGGCCGTTGCGGGTCTCGTCCTCGAAGCGGTAGCCCGGGCCGCCGGTGCCGGTGCCCTGCGGGCAGCCGCCCTGGACCATGAAGTTCGGGATCACGCGATGGAAGGCCAGGCCGTCGTAGAAGCCGCGCTGGGCCAGGTTGACGAAGTTGGCGACGGTCAGCGGCGCCTTGTCGGCGGCGAGTTCGACGCGGATCGGGCCGCGCGAGGTGTCGAAGGTGGCGATCAGGCTCATGCAACGCACTCCAGATGTAGCGAAGGGGATGGGGATTGGCTCGCCCGCCGACATGGCGACTGCCGAGGCAATCCACAATGGTACCGAAGCGAGAAAGCGGCCGTCCGGCCGCCGCGCGCACTGTGGCGGCACACCCGGCCGGGCACGCCCCGACTGAAGCCGCTCCAGCCTGGCGCGGGCCGCGGCGGCCGGAACCCCGGTGAAGCGCAGCCGGTCCGGAGCCCGAACCCGCCACCACCTCCCCCCCCCTATCCGGCGCCGAGTCTGGGCGGCTCCGAGGCGCCTGGCCGAACACGTAACGGCACCCTCGAGCGGCCATACGCCCCCGGATAGGCCGGGTTTCCGTCGCGCGACACCCGCATCGCGCCCATCGAAGAAACCGATTTCCCGGCACTTATCGCCGATAAATCCAGGGAAATATGAACAGGGCCCACCCCGGCAGGCACTTGCCACCTTTGCCCGGTATAATGGCCGGCTATCTTCCTCAGCTATAGCGCCTTCCGGCGTCCAATCGCATGTCCATCGAACGCCTGCGCAATATCGCCATCGTCGCCCACGTCGACCATGGCAAGACCACTCTCGTCGACTGCCTGTTGAAGCAGTCCGGCACCCTGTCCGAACGCACGGTGCTCGCCGAGCGCGCGATGGACAGCAACGACCAGGAAAAGGAACGTGGCATCACGATCCTGGCCAAGAACACCGCCATCACCTGGCAGGGCAACCGCATCAACATCGTCGACACCCCGGGCCACGCCGACTTCGGCGGTGAGGTCGAGCGCGTGCTGTCGATGGTCGACTCGGTGCTGATCCTGGTCGACGCGATGGATGGCCCGATGCCGCAGACCCGCTTCGTCACCCAGAAGGCCTTCGCGATGGGCTTCAAGCCGATCGTGGTGGTCAACAAGATCGACCGCCCGGGCGCGCGTCCGGACTGGGTCATCGACCAGGTGTTCGACCTGTTCGACAAGCTCGGCGCCACCAACGAGCAGCTCGATTTCCCGATCGTCTACGCCTCGGCGCTGCACGGCTACGCCAGCCTGGACGACGCCGCGCGCTCGGGCGACATGACCCCGCTGTACGAAGCGATCATGAAGCACGTCCCGCCGCCGGAAGTCGATCTCGACGGCCCGTTCCAGATGCGCATCAGCCAGCTGGACTACAGCAACTTCGTCGGCCTGATCGGCATCGGCCGCATCCAGCGCGGCAAGGTCCGCCGCAACATGCCGGTCAGCGTGGTCGACCGTCACGGCAAGAAGCGCCAGGGCAAGGTGCTGCAGGTGCTCGGCTTCATGGGCCTGGAGCGCCTGGAGACCGAGGAAGCCGAGGCCGGCGACATCGTCGCCATCTCCGGCGTCGCCGATCTGTCGATCTCCGACACCGTGTGCGCGCTGGACACCCCGGAAGCCCTGCCCGCGCTGACCGTCGACGAGCCGACCATCAGCATGACCTTCCAGGTCAACAACTCGCCGTTCGCCGGCAACAAGGACCTCAGCGGCGGCAAGTTCCTCACCAGCCGCCAGCTGCGCGAGCGCCTGCAGCGCGAAACCCTGCACAACGTGGCGCTGAAGGTCGAGGAAGGCTCCGATCCGGACAAGTTCCTGGTCTCGGGCCGCGGCGAACTGCACCTGTCGGTGCTGATCGAGAACATGCGCCGCGAAGGCTTCGAACTGGCCGTGTCGCGTCCGGAAGTCATCATCAAGGAAATCGACGGCAAGCTGATGGAGCCGGTCGAGCAGTTGGTGGTCGATATCGAAGAGCAGCACCAGGGCGGCGTCATGGAGAAGCTCGGCACGCGCAAGGCCCAGCTGAAGGACATGGTGTCCGACGGCAAGGGTCGCGTACGCCTGGACTACATGATTCCCGCTCGCGGCCTGATCGGCTTCCAGAACGAATTCCGCACCCTGACCCAGGGCTCGGGCCTGCTGTTCCATGTGTTCGACCACTACGGTCCGAAGGAACAGGGCGCGATCGCCAAGCGCATCAACGGCGTGATGATCGCCAATGCGCCGGGCACCACTCCGGCCTATTCGCTTGGGCCGCTGCAGGATCGCGGCAGGCTGTTCGCCGCCGAAGGCGACAACGTGTATGAGGGCCAGTTGGTCGGCATCCACTCGAAGGACAACGACCTCACCGTCAACGCGATCAAGACCAAGCCGCTGACCAACATGCGCGCCTCGGGCAAGGACGATGCGATCCAGCTGAGCCCGGCGATCAAGTACACGCTGGAACAGGCGCTGGACTTCATCGAAGACGACGAGCTGGTCGAAGTCACGCCGAAGGAAATCCGGCTGCGCAAGAAGTTCCTGACCGAAAGCGATCGCAAGCGCGCCTCGCGCGCGGCCTGATCGGCTGACAGGTAAGCAATAATTGCAGTAGAGCCGCGCGTTTGGGGAACCAGCGCGCGTTGCAGGGATCGAAGTGAAATGGACTTACACGATCTGATCTGGTGGTTCGCCGGCCTCGCGCCCGGACTGCTGCTGGGCTGGTGGCTGGGCGCGCGCAAGCGCCCGGCCACGACCCAGGTCGAGGCGACGGCCACGCCGCCCCCTCCGCAACCGCAACTGCTGCCTCAGCCGCGGCCCAACCCCACCGAATCCGCCGCACACGCCGCGCCCGCGGCCGTTCCCGCTGCGCCGGCGACGCCCGCGCCCGAAGCCGCGCCGGCGGCGCCCAACTCCGAACCGACCGCTCCGGGCGCTCCTGCATGGCCGCCGGAGGTGCAGGCGCTGCTCGACAAGGGCGAGACGATCGAAGCGATCAAGAAAATCCGCGCCACCCTCGGCGGCCCGGTCGCTCGCAAGGTCGCGCGCGAACACCTGAGCGAAGGCGAGTTCCGCCTGCCCGCCGACATCCGCAAGCTCGCCGACGCGAACAAGAAACTCGAAGCGATCCGCCTGCTGTGCGATCAGACTCATATGGACATGCCGCTGGCTCAACGACTGGTTGAGCACTACGTCGCCCATCCAACCCGATGACCGAAGCCGAAACGCACTACGACGCCAACCCCAAGGCCCACCCGGGCCTGCATGTGATCGCCGCGGTCGAAGCGGTCAAGGGCGCGCTCGCGCTCAGCGCGGCGAGCGGCCTGGAGTTGCTCGGGCCGGCGCCGCTGCAACGCTGGATCGGCGAACTGATCAAGCGCTTCCACCTGGACCCCGAGCACGGCTCGCTGGCCTGGCTCGCCCACACCATCAGCCCGCATTCGGTGCATCTGGCCGCGGCGGTCGTGCTCGCCTACGGATTGCTGCACCTGATCGAAGCCTGGGGCCTGTGGAAGGCCAAGGCCTGGGCCTCGTGGCTGGGCTGTCTCGGCGCCGCGCTGTACCTGCCGTTCGACGTCTACGCGATGTTCCGCCATCCCGGCTGGCTGGCCACGGCGGTGCTGATCGTCAACCTGATCGTGGTGTGGGTGCTGGCGCGCGACATCCTCAAGCGCCGGCATTAATCGCTGCTTCGAGTGTCTTAGCCCCGACGCTGGTCGACCGAATCGCGGAAACCGTCGCATCGCTGTGGCATCGATCCGCGCGTCGAATCTCGCGAAGTCTTTTGTGGGAGGGGCTACCTGCCCCGACGCCTTTCGATCAGGTCGCCTGAACTTTCGAAGTGATCTGATCAAAAGGCGTCGGGGCAGGTAGCCCCTCCCGCAAAAAACTCGAACCTTCCCCCGATCGGGCCTAATTGTTAGCGTCTGATTAAACCGCACCGTGCCTCGGTTCCACCCCGATCGGGCTGCAGTCACAGGCATCGCGCGCCGCGCCGGTGTATGGTTTCCAGGTCGCGGCGATCGGCCGCGATGCACGCCGCGTGCCGCATCGCGCAGCCTGCGCATCCGAACCATCCGATGCGGACGCGCGCATGCCGCTGCGCGCGCTGTCGATGCTGGCACGGCTCACTCCCCACCACGAGGAACGCTCATGAAGACCTGGTCCAAGCCTCAGATCCGCGAAATCTCGGTCGGCTGCGAAATCAATTCGTACTCCTCCGGCGATCTGTTCTGAGCATGCCCGCCTCTGCCGTCGCAACGCGCCCGGGGCCGCGCAGCCATTCGATGGATCATCGGTGATGCGCATCCTCGTACTCGGTGCGGCGGCCGGAGGCGGCTACCCGCAGTGGAATTGCAACACCCCCGGCAGCCAGCGCGCGTGGCGCCAGGAACCCGGCCACCAGCGCCGCACCCAGGCCAGCATCGCGGTCAGCGCCGACGACCAGCGCTGGCTGCTGATCAACGCCTCGCCCGACTTCCGCCAGCAGATCCTCGCCCAGCCCGCGCTGTGGCCGAAACGCGACCTGCGCCACTCGCCGATCGAAGCGGTGCTGCTGACCAGCGGCGAGATCGACCACATCGCCGGCTTGCTGTCGATGCGCGAACGCCAGCGCTTCGACCTGTGGGCGAGCGCACGCGTGCTCGACGTGCTCGGCCAGAATCCGATCTTCGACTCGCTGCATCCCGATTACGTCGCGCGCAAAGCGCTGACCCTGGATAAGCCGATCGATGTCGCCGGCCATGACGCGCCGCTGGGCCTGCGCGTCACCGCGTTCAGCGTGCCCGGCAAGGTGCCGTTGTTCATGGAGTCGCGCGCGAACGGCAACCTGCAAGGCGGCGACGAAGAGACGGTCGGCCTGGAAATCAGCGACGGCCGCGAACGATTCCTCTACATCCCCGGCTGCGCGGCGATGACCGACGACCTGCGCCGACGTTTGTACGGCGCCTCGCTGGTGTTGTTCGACGGCACCCTGTGGCGCGACGACGAAATGGTCCGCGCCGGCGTCGGCAGCAAGACCGGCGCGCGCATGGGGCATATGAACATCGCCGGCGACGGCGGCCAGGACGGCGGCACGCTCGCCGCATTCGCCCCGCTCGAAGTGCGGCGCAAACTGTTCATCCATCTCAACACCACCAACCCGCTGCTCGACGATCATTCGCCCGAACGCGCGCAGGCGCGCGCGCACGGCTGGGAAGTCGCCGAGGACGGCATGGAGCTGCAGCTGTGAACGCAAGCGCGACCCAGGCGATCGACACCGACTTCATCGGCGACGATGCGCTGTTGACTCCGGCGCAACTGGAAGCGCGGCTGCGCGCGATCGGCGCCGAGCGTTATCACGACAAACACCCGTTCCATCACCTGCTGCACAGCGGCCAGTTGAACCGCGGCCAGGTCCAGGCCTGGGCGCTCAACCGTTTCGAATACCAGCGCTGCATCCCACTCAAGGACGCCGCCCTGCTCGCGCGCATCGAGGATCCGCAACTGCGTCGGGTCTGGCGCCAGCGCATCGTCGATCACGACGGCGAGCGCGACGGCGACGGCGGCATCGCGCGTTGGCTGCATCTGACCGATGCGCTCGGCCTGGACCGGGCGATGGTCGAATCCGGTCGCGCCCTGCTGCCGGCCACGCGGTTCGCGGTGCAGGCCTATATCCATTTCGTGCGCGAACGCAGTTTGCTCGAAGCGATCGCCTCGTCGCTGACCGAACTGTTCGCGCCGACCATCATCGGCCAGCGGGTCAGCGGCATGCTGGCCAATTACGATTTCGTCTCGCGCCAGTCGCTGGCCTACTTCGATTCGCGCCTGCACCAGGCGCCGCAGGACGCCGACTTCGCCCTCGACTACGTCAAGCGCCATGCCCTCACCCGCGAGCAGCAGGACGCCGTGTGCGCGGCGCTGCGGTTCAAATGCGAGGTGCTGTGGTCGATGCTCGATGCGCTGCATCTGGCGTATGTAGAACCGCGCTTGATTCCGCCGGGTGCGTTTCGCCCGGATGAGGCCGCCGCATGAGCGCCACGATCGAAGCGAGCGCGGTGCCGCGCTTCCCCGCCGGGGTTCGCCTGCAGCACGATCGCGCACGCGATCAATGGGTGCTGCTCGCGCCGGAACGGGTGGTCGAACTCGATGAGATCGCCCACGCCGTGCTCGCCCGCGTCGACGCCGCCAGCGACGTCGAGACCATCGTGCAGGCGCTGGCTGCCGAATACGGCGCCGAGCCTGAGCAAGTGCACGGCGACGTGATCGAACTGTTCGCGACCTTGCTGGAAAAACGCATGCTCACGCTGGGCGCGCCGATGCCATGAGCGCCGAGGCCGCCAGCGTCGCCGGCATCGCCCCGGAGCTTGCGCCACGCAAGGCGCCGACAGCCGCGCCCGCGCCACCGCTGGCGGTGCTGCTGGAACTGACTCACCGTTGCCCGCTGTCGTGCCCGTACTGCTCCAACCCGCTGCAACTGGTCGGCATGCGCGAAGAACTGGCCACCGCCGACTGGCTGCGCGTGCTCGATCAGGCCGCCGAGCTCGGCGTGCTGCAAGTGCATTACTCCGGCGGCGAACCGACCTTGCGCAAGGACCTGCCCGAGTTGCTGCGGCATGCGCGCGCGCTCGGGCTGTACTGCAACCTGATCACCTCCGGCGTCGGCGTCACCCGCGAGCGTTTGCAGGAATTGCAGCAGGCCGGCCTGGATCATCTGCAACTGAGCATCCAGGACAGCCAGGCCGCGGGCGCCGACCGCATCGCCGGTTACGCCGGCAGCCACGAACGCAAGCTCGCGCTGGCGCGTTGGTGCGGCGAACTCGATCTGCCGCTGACCCTCAACGCCGTCGTACATCGGCACAACGCCGAACGCGTCGCGCAGATGATCGAGCTCGCACTCGATCTGGGCGCGGGCCGGCTCGAAGTCGCGCACACCCAGTACTACGGCTGGGGCCTGAGCAATCGCGCCGCGCTGATGCCCACGCGCGCGCAACTCGATGCGGTCACCGCGGTGGTCGAGGACGCGCGCCAGCGTCTGCGCGGCCGCCTGACCATCGACTACGTCACTCCCGACTATTACGCGCGCCGGCCCAAGGCCTGCATGGGCGGCTGGGCGCAGCGCTTCGTCAACATCACTCCGGACGGCAAGGTGCTGCCGTGTCACGCCGCCGAAACCCTGACCGAGTTGCGCTTCGACTCGGTGCGCGAACGCAGCCTCGGCGACATCTGGCGCGACTCCGACGCGTTCGTGCGCTACCGCGGCACCGACTGGATGCCCGAACCCTGCCGCGGCTGCGAACGCCGCGAAATCGACTGGGGCGGTTGCCGCTGCCAGGCGCTGGCGCTCAGCGGCCGCGCCGACACCCTCGATCCGGTGTGCGAGAAATCACCCGATCATGCGCGGGTTCGCGCCCTGGCCGAAGCCGAGTCGGCCGCGCCGGCGCCGGAGTTCGTCTACCGCCGTCTGCGCGCGACGGACGCCAAGGCCGCGACCGACTGACGCCGCGTCGGCGACCTGCTTCGGTACCGTCAGACGAGTAGCGCACGCAGCCGCTCGAAATAATCGCCGCTCCATGTCGAATACAGCGCGTCGTCGAGATTGACGATCCGATAGCCGTCGTCGACGTCGAAATGGGAAAACACGCATCGGCACACGCCCAGCGCGATCCAGACGATGGTCGCGCGATGCGCGTCGCGCGCGGCCGCGTCGCTCGATACCAGTTGCATGTCGGCGACCAGCGATTCGAACAAGCCCGCATCGAACAAGCCGCACTCGAACAGTCCATAGCAGAACGTGCCTTCGATGGAGTCGTCGCGATTGCTCAGCAGACGGACGATGGCTGCATCGATCCGCGGATCGCGCGGCGCGGCTTGAATCGGGATCGTCAAATTCATCGCTGCATCCTTTCGAATAAAAAATCCACGTAGCCGCGACCACCCAAACCGGGCCACGACGACGCCATCAGACATCGTAACGGTGCCATCCACACCGCACGATGCAAGCACGCAGGCACCCCGCCGCTACGTTCGGGATCCTGGGCCGTTCGAACAGGCTTGCCGCGTCGCCGACTGCGGGCATACTCGGGCGAATCGCTCGCGCGCCACGATCAGGAACCGGCCATGCCCGCCTTTCATTGCACCGCCCGCCTCGGTCTCGCGGCGCTGACCCTCGCGCTGGCCGGATGCGCCGGCACCCAGGCCGTGCGCGCGCCGCGGCCGGTGGTGGCCTCCGACGAAGCCGCCAAGGGCTTCCTGCCGACCGACCCGCTGCGCCTGGCCGAAGCCGACACCGCCGCGCTGAGCGCGCGCATGGCCAGCGGCGAGCTCAGCAGCGTCCGCCTGACCCAGGGCTACCTCGATCGCATCGCCGCGCTCGACGACGCCGGCCCGCAGCTCAACGCGGTGATCGAACTCAACCCCGACGCGATCGCCGAAGCGCGCAAGCTCGACGAAGAACGCAAGGCCGGCCAGCTGCGCGGCCCGCTGCACGGCATCCCGGTGCTGATCAAGGACAACATCGACGCCACGCCGATGGTCAATTCGGCCGGCTCGCTGGCGCTGGCCGAACACCATCCCAAGACCGACGCGCCGATCGTCGCCGCGCTGCGCCGCGCCGGCGCGGTGATCCTGGGCAAGACCAACCTCAGCGAATGGGCGAATTTCCGCTCGACCCATTCGATCTCCGGCTGGAGCGGCCGCGGCGGCCTGACCCGCAATCCCTACGTGCTCGACCGCACCGCCTGCGGCTCCAGCAGCGGCACCGGCGCGGCGATCGCCGCCAGCCTGGCCGCGGTCGGCGTCGGCACCGAAACCGACGGCAGCATCCTGTGCCCGGCAGCCATGAACGGACTGGTCGGGTTCAAGCCCACGGTCGGGCTGGTCAGTCGCCAGGGCATCATTCCGATCTCGCACAGCCAGGACACCGCCGGGCCGATGGCGCGCAGCGTCGCCGACGCCGCGCAATTGCTCAGCGTGCTCGCGTCGGCCGAAGCCGGCGGCGACAGCGCCGCGCTGGCCGGCGCCGACAAGCGTCTGGCCGATTACGTCGGTGGCTTGAACGGCGACGCGCTGCAAGGCGCACGCCTGGGCCTGCTGCGCGAATCGGGTGTCGGTCAGTTGCCGGCGATCGACGCCGCGCTCGAACGCGCGCTCAAGACCCTGCGCGACGCCGGCGCCACCATCGTCGAGGTCAAGATCGCCACCGCGGGCCAATGGGACCGCGCCGAGGGCGAGGTGCTGCGTTACGAGTTCAAGGACGGCCTGGAGCGTTATCTGCGCGAGAGCGGCGCGCCGGTGAAGACGCTGAGCGAACTGATCGCGTTCAACCAGGCCCACGCCGCGCGCGAGCAGCCTTACTTCGGCCAGGAATTGTTCGAGCAGGCCAACAAGAAGGGCGGCCTCAAGGACCCGGCCTATCGCAAGTTCGCCGCCCAGGCGCGGCAGCTCGCCGGCCCGCAGGGCATCGACGCGACGCTCAAGCGGCACAAGCTCGATGCGCTGATCGCGCCGGCCACCACCCCGGCTTTCATGGTCGATCCGGTCAACGGCGATCCCTTCGGCGGCGCCAGTTGGGGCGCGGCCGCGGTCGCCGGCTACCCGAGCCTGACCGTGCCGATGGGCGACGCCTCCGGCCTGCCGATCGGCCTGGTGTTCATGGGCAAGCGCTGGAGCGACGCGCAACTGCTGTCGCTGGGCTACGCCTTCGAACAACTGACCCTGGCACGCACGCCGCCGGGGTATCGGGTGACGCTGAGCCCCTGAGTTCGCTGGCGTCGATCGCGCGACGTCCACCCGCCGGGATCGAAACCACCGGCGATGGTCCATGGCGCGAAGGCAACCCTTCGCGCGAAACGGCAGGTGACGTCTCCACACAACGATCGCCCGCCATCGTTGCCGCGTCAGCCCCCTGTAGGAGCGGCGCAAGCCGCGACCGCGACATCGCACACACGACGCAAGCGCGTTCCACCGCCGCGTCCCAAAAACCAAAAACCCGCCTCATCGGCGGGTTTCTGCTATCCGCATTGAAGCTCGCATCACACCGACCGACCAGGCCGTTTCCACACCTGCAGCAAACCGATCAGATGCACCACGCCGATGCCCAGGCAAATCCCCGAACTTCACAGCCAGAAACTCACGCTGCGCCCCGGAAACACACTCATCATCGGCACCGCCGCCAGCCCGCGCAGCAGATACACCGCGGTGATCAGACACAACACCGTGCGCAGCAATGGCAATCGCCGCAACACACCCGCCGCGGAAAACGCGTACAGCGACCAGACCGTCAGCACCGAGGCGATCACCAGCGTGGCGACCACCGGATACCAGTGACCCGCGATCGAAGCCTGCGCCATCCACTCGCCGGCACCTAAGGCGCGATACCACGGCGCGCCAAACACGATGCACCCCAGATGCAAAAAGGCGGCGAGCGCGCTAAGCGCACCCGCCGCCATCAAGGCCCGATTACGTTCGCCGCTCATGGTCCTTGCGAACCGATGACCGACCACCCGCCTCAGGCCGGCGCCGCGATCTGGGCCTGCTTGCGCACGATCAGCATCGCCACTTCCAGCGCCTGTTCGTAGTTCAGACGCGGATCGACCGTGGAACGGTAAGCGCGCTCGAGATCGCTCTCGGTCAGCTCTCGCGCGCCGCCCAGGCATTCGGTCACGTCTTCGCCGGTCAGCTCCAGATGGACGCCGCCCAGGCGCGTGCCGGCCGCGGCATGCAACTCGAACGAAGTCTCGATCTCGGCGCGGATGTTGCGGAAGCGACGAGTCTTGTAACCATTGCTCGTGCTTTCGGTATTGCCGTGCATCGGATCGCACACCCACAGCACGCGACGACCGTCGCGACGCATCGCATCGAGCAGCGGCGGCAGCTTCTCGGCGACCGCGGTCGCGCCCATGCGATGGATGAAGGTCAACCGGCCCGGCTCGTCCTCGGGATTGAGCAGGTCGATCGTGCGCAGCAGCTGATCCGGCGTGACCGACGGACCGACCTTGAGCGCGATCGGGTTGCGGATGCCGCGAAAGTACTCGGCATGGGCGCCATCGACCGCGGCGGTGCGCATGCCGATCCACGGGTAGTGGGTGCTGAGATTGAAGTGGCCCCAGTGACGCGGCACCTGTCGGGTCATCGACTCTTCGTACGGCAGCAGCAACGCTTCGTGCGAAGTGTAGAAATCCACGCGGTTGAGGTTGTGCACTTCCGAACCCGACAAGGTCTCCATGAAGCGCACCGCGTCGCCGATCGCGTTGACCATGCGCCGATATTCGTCGGCCAGCGGCGAATGACCGACCCAGCTCAGGTTCCAGTACTCGGGATGGTGCAGGTCGGCGAAACCGCCGTCGATCAGCGCGCGCACGAAGTTCATCGTCATCGCCGAACGCGCGTGGCCCTTGATCATGCGACGCGGGTCGGGCCGGCGCGCGGCCTCGTTGAAGGCCGGCGCGTTGACCATGTCGCCGCGGTAGCTCGGCAGGGTCACGCCATCGATGGTCTCGCTGTCGGCCGAACGCGGCTTGGCGTACTGGCCGGCGAAACGCCCGACCCGCACCACCGGCTTGCGCATGCCGTGGACCAGCACCAGGCTCATCTGCAGCAGCACCTTCAGACGGTTGGAGATCACGTCCGAGGAACACTGGTCGAAGCTCTCGGCGCAGTCGCCGCCTTGCAGCAAAAATCGCTTGCCTTCCTGTGCCTCGGCCAGTTGCTGCTTGAGCGAAAGAATCTCCCACGAGGTCACCAACGGCGGCAGCTGACGCAATTCCTGCAACGCGGATTCAAGATCGGCCGCGTCCGGATAGCTGGGCAACTGCAGTGCGGTGCGCTCGCGCCAGGAGGTCGGGCTCCAGTCGGCGGGCAGGTTGACGGCACGGAGGTTGCTGTTGCGATCGGAAGCGCTCATTTCCTTGATTCCAGTTGGTGTCGCGGTGTGTGGTGGGTGGTTGGGATGGATGGGTGGGTGGAGATAGCGAAGGGACGGCAGGCTTATCTGATTCAACGGCCGCGGAACGCGGCATAGGCCGCCCACAGCGCCAGCACGACGAAGCAGATCAGGCTCCAGGCCGGCATGGACAGGCCCAGGAAGGTCCAGTCCACGTTGGCGCATTCGCCCGAGCCGGTCATGACCTTCTTGATCACGCCGGTGATCGGCATCGCGTCGAGCATGTAGTTCAGACCCGGGCCGCAGGCCGGGACCTGGTCCGGCGGCAGGTGTTGCAGGCGCACGTGATTACCGGCGACCGCGATGCCGCCCAGCGAGGCTAGCAGGGCCAGCACGCCGTAACCGCGACGCCCGCCGGGCTTCTTGGGGCCGTGCAGCGCGCCGAGCAGGAACACCAGGCCGAGCGCGGCGAACGCCACGCGCTGGAAGATGCACAGCGGACACGGCTCGAGGTGCTCGTAGAGCTGCAGGTAGAAGGCATACGCGAGCAGGCCCGCGCAGGCCAGAAAACCAAGCAGAAATTGAATCCGGAAGGAGGCTTTGAAGGGGTTCATGCTCACACCATACGGGTCTGGGTCGGGTCGTGCCAATGTCGGATCGGCATGTAGTTTCGCAACGCGGCATTTCGTCGCAGCAACATCGACTGCGCCCGGGGACGAAAGTTGCCGCCCCGTTCACGACCCTGAAAACCCCTCCGATGCATGGGACGACCGAACCCTGCCACGGCGCGTCGCTTTCGACCGCAACCGTTGCGCGAGTAACCGTTGCCAGAACGCAAAAACCCCGGCCGAGGCCGGGGCTTTGCTGGCTGCCGCCACGACCGCGAACGGCCATGGACGGTAGAGGCTTGCAGATGGAACGTCGCTGCGCCGGTCGCCCGACGCGGCGGAATTACTCGGCCGCGGCTTGCGGACGATCGACCAGCTCGACGTAGGCCATCGGCGCATTGTCGCCAGCGCGGAAACCGCACTTGAGGATGCGCAGGTAACCGCCCGGACGCGACGCGTAGCGCGGGCCGAGTTCGACGAACAAGGTGCCGACGGCTTCCTTGTCACGCAGGCGCGAGAACGCCAGGCGGCGATTGGCCACGCCGTCCTTCTTTGCCAGGGTGATGAGCGGCTCGGCGACGCGACGCAGCTCCTTGGCCTTCGGCAGGGTGGTGCGGATGAGACCGTGCTTGATCAGCGAGGCGGCCATGTTGGTGAACATGGCGTCGCGGTGAGCACTGGTGCGGCTGAACTTACGGCCGGATTTCTGATGGCGCATGACTGTGATTCCTGATGAATGTTGAAACGGTTGGACTTCGCTGTCGCCATCCAGGCGTTGGAACATTGGACTGCGGGTGGTCCGAACCGATCGGTCCTTGATCGGCGTACCGCGGACTTGAATGTCCGTCGGGATAGGTGCTGCGTGAAGCGGTCTTGCAGGTGGAGCTGGGTTCGAATCAGAAATCCACGCTTCGGCTGGCCTCGGCGTGGACTCTTTTCGTTCCCGGCCCGGCGCAGCGCGCCGGGCGTTCGAGCCAGCGCGCGGCTATGCCGCGCAAACGCTGGCTCTCACCCCATCATCCCATGCGAAGCGATGCCGGCCGGCGGCCAGTTTTCCAGCTTCATGCCGAGCGACAGGCCGCGCTGAGCCAGCACTTCCTTGATCTCGGTGAGCGACTTCTTGCCGAGGTTCGGGGTCTTGAGCAGCTCGACTTCGGTCTTCTGGATCAGATCGCCGACGTAGTAGATGCTCTCGGCCTTGAGGCAGTTGGCCGAACGCACGGTGAGCTCGAGATCGTCGATCGGGCGCAGCAGGATCGGATCGATGCCGCTGGTGGCCGGCTTCGCCGCACCGCGGTCGCGGTGGGTGAAGTCGCCGAACACCGACAGCTGATCGGTGAGGATGTCGGCGGCGGTGCGCACGGCTTCCTCGGCGTCGATCGTGCCGTTGGTTTCGATGTCCAGCACCAGCTTGTCGAGGTCGGTGCGCTGCTCGACGCGCGCGGCTTCCACCGCGTAGGCGACGCGACGGACCGGCGAGAAGCTCGCGTCCAGCATCAGACGACCGATCGCGCGGGTTTCTTCGTCCGGACGACGGCGCGAAGCCGCCGGCTGGTAGCCGAAACCGCGTTCGATCTTCAGACGCATGTTGATCGCCGTATCCTTGGTCAGGTGGCAGATCACGTGGTCGGTGTTGAGGATTTCGACGTTGTGGTCGGTCTTGATGTCGCCGGCGGTGACGATGCCGGGACCCTGCTTGGCCAGCGACAGCGTCGACGCGTCGCCGGTGTGCATGCGGATGGCGACGTCCTTGAGGTTCAGCAGAACCTCCAGCACGTCCTCTTCCAGACCTTCGACCGTGGTGTATTCATGCAGCACGCCATCGATTTCGACCTCGGTGATGGCGAAACCCGGGATCGACGACAGCAGCACGCGCCGCAGCGCGTTGCCCAGCGTGTGGCCGTAACCGCGCTCCAGCGGCTCGATCACGACCTTCGCGCGATTGCCGGTGAGGCGTTCGATCTGCGGACCACGCGGGCGCAGTACCTGATTGGCGGTAACCGTCATGTTTCGGTGTCTCCAATGACCTCCACCGGGGGGCGGCGGGAGGCTTTAGCTCTTGGAGCCCTCTCTTAACGAGAGAGCGGCCGGTGCGCATGGCGCACCGACCTGGGTTGCGGGTTCTCCGCCGGATCCTGAGGGACGCCGGCGGATGCCCTGCACTATTACTTGCTGTACAACTCGACGATCAGCGCTTCGTTGATGTCGGCCGGCAGATCCGCACGATCCGGAACCGCCTTGAACACGCCGCTGAACTTCTTGCTGTCCACTTCGACCCACGACGGCGACAGGTCCATCTGCGACGACACGGTCAGGGATTCCTGCACGCGAAGCTGCTTCTGGGCGCGCTCGGACAACGCGATCGCGTCGCCGGCCTTGACCTGGTACGACGGAAGGTTGACCGACTTGCCGTTGACGGTGACGCCGCGGTGCGAGACCAGCTGACGGGCAGCCGGACGAGTCACGGCGAAGCCCATGCGGTAGACGACGTTGTCGAGACGGGTTTCCAGCAACTGCAGCAGGTTCTCGCCGGTGTTGCCCTTCTTGGTCGAGGCCTTCTTGTAGTAGTTGCGGAACTGACGTTCCAGCAGACCGTAGATACGCTTGACCTTCTGCTTCTCACGAAGCTGGGTGGCGTAGTCGGACAGCTTGCCCTTGCGGGCGGTGGGGCCGTGCTGACCGGGCTTCTGTTCCAGTTTGCACTTCGAGTCGAGCGCGCGAGCGGACGACTTCAGACCGAGATCGGCGCCTTCGCGACGGGCGAGCTTACAGGTGGGGCCAATATAACGAGCCATTTTTCTTCAGCTCCTCAGACGCGACGCTTCTTCGGCGGACGGCACCCGTTGTGCGGGATAGGCGTCACGTCGATGATGTTGATGATCTTGTAACCGACGTTGTTCAAGGAACGAACGGCGGACTCACGACCCGGACCCGGGCCCTTGATGCGCACTTCCAGCGACTTGACGCCGTAGTCGAGCGCAGCACGGCCGGCCTTTTCGGCTGCCACCTGGGCGGCGAACGGGGTCGACTTGCGGGAACCGCGGAAACCCGCGCCGCCCGAGGTCGCCCACGAGAGCGCGTTGCCCTGGCGGTCGGTGATCGTGATGATGGTGTTGTTGAAAGAAGCGTGGACGTGGGCGATACCGTCGGTGACGATGCGCTTGATCTTCTTCTTGGTCTTGACTGCTGCCGGCTTGGCCATGGTCTAGGTTCCCTTACTTCTTGATGGCCTTGCGCGGACCCTTGCGGGTACGTGCGTTGGTACGCGTGCGCTGACCACGCAGCGGCAAGCCGCGGCGGTGACGCAGGCCGCGGTAGCAGCCCAGGTCCATCAAACGCTTGATCGCAATACCGACCTCGCGACGCAAGTCGCCTTCGACCACGAACTTGCCGACTTCGGCGCGCAAGCGCTCGACTTCGGGCTCGGACAGGTCACGGATCTTCGTGGTCGAAGTCACACCCGCCGTCTGGCAGATCTGCTTCGAACGGGTACGGCCGATGCCGAAAATGCTTTGCAGGCCAACCCAGACATGCTTCTGGGCAGGCAAATTAACGCCCGCAATACGCGCCATAAGGCGATCTCCAACTGATTTGGCGGCCGAGACGGATTAATCCCGGCGGAGTGAACTGGAAATTATATCTAGGTCTCGGGTTAATAGGAAGCCCCGCGGCACCAAAGGTGCCACGGAACCACGGCATGGGGAGTGTGCCCATGCTCCGGCGACGAGTCCGAACTGGCTGAACAATGCGATGACCTGCCCTGCCCAGCCCCGCGCGCTACTCTGGCGCGCGGAACGGTCCTGACTCACCCGCGCGCGAGACCGCCGCGCGAGCCGCCCTTCAAGTTCGCTTTCTTCAACAGGCTCTCGTACTGATGCGACATCAGATGAGCCTGGATTTGAGCGATGAAATCCATGATCACGACCACCACGATCAACAGCGAAGTACCGCCGAAGTAGAACGAGGTGCCGAGCTGGGTCCGCATGACCTCCGGAAGGAGGCAGACGATCACCAGGTAAATTGCGCCGGCCGCCGTCAAGCGGGTCAGCACGCCGTCAACGTAGTCCGCGGTGGCCTTGCCGGGGCGAATGCCCGGGATCAGCGCGCCCGACTTCTTGAGGTTGTCGGCGGTTTCCTGCGAATTGAACACCAGCGCGGTGTAGAAGAACGCGAAACCGACGATCAGGCCAGCATACAGAATCATGTGGACCGGCTCGCCCGGGCTGAGCCACTGGCTCAGGCGCTGAAGGAAACCGGACACGCCGCTGCCGCTGTTGCTCTGAGCGAACCAAGTCGCGGCGGTCGCGGGGAACATCACGATGCTGGAGGCGAAGATCGCCGGAATCACGCCCGACATGTTGAGCTTCAACGGCAGGAACGACGCCTGATTCATGTAGGCGTTACGACCGCCCTGACGACGCGCGTAGTTGACCGTGATCCGACGCTGGCCGCGTTCGACGAACACCACCAGGTAGGTGAAGGCCACCACCAGGGCGATGATCAGGATCGCCACGATCGGACTCATGTCGCCGTTGCGGATCTGCTCGAACATCTGGATCACCGCGGCCGGAAGGCCGGCGACGATGCCCGCGAAGATGATCAGCGAAACGCCGTTGCCGACGCCGCGCTCGGTGATCTGCTCGCCCAGCCACATCAGGAACATGGTGCCCGCCGTCAAGGCGATCACCGCGGTCAGGATGAAGCCCATGCCCGGTGCGTAGACCACCGGCGTGCCGTCGGGCGCGAGGCTCGACTGCAGGCCCGTGGCGATGCCCCAGGCCTGGAAGATCGCCAGCGGAATCGCACCCATGCGCGACCATTGATTGATCTTGCGACGGCCCGATTCGCCTTCCTTCTGGATGGCTTTCAGGCTCGGCACGATCTGCACCAGCAGCTGCACGATGATGGACGCCGAGATGTACGGCATCACGTTCAACGCGAACAGGCTGAAGCGGTGCAGAGCGCCACCGGAGAACATGTTGAACATGTCCACGATGGTGCCCTGCTTGGTCTCCATGAACTTGACCATCGCCTCCGGGTTGATACCCGGCACCGGGATGTAGCTACCGATGCGATAGACGATCAACGCGCCGATGACGAACAGCAAACGCTGACGCAACTCGGTGAACTTACCGAGTCCGCCGCCGATTCCAGCCATTGCGTTGCCGCTGCGCGCCATTGAGCCCTTACTCCTCGACCTTGCCGCCGGCCGCTTCGACCGCGGCCTTCGCGCCGGCCGTGGCCAGCACGCCCTTGAGCACGAACTTCTTGGTCAGCTCGCCCTTCTTCACGATCTTGGCCTGCTTGGCGTTGCTCGGAACCAGCTTGGCGGCCTTGAGCGCGGCGAAATCGATCTCGCCGGCTTCCAGCTTGTCCAGCTGATACAGCAGCACTTCGGCCGTGTCGTTCTTCAGCTTGGAGCGGAAGCCGATCTTCGGCAGACGACGCTGCATGGGCATCTGGCCGCCTTCGAAACCGGCCTTGATCTTGCCCTTGCCCGAACGCGCGAACGAACCCTTGTGGCCGCGGCCCGCGGTCTTGCCGAGGCCCGAACCGATACCGCGACCGACGCGCTTGCGGTCTTCGCGGGCGCCGTCAGCCGGCTTGAGTGTATTGAGACGCATGATGTGCTCCTTAGCCCTCGACCTGAACCAGGTAGTGGACCGTATTGATCAGGCCACGAACCTGCGGGCTGTCTTTCAGCGTCCGCACGTCGTTGAGCTTGTTCAGGCCGAGCGCCTTCACCGACAGGCGGTGACGCGACTGACAGCCACGCAGACCCTTGACCAGGCGCACCGTGACGGTGCCGCCTTCGACGGGCGTGTTAGCAGCCTTAGCCATGGTTGAGATCCTCCACCTTCTTGCCGCGCTTGGCCGCGATCTTGGCCGGCGAATGCATGCCGGTCAGACCCTTGAGCGTGGCGCGAACCAGGTTGATCGGGTTACGCGAACCGGTGGCCTTGGCCAACACGTTCTTGACGCCGACCGCTTCGAGCACGGCGCGCATCGCGCCGCCGGCGATCACGCCGGTACCTTCCGACGCCGGCTGCATGTACACATGCGCCGCGCCATGGCCCGACTTCACGGCATGCCACAAGGTGCCGCCGTTGAGGTCCACGTTGTTCATCGCCTTGCGGGCGTATTCCATCGACTTCTGGATCGCGACCGGCACTTCGCGCGCCTTGCCGTAGCCGAAGCCGACCTTGCCGTTGCCGTCACCGACCACCGTCAACGCGGTGAAGGTGAACTGGCGACCGCCCTTGACGGTCTTGCTGACGCGGTTGACCGCGATCAGCTTCTCGATCATGCCGTCGTCGATCTCTTCGCGGTTGCGATCACGGTCGCGGCCCCGCGGGGCTCTATCGTCTGCCATTTCGGTGTCTCGTTGATTAATGGGATTTGCGGCGTGGCCGCTTATGATTGTGATGTGGTTCGGGTGCCGCACCTATGGCAGGAATCCACCATGGCGCCCGACGCGGCCCGCGTCGGCAGGTGAAACTATTTCGTGCAGAAGGCGTGGAGACGAATCTCCACGCTTTCAAGTCTCGAAAGACTTAGAACTGCAAACCGCCTTCGCGAGCGGCATCGGCCAGCGCCTTGATGCGGCCGTGGTAGCGGTAGCCCGAGCGGTCGAACGCGACCTTCTCGATGCCCGCGGCCTTGGCGCGCTCGGCGATCATCTTGCCGACCTTGACGGCGGCTTCGGCGTTCTTGCCGTTCTTCAGGCCTTCCTTGACGTCGGCCTGCACGGTCGAGGCCGAAGCCAGGACCTTGGAGCCGTCGGCGGTGAAGACCTGGGCGTACAGGTGCTGACCGGTGCGCAGCACGGTCAGACGGGCGACGCCGAGATTGCGGATGTGCGACCGGGTCGACTTGGCGCGGCGCAGACGAGCGATGTTCTTGTTCATGTTCTGATCTCCGAAAGCTGAAGGCTTGGTGTCGTGGGAGCCGGTGCGGGACCGGCGCCCTACCCGTTAGGCCTTCTTGGCTTCCTTGCGGATGATGACTTCGCCGGCGTACTTCACACCCTTGCCCTTGTAGGGCTCCGGCGGACGGAAACCGCGGATCTTGGCGGCAACTTCACCGACGCGCTGCTTGTCCGCGCCCTGGACCAGGATTTCGGTCTGGGTCGGGGTCGCGATGGTGATGCCTTCCGGAGCCTTGAACAGGACCGGATGGGAGAAACCCAGGGCCAGGTTCAGGTCGGCGCCCTGCATCGAGGCGCGGTAACCGACGCCGACCAGCTCGAGCTTGCGCTCGAAGCCTTCGGACACGCCCTTCACCATGTTGGCGAGGATCGCGCGCAGGGTACCGGTCAGCGGGATCAGCGCCGCGTCTTCGGTGGTGAACAGCGCTTCGCCGTTCTCGACCTTGAGGCTGATGGCGGCCGGCTTACCGATCGACAGGGTGCCCTTCGGGCCCTTGGCGGCGATCGAATCGGCCTGGATGTTGAGTTCGACGCCCTTCGGGAGAGCGATCGGCTTCTTGGCAACTCGGGACATGGTCGTTTACTCCCTTAAGCCACGAAGCACAGGACTTCACCGCCGACGCCCTGCTGGCGCGCCTGCGCATCGGTCATGATGCCCTTGGAGGTGGAGATGATCGCGATACCCAAGCCGCCGAGGACCTTCGGGATCGCGTCCTTGCCGCGGTACTGACGCAGGCCCGAGCGGGAGTAGCGCTGCAGGCGCTCGATCACCGGCTTGCCTTCGTAGTACTTCAGCGAAATTTCGAGTTCGGACTTGCCCGGACCGACTTCGGTCACGCGCGAATCCAGGATGTAACCCTCGTCCTTCAACACGGCGGCGATCGCCACCTTGATCTTGGAAGCGGGCATTTTCACCGTCTGCTTGCGCACAGCGGCCGCATTCTTGATGCGGACCAGCATGTCGGCGATGGGATCAGTCATGCTCATTGTGAGTCACCTATGAGTAGCACCGATATCCGCGGGATTGCGAATTTCAGTAGTAATTACAACGGATTACAGCGTTTTCAATAACGCCGCCGCGGCCCGAGGGCCGCGGCGGTTGAACCGGGTAGCCGGCTATCGTACCAGAGATTTACCAGCTTGCCTTACGCAGGCCCGGCACATCGCCGCGCATGGTGGCTTCGCGCAGCTTGTTGCGGCCGAGGCCGAACTTGCTGTAGACGCCGCGCGAACGGCCGGTCAGGACGCAGCGGTTGCGCTGGCGGCTCGGCGAGGAGTCGCGCGGCAGCTTCTGCAGCTTGATGACCGCCTCGGCCTTCTCTTCGTACGACGAGTTGTCGCTGGAGATGATCTTCTTGAGCGCATCACGCTTGCCGGCGTACTTCTTCGCCAGCTTGGTCCGCTTGATGTCGCGGTTGATCATGGAAGTCTTAGCCATTGTTCAATCCTAGACTCAGTTGCGGAACGGGAAGCGGAAGGCTTCGAGCAGGGCCTTGGCCTCGGCATCGGTCTTCGCGGTCGTGGTGATCGCGATGTCCATGCCGCGCAGCGCGTCGACCTGGTCGAAATCGATTTCCGGGAAGATGATCTGTTCCTTGACGCCCATGTTGTAGTTGCCACGGCCGTCGAACGAACGGCCGGAGACACCACGGAAGTCGCGCACGCGCGGCAACGAGATGTTGACCAGGCGGTCGAGGAACTCGTACATCTTGGCGCGACGCAGGGTGACCTTGGCGCCGATCGGCCAGCCGTCGCGGATCTTGAACGAAGCCACCGACACGCGGGACTTGGTCACGATCGGCTTCTGGCCGGCGATCTTGGTCATGTCCGCAACGGCATTTTCCAGGATCTTCTTGTTGGTGGCCGCTTCGCCCACGCCCATGTTCAGGGTGATCTTGACGAGGCGCGGCACTTCCATCGGGTTCTTGTAGCCGAACTTCTCAGTCAGCACCGGAACCACTTCTTTCTTGTAGAACTCTTCCAGACGGGTGGTCATTTCAGCATTCCTCAGGCGTCAACCGCCTCACCACTGGAGCGGAACACACGCAGTTTGCGTCCATCCTCCAGTACCTTGAAACCGATGCGCTCGCCCTTGCCGGAGGCCGGGTTGAACAGCATGACGTTGGAAATGTGAATCGGCGCTTCGCGCTCGATCACGCCGCCCGGCTGGTTGGCCTGCGGATTCGGCTTGGTGTGGCGCTTGATGATGTTGATGTTCGACACGACGACCTTGTCGCCGAGCACGCGCACCACATCGCCCTTCTTGCCCTTGTCCTTGCCGGCAGTGACGATCACTTGATCGCCCTTCTTGATACGGTTCATGGTCTAGTTCCTCCGCTCAGAGCACTTCAGGCGCGAGCGAGACGATCTTCATGAACTTCTCCGAGCGAAGCTCGCGAGTCACGGGTCCGAAGATACGGGTGCCGATCGGCTCATGCTTGTTGTTGAGCAACACCGCGGCGTTGCCATCGAAGCGGATCAGCGAGCCGTCCGGACGGCGCACACCCTTGCGGGTGCGAACCACGACGGCGTCATAGACGTCGCCCTTCTTGACCTTGCCACGCGGGATCGCGTCTTTCACGGTGACCTTGATGATGTCGCCAATGTGCGCGTAACGGCGCTTGGAGCCGCCGAGCACCTTGATGCACATCACTTCCTTAGCACCGGAGTTGTCGGCCACGCCGAGGTAGCTTTGCATCTGGATCATGGTTCAGCCTCCTCTTAAATGGCCGCGCGGCTGACGATTTCAACCACGCTCCAGTTCTTGGTCTTGGACATCGGAGCAATTTCCTTCACCCGCACGATATCGCCTTCCTTGCAGGCGTTTTCGGCGTCGTGGGCGTGGAGCTTGGTCGAGCGACGGATGTACTTGCCGTACAGCGCGTGCTTGACCTGGCGCTCGACGAGCACGGTGACGGTCTTGTCCATCTTGTTGCTGACGACCCGGCCTTCAACCGTGCGCAGCGCCTTGTCTGTATTGTTGTCGGTCATGGCGGGTCCTTACTTCTTCTCGCCCAGCAGCATGTTCACGCGAGCAATCTCGCGCTTCACACGGCGGGCTTCATGGGTCTTTGCGAGCTGACCGGTGGCCTTCTGCATGCGCAGAGCGAAGCTCTCCTTGTGCAGGTCGACCAGGTGGGCCTTGAGCTCGTCCGCCGACTTCTGGCGCAGTTGCTTGAGTTCCATTAGCGCACCGTCCGGGTAACGAAAGTGGTGGTCACCGAGAGCTTGGCGGCGGCCAGGCGGAACGCTTCACGCGCCACGTCTTCGGCCACGCCTTCGATCTCGTAAATCATGCGACCGGGCTGGATCTGGGCGACCCAGTACTCGACGTTGCCCTTACCGGAGCCCATTCGGACTTCGATCGGCTTCTTGGTGATCGGCTTGTCCGGGAACACGCGGATCCACATCTTGCCGCCGCGCTTGACGTAGCGGCTGATCGAGCGGCGGGCCGCTTCGATCTGGCGCGCGGTCAGCTGACCGTGCGCGGTCGCCTTGAGGCCGTATTCGCCGAAGCTAACGGCATTGCCGCTCCAGCTCAGGCCATCATTGCGGCCCTTGTGCACCTTGCGGTACTTGGTTCGCTTGGGTTGCAACATGATGGATTACCTCTGTTCGCGGGCAGGACGGCCCGGGCGGTCGTTACGATCACCGCGATCGCCGCGGTCACCACGATCGCTGCGCGGCGAATCGTCCTGCTTCTCTTGGCCGACCTGGGAGAAATCGAAGATTTCGCCCTTGTAGACCCATACCTTGATGCCGATGATGCCGTACGTCGTCTTGGCTTCAGCGAAGCCGTAGTCGATGTCGGCGCGCAGCGTGTGCAGCGGCACGCGACCTTCGCGGTACCACTCCGAACGCGCGATTTCGGCGCCGTTGAGGCGGCCGGCGACGTTGACCTTGATGCCCAGGGCACCCAGGCGCATCGCGTTGCCGACCGCGCGCTTCATCGCGCGGCGGAACATGATGCGGCGCTCGAGCTGCTGCGCGATGGACTCGGCGACCAGCTGCGCGTCGAGTTCCGGCTTGCGGACCTCGGTCACGTTGATGTGCGCCGGAACGCCCATCAGGGTGCTGACTTCCTTACGCAGCTTCTCGATGTCCTCGCCGCGCTTGCCGATCACCACGCCCGGACGGGCGGTGTGGATCGTCACGCGGGCGTTGTTCGCCGGACGTTCGATGAAGATCTTGGAAATACCCGCTTGAGCAAGCTTCTTGCGGAGCATCTCGCGGACCTTGAGGTCGGCGGCGAGGTACTCGGCATACTGCTTCTTGCCGGCAAACCACTTGGAATTCCAGTCCTTGGAGATACCAAGGCGGATTCCGGTCGGATGAACTTTATGACCCATTGTCTGACTCCGCCTTACTTGCCGGCGCCCACAACCACAGTGATGTGGCTGGTGCGCTTGAGGATGCGGGTGCCGCGGCCTTTCGCACGAGCCATAAAGCGCTTCAGTGCGGGACCCTCGTCCACCATGATGGTCGTGACCTTGAGCTCGTCGATGTCAGCGCCCTGATTGTTCTCGGCGTTGGCGATGGCGGACTCCACGACCTTGCGGATCAGTGCAGCTGCCTTCTTGTCCGAGAACTTCAGCAGGTTGACGGCGCGCTCGGCCGACAGACCGCGCACTTGGTCGGCGACCAGGCGGGCCTTCTGCGGGGAGATGCGCGCGGTGCGCAGGATGGCTTTCGCTTCCATGGTCATCTCCTTACTTACCCGACTTCTTGTCGCCGCCGTGACCCTTGAACGTACGGGTCAGAGCGAATTCGCCAAGCTTGTGGCCAACCATGTTTTCGTTGACCAGCACCGGGATGTGGTTTTTGCCGTTGTGCACGGCGATGGTGAAGCCCACCATTTCCGGCAGCACCATCGAGCGGCGCGACCAGGTCTTGATCGGCTTCTTGTTGTTGCCCGCGGTCTCCACCTTCTTGATGAGATGGTGGTCGACGAACGGACCTTTTTTGAGAGAACGTGCCATGGCCGATTAACCCCTGCGATCGCGCACGATGAATTGCGTGGTGCGCTTGTTCTTGCGCGTCTTGTAACCCTTGGTCGGAACACCCCAGGGGGTGACCGGATGCGGGTTGCCCTGGCCAGCCTTCGCCTCACCACCACCGTGCGGGTGGTCGACGGGGTTCATGGCGGCGCCGCGGACGGTCGGCTTGATACCGCGCCAGCGCTTGGCGCCGGCCTTGCCGAGCTTCTCGAGGCTGTGCTCGTCGTTGCCGACTTCGCCGATGGTCGCGCAGCAGTCGACCGGCACCTTGCGCATTTCGCCGGAGCGAAGACGCAGCGTGGCGTAACCCTGTTCGCGAGCGACCAGCTGGACGCCGGCGCCGGCGGCGCGGGCGAGCTGAGCGCCCTTGCCCGGCTTCATCTCGATGCAATGCACCGTGGAGCCGACCGGGATGTTGCTCAGCGGCAGCGTGTTGCCGACGCGGATCGGGGCGTCACGGCCAGCGATCACCTGATCGCCGTCCTTCAGGCCCTTGGGGGCGATGATGTAACGACGCTCGCCATCGACGTAGCACAGCAGCGCGATGTGCGCGGTGCGGTTGGGATCGTATTCGATCCGCTCGACGCGGGCCGGAATGCCGACCTTGTCGCGCTTGAAGTCGATGATGCGGTAATGCTGCTTGTGGCCACCGCCGATGTGACGGGTGGTGATGCGGCCGTGGTGGTTACGACCGCCGCTCTTGCTCTGCTTTTCGACCAACGCCGCGTGCGGCGCGCCCTTGTGCAGGCCCGGGGTCACGACGCGAACCGCGTTGCGGCGGCCGGCGGACGTGGGCTTGAATGTCATCAATGCCATGGATCTTTCCTCAGGCCTTGGCCATCACGTCGATCGACTGGCCTTCGGCCAGCTTCACGTACGCCTTGCGCCAGTCGGCGCGACGGCCCATGCGGAACTTGAAGGCTTTGTTCTTGCCCTTCACGTTGACCACATTGACAGCCTCGACCTTGACGTCGAACAGCTTTTCCACGGCGACCTTGATGTCGGCCTTGGTAGCGTCCGTCGCGACTTCGAAGACGTATTGGTTGGAGACTTCCTGCAGACGGGCGGTCTTTTCGGACACGCGCGGCGCGCGGATGATGCTGTAAAGCTTGGCGTCGTTCATGCCAGCCACTCCTCGATCTTCTTGACCGCATCGGCGGTGAACACGATCGAATCGGCGCCGACGAGGGCGACCGGATCGAGTCCCTGCACGTCGCGGACTTCCACGTAAGGCAGGTTGCGCGCCGAGAGGTACAGATTCTCGGATGCTTCCTCGGTGACGAGCAGCGGACGACGGCCCATGTCGAGCGACTTCAGCATGGAGATCATGCCCGAGGTCTTCGGCGAGTCGATGTCGAGCTTTTCGACGACGGTGATGCGGCCCTGGCGGTTGAGTTCCGACAGGATCGACGCGATCGCCGCGCGGTACATCTTGCGGTTCACCTTCTGGGCGAAGCTGCGCGGCTTGGCCGCGAAGGTCACGCCGCCGCCGACGAAGATCGGAGCCGTCAGCGCGCCATGACGCGCACCGCCGCCCTTCTGCTTCTTCGACTTCTTGGTGGTGCCGTTGACTTCCGAACGCGTCTTCTGCGCCTTGGTGCCGGCGCGGCCCGCGTTGCGGTAGGCCACGACCACCTGGTGAATCAGGTCTTCGCTGAATTCGCGATCGAAGATGGCGTCGGAAACCGACAGCTTCTTGTCGCTACCGTTGATGGCAAGTTCCATCGTTATGCTCCCTTGCTCGACGGGCGGACGATCACGTCACCGCCCGGAGCGCCCGGCACGGCGCCCTTGATCGCGATCAGGCCGCGCTCGGCGTCGACCTTGACCACTTCCAGGCCCTGCGTGCTCTGCTGAACGAAACCCATGTGACCGGACATCTTCTTGCCCGGAAACACGCGGCCCGGCGTCTGACGCTGGCCGATAGAACCCGGCGAACGATGCGACAGCGAGTTACCGTGGGTCGCGTCGCCCATCTTGAAGTTCCAGCGCTTGATCGTGCCCTGGAAGCCCTTGCCCTTGGTGATGCCCTGGACGTCGACGATCTGGCCCACTTCGAAGATGTCGGCCTTGATCTCGCCGCCGACTTCGAACGCGCCGATCTTGTCGTCTTCCACGCGCAGTTCCCACAAGCCGCGACCGGCTTCGACCTTCGCCTTGGCGAGGTGTCCGGCTTCGGGCTTGTTGACGAGCGCCGCGCGGCGCACGCCGACGGTCACCTGCACGGCGCTGTAGCCGTCGGTGTCCGTGGTCTTGATCTGGGTAATGCGGTTCGGGGTCGCCTCGATCAGGGTCACCGGAACCGATTTGCCGTCTTCAGTGAAGAAGCGGCTCATGCCGGCCTTGCGACCGACGATGCCCAACGAATATTTCTTCGCGGTCATAGTGGTGGCCTCAGGTCAGCTTGATCTGCACGTCGACGCCAGCCGCGAGTTCGAGCTTCATCAGCGCGTCCACGGTCTTGTCGTTCGGGTCGACGATATCGAGCACACGCTTGTGCGTGCGGGTTTCGTACTGGTCACGCGCGTCTTTGTCGACGTGCGGGGACACCAGGATGGTGTAACGCTCGATCTTGGTCGGCAGCGGGATCGGGCCGCGCACTTGCGCGCCGGTCCGCTTAGCCGTCTCGACGATCTCGCTGGCCGAACGGTCGATCAAACGATGATCGTACGCCTTCAGCCGAATCCGGATCTTTTGGTCCGCCATGACGGAATTCCTTGGTTGAAAGAGCGACGGGACGGCTTCTGGGTGCGCCGGCCCCACGAAATGCAAACACTCCAGGACAACACCCTCGCCCCGGAGCTTCCCTGCCTGGAAAAGCTAAGGCGGCCCGGTCACCCGGTCCGCCCAGACGGAATAGAACGCAGGAAGGGCTCCATCAGCGTTCTTTGGATGCCCTTGCGGGCCCAGAACGTATGGAGCGCTGCCGTGCGACATGTCCCTGTCTGGCGAATACGAGGGGCATCCTGCTCCTCATTTCGCTGGTTGCGCCGCCCCGGCGTGAACAGGGGTGGCACGGTGGTCGCGCATTCTACATGCACCCGAGAGAAGAGTGCAAGCACTCGGCCCTGGGTCGCAGAAACACCCCCGCCCTGTCCATCCGGGCGGGGTTTGACTACCGGTTTTCCCAACCGCGGCCGCGGGCTGCGGTTGGGAAAACCGGCGACGGCTGGGCCGTCGCGGATTTCTTGGAACTGGCGGCTATCCGGGGATTGCCGCTTTGAAGCATCGAGCCTTTGACGAGGGATGGAACCGGACTTCGGAGCTACGACCTCGTCTCTGGACCCCCGCTTTCGCGGGGATGACGAATCGGCAAAGCCGTGCGCGCTTACGCGCGCACGGGCCGATTCGTCACTTGATGATCTTCGCCACCACGCCGGCACCGACGGTGCGGCCGCCTTCGCGGATCGCGAAGCGCAGGCCTTCGTCCATCGCCACCGGGTTGATCAGCGTGACCACCATCTTCACGTTGTCGCCCGGCATCACCATCTCGACGCCTTCCGGCAGCTCGCAAGCGCCGGTGATGTCGGTGGTGCGGAAGTAGAACTGCGGACGGTAGCCCTTGAAGAACGGGGTGTGACGGCCGCCTTCGTCCTTCGACAGCACATACACTTCGGCTTCGAAGTCGGTGTGCGGCTTGATCGAGCCCGGCTTGCACAGCACCTGGCCGCGCTCCACGTCGTCACGCTTGGTGCCGCGCAGCAGCAGACCGGCGTTGTCGCCCGCCTGACCCTGGTCCAGCAGCTTGCGGAACATTTCCACGCCGGTGACCGTCGTCTTCTGGGTCGCGCGGATACCGACGATTTCGATTTCGTCGCCGACCTTGATGATGCCGCGCTCGATACGGCCGGTCACCACGGTGCCGCGGCCCGAGATCGAGAACACGTCTTCCACCGGCATCAGGAACGGCTTGTCGACGTCACGCTCCGGCTGCGGAATGAAGGTGTCCAGCGCCTCGACCAGACGCAGGATCGACGGCACGCCGATTTCGCTCTGATCGCCTTCCAGCGCAAGACGCGCCGAACCGTGGATGATCGGGGTGTCGTCGCCCGGGAAGTCGTACTTGGTCAGCAGCTCGCGCACTTCCATCTCGACCAGCTCGAGCAGCTCGGCGTCGTCCACCATGTCGGCCTTGTTCAGGAACACGACGATGTACGGCACGCCGACCTGACGCGACAGCAGGATGTGCTCGCGGGTCTGCGGCATCGGGCCGTCAGCGGCCGAGCACACCAGAATCGCGCCGTCCATCTGCGCAGCGCCGGTGATCATGTTCTTCACGTAGTCGGCGTGGCCCGGGCAATCGACGTGCGCGTAGTGACGCGAAGCCGATTCGTATTCCACGTGCGCCGTCGAGATCGTGATGCCGCGCGCCTTCTCTTCCGGCGCCGCGTCGATCGCGTCGTACGCCTTGAACTCGCCACCAAAACGCTCGGCGCCCACCTTGGTCAGCGCGGCGGTCAGCGTGGTCTTGCCATGGTCGACGTGACCGATGGTGCCGACGTTGACGTGCGGCTTGGTGCGCTCGAATTTACCCTTAGCCATGATATCTCTCTCAAATGTTCTGTGATTCGTGAATCGGGATTGGGGATTGGCGATCAACGGCCGCCCAATCCCTTACTAATTTGTCGTGCTCGATCAGGTCCGAAGCGAGGTCCGGGAGCAGGTGGAATCCGTGTTGCGAATCCCGAATCCCCACTCCCGAATCCCGTCTATCAGCCGCCCTTCTTGATCACGGTCTCGGCGATGTTGTTCGGCGCCTCGGCGTAGTGATCGAATTCCATCGTGAAGGTGGCACGGCCCTGGGTCAGCGAACGAATGGTCGTCGCGTAACCGAACATCTCGCCCAGCGGCACCATCGCGTTGATGGTCTTGCCCGACGGCGTGTCGTCCTGGCCCTGCAACAGGCCGCGACGGCGACTCAAGTCGCCCATCACGTCGCCGACGTAATCTTCCGGCGTCACGACTTCGACTTTCATCATCGGCTCCAGCAGGACCGGATCGGCCTTGCGGAAACCTTCCTTGAACGCCATCGACGCGGCGAGCTTGAACGCCATTTCCGAGGAGTCGACGTCGTGGTACGAGCCGAACACCAGCTTGACCTTGACGCCCACGACCGGGAAGCCGGCCAGCGGACCGCTGGTGATGGTTTCGCGCAGGCCCTTCTCGATCGCCGGGATGAATTCCTTCGGAATCACGCCGCCGGTGATGTCGTTGACGAACAGGAAATCGTTCTCGACGTCCTCGTTGGCGCGGTCCTTCTCGTTCATCGGCGACAGCTCGATCACGACGTGACCGTACTGACCCTTACCGCCGGACTGCTTGGCGTGCTTGTAATCCGACTTGACGTCCGACTTGCGGATGGTCTCGCGGTACGCCACCTGCGGCTTGCCGACGTTGGCTTCGACGTTGAACTCGCGCTTCATGCGGTCGACGAGGATGTCCAGGTGCAGCTCGCCCATGCCGGCGATGATGGTCTGGCCCGATTCTTCGTCGGTGCGCACGCGGAACGAAGGATCTTCCTGCGCCAGGCGGCCCAGAGCGATACCCATCTTTTCCTGGTCCGACTTGGTCTTGGGTTCGACCGCCATCGAGATGACGGGCTCCGGGAAGATCATGCGTTCCAGGGTGATGATGTGATCCTGCGCGCACAGCGTGTCGCCGGTGGTCACGTCCTTCAGGCCGACCGCCGCGGCGATGTCGCCGGCGCGGACTTCCTTGATTTCGTCGCGCTGGTTGGCGTGCATCTGCAGGATGCGGCCCACGCGCTCTTTCTTCGACTTGACCGGGTTGTACACCTGGTCGCCCGAATTGAGCACGCCCGAGTAGACGCGGAAGAAGGTCAGCGAACCCACGAACGGGTCGGTCATGATCTTGAACGCCAGCGCCGAGAACGGCTCGGTGTCGGACGCCTTGCGGCTGTCTTCCTTGTCGTCTTCGTCGATGCCGGGAACCGGCGGACGATCGGACGGCGACGGCAGCAGGTTGATCACGCCGTCGAGCATGGCCTGAACGCCCTTGTTCTTGAACGCCGAGCCGCAGAACACCGGGACGATCTCGACGCGCAGGGTGCGCGCGCGCAGACCGGCGATGATCTCTTCCTCGGTCAGCTCGCCCTCGTTGAGGTACTTGTCCATGAGCTCTTCCGTGGCTTCCGCCGCGGCTTCGACCATGAACGCGCGAGCGGTTTCGGCCTGCGACTGCAGGTCGGCCGGAATGTCGCGGTACTCGAACTTGGTGCCCTGCGACGCGACGTCCCAATGGATCGCCTTCATCTTGAGCAGGTCGACCACGCCCTCGAAGCCTTCTTCGGCGCCGATCGGCACCTGCATCGGCACGGCGTAGGCGCCCAGACGGGCCTTGAGCTGCTCAACGACCTTGTCGAAGTTGGCGCCGGTGCGGTCCATCTTGTTGACGAAGGCCATGCGCGGCACGGAGTACTTGTTGGCCTGACGCCACACGGTCTCCGACTGCGGCTGGACGCCACCGACGGCGCACAGCACGAACACCGCGCCGTCGAGGACGCGCAGCGAGCGCTCCACTTCGATGGTGAAGTCGACGTGTCCGGGGGTGTCGATGATGTTGAAGCGGTGTTCGGGCAGCGACTTGTCCATGCCCTTCCAGAACGCGGTGGTCGCGGCGGAAGTGATGGTGATGCCGCGTTCCTGCTCCTGCTCCATCCAGTCCATCGTCGCGGCACCTTCGTGCACTTCGCCGATCTTGTGGCTGACGCCGGTGTAGAACAGGATGCGCTCGGACGTGGTGGTCTTGCCGGCATCGATGTGAGCCATGATGCCGAAGTTGCGGTAACGCTCGATGGGAGTGGTGCGAGCCACGGGACCCTCTCGTAATAAGTTTTCGAATTCCAGATGGCCGGACGCCGCCTCGTGGGCGGCCTCCGGTTCGCTAGGCGGCCATTTCGCCGCCGCGGCAACATCTCATGCGGATGTTGCGAAGACCCTGTCGCCAGGGTCTGCGATCACCAGCGGTAGTGAGCGAACGCGCGGTTCGCTTCCGCCATGCGGTGGGTTTCTTCGCGCTTCTTGATCGCCGCGCCGCGGTTTTCCGAGGCATCGAGCAGTTCGGCGGCCAGCTTGCGCGGCATCGAGCTCTCGCCACGCTTACGCGCGGATTCGATCAACCAGCGCATCGCCAGGGCCATGCGGCGCGAGGTGCGCACTTCGACCGGCACCTGGTAGGTGGCGCCGCCGACGCGACGCGACTTCACTTCGACCGACGGCGACACGTTGGTCAGCGCCTTCTCGACCAGCTCGAGAGCGTTGGGGCTCTTTTCGCCGATGACGTCCATTGCGCCGTACACGATCTTCTCGGCGACGGACTTCTTGCCGCTCTGCATGACCATATTGATGAAGCGCGCGATCGTCTCGCTGCCGTGCTTGGGATCGGGCAGGACCGAACGCTGAGGGGTGGAGCCTTTACGCGACATGGTGCGTACCTATATTCGTGATTCTTGACAGTCGTGCTGGCGGGTGGCGGCGCCGGACGGCGCGCGCCGGGCAAGCGACGCGCTTAGGACTTCGGACGCTTGGCGCCGTACTTGGAACGGCTCTGGCGACGCTTGGCGACACCGGCGGCATCGAGCGAGCCGCGCACGGTGTGGTAGCGCACGCCCGGCAGGTCCTTGACGCGACCGCCGCGGATCAGCACGACCGAGTGCTCCTGCAGGTTGTGGCCTTCGCCACCGATGTACGAAATGACTTCGTAACCGTTGGTCAGGCGCACCTTGGCGACCTTACGCAGCGCCGAGTTCGGCTTCTTCGGGGTCGTGGTGTACACGCGGGTGCAAACGCCGCGACGCTGCGGGCAGTTCGCGAGCGCCGGCGAGGCGCTCTTGTAGGTGGTCGCCTGCCGCGGCTTGCGGACGAGCTGATTGATGGTTGCCATCTAGAACTCTTGTATTGAGAGGGGCCGGGCGGCCGCTTCGTGAGAAACAAACGGCACGCCGAATACACCCGACCTGCCGAGACGAAAAAGTATAGCCCGCGCTGAACGTCTCCGTCAACGCAGGCGACACGAACAAGCAGAATCAGCGCTTTGCGGCGCCGACTTCGATACCCATTCGATTGATCCCGCCCTGCCCTGGGCCGAACACTAGGCGCTCCATGCGCCTAATTTCGTGATCTGGGATTCGGCCCATGCGGGCCCATCCGACTGGCGACGATAGCATATTTTTCGGGATTTGCCAGCCCTTTCGGCCATCCCCGAACCACGGGGCCGGTCGTCGCCGGATCCCGGACAAAAACAAGGCGGGCATCGCTGCCCGCCTTGTCTTCGTATCGCTGCTTACCGCGCAGGCTTAGGCGTTGTCGTCGCCGGCAATCGACTCGACCGCAGCCGCAGCCGGGGCTTCGACCGGGGCGGCGGTGACCGGACCCGACAGCGCTTCCATTTCCTGATCGGTCAGACCCGAGGCGTTCTTGCGACGCTGGGTGTGATACGCCAGACCGGTACCGGCCGGGATCAGACGACCGACGATCACGTTCTCCTTCAGGCCGCGCAGGCCATCGCGGGTACCGCGCACGGCGGCCTCGGTCAGCACGCGGGTGGTTTCCTGGAAGGAAGCCGCCGAGATGAAGGATTCCGTCGCCAGCGAGGCCTTGGTGATGCCCAGCAGGACCGGATCGTACTTGGCCGGGATCTCGTTACGGGCCAGCAGACGCGCGTTCTCTTCGACGAAGCGCTGACGCTCGATCTGCTCGCCGTGCAGGAACTTGCTGTCGCCGTGGTCGGTGATTTCGACCTTGCGCAGCATCTGACGGACGATCACTTCGATGTGCTTGTCGTTGATCTTCACGCCCTGCAGGCGGTAGACGTCCTGGATTTCCTTGGTCAGGTACACGGCCAGGGGCTCCACGCCGAGCAGGCGCAGGATGTCCTGCGGGCTCGGCTCGCCGTCCACCACGGTCTCGCCCTTCTCCACGTGCTCGCCTTCGAACACGATGATCTGGCGGTACTTCGGGATCAGCTCTTCGTGCTCGTCACCGTCGGCCTGCTTGATGATCAGGCGCTGCTTGCCCTTGGTGTCCTTGCCGAAGCTGACGATGCCGGAGACTTCGGCGAGGATCGCCGGGTCCTTCGGCTTGCGCGCTTCGAACAAGTCGGCGACGCGCGGCAGACCACCGGTGATGTCGCGGGTCTTCGACGCTTCCTGCGGGATCTTGGCGACCACGTCGCCCACGCCGACCGCGGCGCCGTCCTGCAGGTTGACGATCGAGCGCGGCGGCAGCAGGTACTGCGCCGGCAGATCGGTGTTCGGGATCGTCAGATCCTTGCCGTTCTTGTCGACGATGCGCACGATCGGACGCAGATCCTTGCCCTGCGAACCGCGACGCTTCGGGTCGGTGATTTCGCGCGACGCCAGGCCGGTCAGTTCGTCGGTCTTCTCGATCACGGTCACGCCATCGACGAAGTCGATGAAGCGAATGAAACCGGCGACTTCCGAAACGATCGGGTGGTTATGCGGATCCCAGTTGGCGACGGTCTGGCCGGCCTTGATCTCGGCGCCGTCCTTGACCGCGACGGTCGCGCCGTACGGCAGCTTGTAGCGCTCGCGCTCGCGGCCGTGCGGGTCGAGCACCGACAGTTCGCCCGAACGCGAGACCGCGACCAGATGGCCGTTGGCGTGCGCGACGTGCTTGAGGTTGTTGAACTTGATCGAACCGGTGGTCTTGACCGTGACGTTGTCGATCGCCGCAGCTCGCGACGCCGCACCACCGATGTGGAAGGTACGCATGGTCAGCTGGGTGCCGGGTTCGCCGATCGACTGCGCGGCGACGACGCCGACCGCTTCGCCGTGGTTGACCAAGTGACCGCGGCCGAGGTCGCGACCGTAGCAGTTGGCGCACACGCCGAAGCTGCTGGTGCAGGTGATCGTCGAGCGGACCTTGATCGACTGGACGCTGGCTTCTTCAAGCTTCGCGACCCAGGCTTCGTCGAGCAGGGTGTTGCGGGTGACGATCGGATCTTCATCGTTGCCCGGCAGGAACACGTCCTCGGCCACGACGCGACCCAGCACGCGATCGCGCAGCGGTTCGACCACGTCGCCGCCTTCGACGATCGGGGTCATCATCAGACCTTCGAGCGTGCCGCAATCGTCTTCGGTGATCACCACGTCCTGGGCCACGTCGACGAGACGACGGGTCAGGTAACCGGAGTTGGCGGTCTTCAACGCGGTATCGGCCAAGCCCTTACGCGCACCGTGGGTCGAGATGAAGTACTGAAGAACGTTCAGGCCTTCGCGGAAGTTCGCGGTGATCGGCGTTTCGATGATCGAGCCGTCGGGACGCGCCATCAGGCCGCGCATACCGGCCAGCTGACGGATCTGCGCCTGCGAACCACGCGCGCCGGAGTCGGCCATGATGTAAATCGAGTTCATGGACTTCTGCGGAACGCGCTTGCCTTCGGCATTCTCGACGGTGTCGGTGCCGATCGCGTCCATCATCGCCTTGGCAACGCGCTCGTTCGTGCGCGACCAGATGTCGACGACCTTGTTGTAGCGCTCGCCGGCGGTGACCAGACCGGACTGGTACTGCTGCTGGATTTCCAGCACTTCAGTCTCGGCTTCGGCCAGGATGCCCTTCTTCTCGCCCGGGATGATCATGTCGTCGATGCCGATCGAGACGCCGGCGCGGGTCGCGTAAGCGAAGCCGGTGTACATCAGGCGGTCGGCGAACACGACGGTGTCCTTCAGGCCGAGCATGCGGTAGCACGAGTTGATCAAACGGCTGATGTTCTTCTTGGTCAGCTCGGTATTGGCCAACGCGTACGGCAGGCCGTCGGGCAGGATCTCGCGCAGCAGCGCGCGGCCGACGGTGGTGTCGACGATCGAGGTCTTGGGCTCGCGGGTGCCGTCCTCGTTGATCACGATCTCGCTGATGCGGACCTTGACCTTGGCGTGGATCTGCACGACGCGGTTGTCGTAAGCGCGCTTCACTTCGGCGACGTTGGCGAACACCATGCCCTCGCCCGCCTTGTTCTCCAGGGCGCGGGTCATGTAGTACAGACCCAGCACGACGTCCTGCGACGGCACGATGATCGGCTCGCCGTTGGCCGGCGACAGGATGTTGTTCGACGCCATCATCAGCGCGCGCGCTTCCAGCTGGGCTTCCAGCGAGAGCGGCACGTGGACGGCCATCTGGTCACCGTCGAAGTCGGCGTTGAACGCGGTGCAGACCAGCGGGTGCAGCTGGATGGCCTTGCCTTCGATCAACACCGGCTCGAACGCCTGGATGCCCAGACGGTGCAGGGTCGGCGCACGGTTCAACAGCACCGGATGCTCGCGGATCACCTCTTCGAGGATGTCCCACACCTCGGCCTCCTCACGCTCGACCAGCTTCTTGGCGGCCTTGATCGTGGTGGCGAGACCGCGACGCTGCAGCTTGGCGAAGATGAAGGGCTTGAACAGTTCCAGCGCCATCTTCTTCGGCAGGCCGCACTCGTGCAGACGCAGGGTCGGGCCGACCACGATGACCGAACGGCCCGAGTAGTCCACGCGCTTGCCGAGCAGGTTCTGACGGAACCGGCCCTGCTTGCCCTTGATCATGTCGGCGAGCGACTTGAGCGGGCGCTTGTTGGTGCCGGTGATGGCGCGGCCGCGACGGCCGTTGTCCATCAGGGCGTCGACCGATTCCTGCAGCATGCGCTTTTCGTTGCGCACGATGATGTCGGGCGCATTGAGCTCAAGCAGACGACGCAGACGGTTGTTGCGGTTGATGACGCGGCGGTACAGGTCGTTCAAGTCGGAGGTCGCGAAGCGGCCGCCGTCCAGCGGGACCAACGGACGCAGGTCCGGCGGCAGCACCGGCAGCACGGTCATGACCATCCACTCGGGGCGGTTGCCCGACTCGAGGAAGGCTTCGACCAGCTTGATGCGCTTGGTGAGGCGCTTGAGCTTGGTCTCCGAACCGGTCGACGCGATGTCTTCCTTCAACTGCAGCATTTCGGCCTGCAGGTCGATGGTGCGCAGCAGGTCGTAGACCGCCTCGGCGCCCATCGCGGCTTCGAAGTCGTCGCCGTGTTCCTGGCGCGCGGTCAGGTACTGCTCTTCGGTCAGCAGGTTGCCGCGTTCCATCGGGGTCAGGCCCGGCTCGGTCACGACATAGGCTTCGAAGTACAGGATCCGCTCGATGTCGCGCAGGGTCATGTCCAGCATCAGGCCGATGCGCGAGGGCAGCGACTTGAGGAACCAGATGTGCGCGACCGGCGAGGCCAGGTCGATGTGGCCCATGCGCTCGCGGCGCACCTTGGCCAGGGTGACTTCGGTGCCGCACTTCTCGCAGACCACGCCACGGTGCTTCATGCGCTTGTACTTGCCGCACAGGCACTCGTAGTCCTTGATCGGTCCGAAGATCGCGGCGCAGAACAGGCCGTCGCGTTCGGGCTTGAAGGTACGGTAGTTGATGGTTTCGGGCTTCTTCACTTCGCCGAACGACCACGAACGGATCAGGTCCGGCGAGGCCAGCGCGATCTTGATCGCGTCGAAGTCCAGCGCGGGACGCTGCTGGTTGAAGAGATTGAGCAAGTCTTTCATTTTTGACTCCGGGATTCGGGATGAGAGATTTGAGATTCGTTAAAGCGGGGATCCGGAGGATCGGGACGGTCGGCGTTCGCCTTTACCAATCCCGAATCCCGAATCCCCAATCACCGCTTCTCAGTTCTCTTCCAGCTCCATGTTGATCGCCAGCGAGCGGATTTCCTTGACCAGCACGTTGAACGACTCCGGCATGCCGGCGACCATCTCGTACTCGCCGTCGACGATGTTCTTGTACATCTGGTTGCGGCCCTGCACGTCGTCGGACTTCACCGTCAGCATTTCCTGCAGGGTGTAGGCCGCGCCGTAGGCTTCCAGCGCCCAGACTTCCATTTCGCCGAAACGCTGACCGCCGAACTGCGCCTTGCCGCCCAGCGGCTGCTGGGTGACGAGCGAGTACGGACCGGTCGAACGCGCGTGCATCTTGTCGTCGACCAGGTGGTTCAGCTTGAGCATGTGCATGTAGCCGATCGTGACCGGACGCTCGAACGCTTCGCCGGTACGGCCGTCGTGCAGGATCGTCTGGCCGCTGAGCGGCAGGTCCGCCAGCTCGAGCATGCGCTTGATCTCGACTTCGGCCGCGCCGTCGAACACCGGCGTCGCCATCGGCACGCCGTCGGTCAGGTTGTGCGCGAGCGTCAGCAGCTCCTCATCGGAGAACTGTTTCAGGTCGACGCGCTGACCGTGCAGCTTCTGGTCATGGTTGTAGATGTCGTCGAGGAACTTGCGCAGTTCGGCGATCTTCTGCTGCGCTTCCAGCATGCGCTGGATCTTCTGGCCCAGGCCCTTGGCGGCCCAGCCCAGATGCACTTCGAGGATCTGGCCGATGTTCATGCGCGACGGCACGCCCAGCGGGTTCAGCACGATGTCGACGGTCTGACCGTCGGCCGCGTACGGCATGTCCTCGACCGGCACGATGGTCGACACGACGCCCTTGTTGCCGTGACGGCCGGCCATCTTGTCGCCCGGCTGGATGCGGCGCTTAACGGCGAGGAACACCTTGACCATCTTCAGCACGCCCGGCGCGAGGTCGTCGCCCTGGGTGATCTTGCCGCGCTTGTCGGCGAAGCGACGATCGAATTCCTTCTGGTGGACGTCGATCTGCTTCTGCGCGCGCTCGATCGCCTCGATCGCTTCCTCGTCCTTCATGCGCAGGGTGAACCAATCGGTGCGCTTGAGGCCGTCGAGCACCAGGCTGGTGACCGTGTCGCCCTTCTTCAGGCCGGCGCCGCCGTTGGCGACCTTGCCGATCAGCTGCGAACGCAGACGATCGTAGATGGCCGCTTCGAGGATGCGGAACTGGTCGTCGAAGTCCTTCTTGACCCGGCGGATTTCCGACTCTTCGATCTGACGGGCGCGCTTGTCCTTCTCGATGCCGTCGCGGGTGAAGACCTGCACGTCGATGACGGTGCCGTCCATGCCCGGGGGCACGCGCAGCGAGCTGTCCTTAACGTCCGAAGCCTTCTCGCCGAAGATCGCGCGCAGCAGCTTCTCTTCCGGAGTCAGCTGCGACTCGCCCTTCGGCGTGACCTTGCCGACCAGGATGTCGCCGGCGCGCACTTCCGCGCCGATGTACACCACGCCCGACTCGTCGAGGCGGTTCAAGGCCTGCTCGGAGACGTTCGGGATGTCGGCGGAGATTTCCTCCGGTCCCAGCTTGGTGTCGCGCGCGACGCAGGTCAGCTCTTCGATGTGGATCGTGGTGTAACGATCCTCTTCGACCACGCGCTCGGAGAGCAGGATCGAGTCTTCGAAGTTGTAGCCGTTCCACGGCATGAACGCGACCAGCATGTTCTGGCCGAGCGCGAGCTCGCCGATATCGGTCGAGGGGCCGTCGGCCAGCACGTCGCCGCGGGCGATCACGTCGCCGACCTTGACCAGCGGGCTCTGGTTGATACAGGTGTTCTGGTTCGAACGCGTGTACTTGATCAGGTTGTAGATGTCGACGCCGGCATCGGTGACGCCGGAGATCTCGCTCTCGTTGACCTTGACCACGATGCGGGCCGCGTCGATCTGTTCGATCGTGCCGCCGCGCAGCGCATTCACCGTCACGCCCGAGTCGCGCGCCACGGCGCGCTCGATGCCGGTGCCGACCAGCGGCTTCTGCGCCTTGAGGGTCGGAACGGCCTGACGCTGCATGTTCGCGCCCATCAGCGCGCGGTTCGCGTCATCGTGCTCCAGGAACGGAACCAGCGCGGCCGCGACCGACACGGTCTGCATCGGCGAGACGTCCATGAAGTGGATCTCGGACGGCGGCTTGAGCAGGGTTTCGCCCTGGAAGCGGCAGGCGACGAACTGGGCGGTGATCATGCCCTTGTCGTCCTGCGGCGCGTTGGCCTGGGCGATGACGTACTCGTTCTCTTCGATCGCCGACAGGAACTCGACGTCGTCGGTGACCTTGCCGTCCACGACCTTGCGGTACGGCGTCTCGAGGAAGCCGTACTTGTTGGTGCGGGCGAACACGGCGAGCGAGTTGATCAGGCCGATGTTCGGGCCTTCAGGCGTTTCGATGGTGCACACGCGGCCGTAATGGGTCGGGTGCACGTCGCGCACTTCGAAGCCGGCGCGCTCGCGGGTCAGACCGCCCGGGCCGAGGGCCGACACGCGACGCTTGTGCGTGACTTCCGACAGCGGGTTGTTCTGATCCATGAACTGCGACAGCTGCGAGGAGCCGAAGAACTCCTTGATCGCGGCGGCTACAGGTTTGGCGTTGATGAGCTCCTGAGGCGTGAGGCCTTCAGACTCGGCCATCGACAGGCGCTCTTTCACCGCGCGCTCGACGCGGACCAGGCCGACGCGGAAGGTGTTCTCGGCCATTTCGCCGACCGAACGCACGCGACGGTTGCCCAGGTGATCGATATCGTCGACCACGCCGCGGCCGTTGCGGATCTCGGTCAGGGTGCGGATGACGTCGAGGATGTCCGAGGTCTGGCCGAGTTCGTTGCGCAGGCGCACCGATTCCTCGTCCTTACGCTCGGAGAAGTACTTCGCGTCGTACAGCACCGAGGCGCCGACGGTTTCCTTGCGGCCAATCCGGCGGTTGAACTTCATCCGGCCCACGCCCGACAGGTCGTAGCGCTCGAAGGTGAAGAACAGGTTGTGGAACAGGTTCTGCGCGGCGTCCTTGGTCGGCGGCTCGCCCGGACGCATCATGCGGTAGATCTCGACCAGCGCTTCGAGCTGAGTCTTGGACGGATCGATGCGCAGGGTGTTGGAGATGTAGGGACCGCGATCGAGGTCGTTGACCCAGATCGTGCCGACCTGCTCGATGCCGGCCTTGCGGAACGCGGCCAGCTGCTCTTCGCTGATCTCGTCGTTGGCCGAAGCCAGCAGCTCGCCCGACTTGGTGTCGACCACGTCGTGCGACAGGATGCGGCCGACCAGGTACGCATCCGGCACGGCCAGCGCGGCGATGCCGGACTGTTCCATCTGCTTGACGTGGCGCGCGGTGATGCGCTTGCCGGCTTCGACGATGACCTTGTCGCCGTCGGCCAGATCGAAGTCCAGGGTTTCACCACGCAGACGCTCGGACACCAGCTCCCACTGCACGCCCTCGGACATGATGTGGAAGGTGTTGATCTCGAAGAACTCCGAGAGCATCTCGGTGTTGTTGTAGCCCAGCGCGCGCAGCAGCACGGTGACCGGCAGCTTGCGGCGGCGGTCGATACGGGTGAACAGGGCGTCCTTCGGGTCGTACTCGAAGTCGAGCCACGAGCCGCGATACGGAATGATGCGGGCGCTGTACAGCAGCTTGCCCGAGCTGTGGGTCTTGCCGCGGTCGTGATCGAAGAACACGCCCGGCGAGCGATGCAGCTGCGAAACGATGACGCGCTCGGTGCCGTTGACGATGAAGGTGCCGTTGCCGGTCATGAGCGGAATCTCGCCCATGTAGACCTCTTGCTCCTTCACGTACTTGATCGCCTTGGTCGACGACTCGCGGTCGTAGATCACCAGGCGCACGGTCACGCGCAGCGGGGCGCCGTAGGACAGGCCGCGGTTGCGGCACTCGCGCTCATCGAATACCGGATCGCCGAGCTTGTAGCCGACGTATTCGAGAGCGGCGTTGCCGCTGTAGCTGGAGATCGGGAACACCGACTTGAGCGCGGCGTGCAGGCCGCGATCGGCGCGCTTGGCCGGATCGGTGTGTTCCTGCAGGAATTCGCGATAGGAATCGACCTGGATCGCGAGCAGGAACGGCACTTCGAGGATGGACTTGCGCTTGCCGAAGTCCTTGCGGATGCGCTTCTTTTCGGTGAACGAATACTGTTGCGTCGTGGAAGCTGTGGTCATGGTGAGCTACCGCCTCGATTTAGCTAATGGGCCGGGAAAGTCGCCTGACAGCGAGTCTTTCCGGGCGAGCCGCGCGTCCGCGGTTCAGGGGACTAATGCGAAAACAAAATTGCCAGTGGGAAGTCGCTGGTATTGCCGGCACCAGCACGCCTTCTCCCGCTACTTCCGACTGCCAACTCGTTGGGGCCGGGAATCGGGAATCGAGAATTAGGAATCGGTAGAAGCGACAGCCGCTCTTACGATTCCCAATTCTCGATTCCCGACTCCCGTGGAACGGCCAAAGGCCGGGGACTTTCGTCCCCAGCCTTCAGTGGTCGCCAAATAAAAACGGCGACGCAAGTACGGCTTACTTGACTTCGACAGTCGCACCAGCGGCTTCGAGATCCTTCTTGAACTTCTCGGAGTCGGCCTTGTTGACCGCTTCCTTGACCGTCTGCGGAGCGCCTTCGACCAGGTCCTTGGCTTCCTTCAGACCCAGGCCGGTGATGGCGCGGACGGCCTTAATCACTTCGACCTTCTTCTCGCCGGCGGACTTCAGGATGACGTTGAACTCGGTCTGCTCTTCGACCGGAGCGGCGTCAGCAACGGCAACGCCGGCGGCAACCGGAGCAGCGGCGGAAACGCCGAACTTCTCTTCGATCGCGCGGACGAGTTCCATGACTTCCATCAGGGTCTTTTCGGCGATGGCTTCGACGATTTGTTCGTTGGAAAGGGACATTTGAATAACCTCAGGAAATATTGATCTTACGAATCGGATTCAGTGAAGCGGTCGCGTGTGCGGGGCGGCGATTACGCCGGTTCCGCTTCGGCCGGCGCTTCGACAGCGACTTCGCCGCCGCCCTGCTGGTCGGCCACGGCCTTGACGGCGCGGGCGAACATGCTGGCGGGTTCGGACAGGACGCGGGCCAGCATGGCCAGGGCCTGGTCGAGAGTCGGCAGCGAGGCGAGGACGTCGACGTGGCTGGCCGGATACAGCTGACCACCCATCGCGACGACCTGAGCCTTCAGCTTGTCGTTGCCCTTGGCGAATTCCTTGATCAGACGACCGGCGGCGCCGGGTTCTTCGGTCGAGAACGCATACAGCAGCGGACCGACGAGCTTGTCCTGGACGCACTCGTATTCGGTACCGGCCACGGCACGGGAAGCCAGGGTGTTCTTGACAACGCGCAAGTACACACCGGTTTCACGAGCCTTCTTGCGCATCGCGGTCAGTTGAGCAACCGTGAGGCCAGCGTACTCGGCCGCAATCAAGGAGTGAGCCTTCGCAGCGACTTCTGCCAGTTCGGCGACTACTTCTTGCTTCTGAGACAGATTAAGAGCCATTGCACTCCTCCAAAAGCCGGGATTCGAGATTTGGGAGTCGGGATTCGCAAAGCGGCTTTCGCCTTAGCTTTACTAATCTCTAATCCCGAATATCCAACCTCGGCCAATTAACTCCGCTTACGGCTCCTGCCGCTTGCGGTCCTGGGCGGCGACCGTCCTTGGCGCCGGGGACGCCGAAGGCGTCCCGGGTGGTGGCCTTTCCTGAAGATTCATTACTGAATTCAGTCGGGGCGGCACCATCTGCGCGGGCCCGGGCTCCGAAGAGTCCGAATTAAGCGATCTCGCTTGCACCGACGGCGACTCCTTGCCGTATCGAGCTTCCGTGCCCGTCGTCGGTACGCGCTGACCGCGCCTGCGGTCTTTGACGGCTATCGCGCGGGGTTTTCGCCCTTTGCGATGCCCTCAAAATGCTAGGAACGAGTTGGGAGAAGCGAGAAACGAGTCAGAGCGACTAGGCTTTCCGCTCTCACTCCTCACTTCTCTTCACTCACTCCTGCTTATTCGATTACTTGAGCGACAAGGACGCCTGATCGACGATCACGCCCGGACCCATGGTCGAGCTGATCGAGATCTTCTGCAGGTATTGACCCTTGGCGGTCGCCGGCTTGGCCTTGATCAGGTCCAGCAGCAGCGCCTGCAGGTTGTCCTTCAGCGAGCCGTCTTCGAACGAGGCCTTGCCGATGGTGCAGTGGATGATGCCGGCCTTGTCGGTGCGGTAACGCACCTGGCCGCCCTTGGCGTTCTTGACCGCTTCGGCCGGATTGGCCGAGACGGTGCCGACCTTCGGGTTCGGCATCAGGCCGCGCGGGCCGAGCACCTGGCCCAGCTTACCGACGACGCGCATGGCGTCCGGAGTGGCGATGACGACGTCGTAGTTCAGATCGCCGGCCTGCATCTTCTCGGCCAGGTCGTCCATGCCGACGGCTTCCGCGCCAGCGGCGAGGGCTTCGTCGGCCTTGGCGCCGGCCGGGGCGAACACCGCCACGCGCACCGACTTGCCGGTACCGGCCGGCAGCACGGTCGAACCGCGCACCTGCTGGTCGGACTTCTTCGCGTCCACGCCCAGGCGGACGGCGACGTCGACGGACTCGACGAACTTGGCCTTGGTGGCGGTCTTGACGATCTTGACGGCTTCGTCGAAGGAGTAAGCCTTGCCCGGAACGACGGCGGCCTTGATTGCTTTTTCGCGCTTAGTGATCGCCATGTCTTAGCCCTCCACCACGAGACCCATGCTGCGGGCGGAGCCCGCAATCGTCTTCACCGCCGCATCCAGATCGGCCGCGGTCAGATCGGCTTCTTTCGCCTTGGCGATGTCTTCGAGCTGCTTGCGGGTGACCTTGCCCACCTTGTCGGTGTTCGGGCGCTTGGAGCCGGAGGTGATGCCCGCGGCCTTCTTCAGCAGCACCGAAGCCGGGGTCGACTTGGTCACGAAGGTGAAGGTACGGTCCGAGTAGGCCGTGATGATGACCGGCGTCGGCAGACCCGGCTCGAGCTTGGAGGTCGCCGCGTTGAACGCTTTGCAGAACTCCATGATGTTCAGGCCGCGCTGACCCAGCGCGGGACCGACCGGCGGCGAGGGATTGGCCTGACCGGCCTTTACCTGCAGCTTGATGTAGCCGACTACTTTCTTTGCCATGTTGGTTTCTCTCCGGGTGCTAGCGCCTGAACCTCAGGCTCCCCATCGGGCCGGAAATCGCGCGTTCCGGCTTCGCGTTTTGCTTGCGCACACAGCCGCCCCGGTCCTTGTGAGAGGGGGCAGCTGGATGATTTGGGTCCGCCGCACTCGGCAGCGAGCCGCGCACTATATCAGGTTTTTATGGGATCCCATAGACGGCCCCATAGACCAAGACCCGGCAAGACCGGGCCTGGAAGCTGAACGACTGTGGGCGAGCGATCCGGCGGGGCTACCCTGCCGGATCGGCACCTTGCTCAGGTGGCCTTTTCGACCTGCCCGAATTCCAGCTCGACCGGGGTCGAACGGCCGAAGATCAGCACTGCGACGCGCAGGCGGCTCTTCTCGTAGTTGATTTCCTCGACCACGCCGTTGAAATCCACGAACGGACCGTCGACCACGCGAACCATCTCGCCCGGCTCGAACAGCACCTTCGGACGCGGCTTCTCGACGCCTTCCTGAACGCGTTGCAGAATCCGGTCGGCTTCGCTGTCCTGGATCGGCAGCGGACGATCGGCGGTGCCGCCGATGAAACCCATGACCTTCGGGGTTTCCTTGATCAGATGCCAGCTTTCGCTGTCGATCCGCGGAATGCCGGCTTCGTCGTGGGTGGAAATCTGCACCAGGACATAGCCCGGGAAGAACTTGCGCTCGGAACGGCGCTTCTGGCCGGAACGCATTTCCACGACTTCTTCGGTCGGGACCAGGACGTCGCCGAAGCGGTCCTGCATTTCGAAGCGCACGATGCGATCGCGCAGCGCCTGCGCCACCGACTTCTCGAAGCCGGAATAGGCGTGGACCACGTACCAACGTTTGTTTTCTTGCGTATTCAAGTCGGTCGTCTCCTCAGCGCGACAGCAGGAATTTGACCGCGCCCTGGATTACCCAGTCGAAACCGGACAGGATCAGGCTAAGGATGGCCACTGCGATCATGACGACCCAAGTGGTCTTAAGTGCTTCTTCGCGGGTCGGCCAGACCACCTTGCGCAGTTCGAACCGCGATTCGGACAGGAACTCGCGGGTCTGCGCGCCCTTGGCGGTCAGCATGAACACCGCGGCGCCAGCCAGCAGGCCGACGACGACTGCGCCGCTGCGCAGCGGGCCGCTCCAATTCTCGAACCAGAGGTAGGCGAACACACCGCCAGCCGCAAGCAGCAGAGCCAGCGCGTACTTGACGATGTCACCGGCGCCGCCGGATTTATGTTGTTCGGCCTTACTGTTCATCTCGGGGCGATTCCCTCGCGAAAGCCCGCCCATCCGATGCGCGGCCCTTTCAATGCCTTCCAGTCGCCGGATCGTCCGACCCGACTCGGTATCGAGTGGCACGCCAGGAGGGACTCGAACCCCCAACCTGCGGTTTTGGAGACCGCTGCTCTGCCAATTGAGCTACTGGCGTACGTCTTTGAAGTGTTCGGTCCAGGTCGGCGCCTTACGTGGGCGCGGGCCGGCCGGTTGTGCATTGTGTTCGAAAACACGACGCTTTGAAACAACGAAGGCGGACCGGGTTGCCGGCCCGCCGTTCGCTTGGGCTTGCATCCATCGCCGAGATCTTGGAGATGGATCCCCGCTTCCGCGGGGATGACGATTTGACAAAGCCGGGCGCGCAAGCGCGCCCGGGTCAAATCGTCACTTGATGATCTTCGCCACCACGCCGGCGCCGACGGTGCGGCCGCCTTCGCGGATCGCGAAGCGCAGGCCTTCGTCCATCGCCACCGGGTTGATCAGCGTGACTACCATCTTCACGTTGTCGCCCGGCATCACCATCTCGACGCCTTCCGGCAGCTCGCAAGCGCCGGTGATGTCGGTGGTGCGGAAGTAGAACTGCGGACGGTAGCCCTTGAAGAACGGGGTGTGACGGCCGCCTTCGTCCTTCGACAGCACATACACTTCGGCTTCGAAGTCGGTGTGCGGCTTGATCGAGCCCGGCTTGCACAGCACCTGGCCGCGCTCCACGTCGTCACGCTTGGTGCCGCGCAGCAGCAGACCGGCGTTGTCGCCCGCCTGACCCTGGTCCAACAGCTTGCGGAACATTTCGACGCCGGTGACCGTCGTCTTCTGGGTCGCGCGGATACCGACGATTTCGATTTCGTCGCCGACCTTGATGATGCCGCGCTCGATACGGCCGGTCACCACGGTGCCGCGGCCCGAGATCGAGAACACGTCTTCCACCGGCATCAGGAACGGCTTGTCGACGTCACGCTCCGGCTGCGGAATAAAGGTGTCCAGCGCCTCGACCAGACGCAGGATCGACGGCACGCCGATTTCGCTCTGATCGCCTTCCAGCGCAAGACGCGCCGAACCGTGGATGATCGGGGTGTCGTCGCCCGGGAAGTCGTACTTGGTCAGCAGCTCGCGCACTTCCATTTCGACCAGCTCGAGCAGCTCGGCGTCGTCCACCATGTCGGCCTTGTTCAGGAACACGACGATGTACGGCACGCCGACCTGACGCGACAGCAGGATGTGCTCGCGGGTCTGCGGCATCGGGCCGTCAGCGGCCGAGCACACCAGGATCGCGCCGTCCATCTGCGCCGCGCCGGTGATCATGTTCTTCACGTAGTCGGCGTGGCCCGGGCAATCGACGTGCGCGTAGTGACGCGAAGCCGATTCGTATTCCACGTGCGCCGTCGAGATCGTGATGCCGCGCGCCTTCTCTTCCGGCGCCGCGTCGATCGCGTCGTATGCCTTGAACTCGCCACCAAAACGCTCGGCGCCCACCTTGGTCAGCGCGGCGGTCAGCGTGGTCTTGCCATGGTCGACGTGACCGATGGTGCCGACGTTGACGTGCGGCTTGGTGCGCTCGAATTTACCCTTAGCCATGGCTGTCGCTTCTCGTTTGTGGGTCTGTATGTCGCGGCGGCTGTTGGTAAAGCAGCCTTGTGTTGCGTTGGATGGTGCTCACGAAAGGAATCGAACCTTCGACCTCCTCCTTACCAAGGAGGTGCTCTACCGACTGAGCTACGTGAGCGTAAAGCTGGGTGTTGCGACCCGATCAACGGGCCTTGCTGCAATGGGGGCCGCCAAGAGTGGATTCAATGGAGCGGGAGACGGGATTCGAACCCGCATTATCAGCTTGGAAGGCTGAGGCTCTAACCATTGAACTACTCCCGCGCCGCGTACAGCCATTACAGCGTTGGAACTTTAACTTGAAACCGTACCTTGGAACCGCGCCGAACTTTCGATCGTCGCGCCACCGATATTCTGGTGGAGGGAGGTGGATTCGAACCACCGAAGGCGTAAGCCAGCAGATTTACAGTCTGCCCCCGTTGGCCGCTTGGGTATCCCTCCAAAGAGCCCGTAATTCTGGGGTGCGTTCTTCAGGTTGTCAACGCGTTTTCACATACAAGCCTGAAAAATTTTCGTCCCGCCCCGGCGACACGCATCGGCCCGACTCGGCCGCATAGTGTACTCAGACATTGAACCGGAAGTGCAACACATCGCCTTCCTGGACGCGATATTCCTTGCCTTCCAGGCGCAGACGCCCGGCATCGCGCGCTCCGGCCTCGCCCTTGTACTTGATGAAATCGTCGTAGGCGATGGTTTCGGCGCGGATGAAGCCCTTCTCGAAGTCGGTGTGGATCACCGCGGCGGCCTGCGGCGCGGTCGAACCGGCCTTGACCGTCCAGGCGCGCACTTCCTTGACCCCGGCGGTGAAGTAGGTCTGCAGGCCCAGCAATTCGTAACCGGCGCGGATCAGGCGATTGAGGCCCGGCTCGGCCAGGCCCAGGTCGGCCAGGAAGGTGTCGCGGTCCTCGTCGTCGAGTTGGCTGAGCTCTTCCTCGATCGCGGCCGACACCGGCACCACCTGGGCGCCCTCGGTCGCGGCGCGCGCGCGCACCGCGTCGAGGTGATGATTGTTCTCGAACCCGTCCTCGAGCACGTTGGCCACGTACATGACCGGCTTGAGGGTCAGCAGGAACAGGTCGCGCAGCGCCGCCTTGTCGTCGTCGGACAGCTTCAGCGCGCGCGCCGCGGTGCCCGCGTTGAGGCCCTCGCGCACGCGGCCGAGCACTTCCTTGCGCGCCGCGGCTTCCTTGTCGCCGGTCTTGGCCGAGCGCTCGGCGCGCTGATAGGCCTTCTCGACGCTTTCCAGGTCGGCCAGGGCCAGCTCGGTATCGATGGTGTCGATATCGGCGATCGGATCGACCTTGTTGTTGACGTGGATGACGTCGGGATTTTCGAAGCAGCGCACCACATGGGTGATCGCGTCGACTTCGCGGATGTGGGCCAGGAACTTGTTGCCCAGGCCCTGCCCGCTCGCCGCGCCGGCGACCAGGCCGGCGATGTCGACGAACTCGACCGCGGTCGGAATCAGCTTCTGCGGCTTGACGATTTCAGCCAGCGCGTTCAGACGCGGATCCGGCACCGGCACCGCGCCGACGTTGGGCTCGATGGTGCAGAACGGGAAATTCGCCGCGGCGATACCGGCCTTGGTCAGCGCGTTGAAGAGAGTCGACTTGCCGACGTTGGGCAGGCCGACGATGCCGCATTTGATGCCCATGACGATCCGTGATTGGTGATTCGGGATTAGGGATTCGAACAGCCGCGCTTTCCGAATCCCTAATCCCCAATCCCTAATCCCTGCTCGTATGCAACTGCGTCATCGCATCCATGAAGTTGCCCTGCACCGCCAGCGGCATCACGTCGATGGCGTTGTCGATCGCGCGCAGGATGGTGGCTTCGTCGTCCTTGCCGGGACGGCCGAGCACCCAGGAAGTGACTTTGTCCTTGTGGCCGGGATGGCCGATGCCGACCCGCAGACGGTGGAACTTGCCGTGGCCGAGCAATTGCATGGTGTCGCGCAGGCCGTTTTGACCGCCGTGGCCGCCGTCGAACTTGAGCCGCGCGGTGCCCGGCGACAGATCCAACTCGTCGTGCGCCAGCAGCGCCTCTTCGGGCTCGATCTTCCAGTAGCGCAGCGCCGCGGTGACCGACTTGCCCGACAGGTTCATGAAAGTGGCCGGCTTGAGCAGCCACACCGGACGCCCGCCGATCTCGATCTTCGAGGTCTCGCCGAACAGCTTGGATTCCAGGCCGAAGCGGCCGCCGAACTTCTCGTTCAAGGCGTCCACAAACCAGAACCCGGCATTGTGCCGGGTCCGGGTGTATTCCGACCCCGGGTTGCCGAGGCCGACGATCAGGCGCAGTCCCGCCATGGATCACAACAGTCCGCGAACGCGAACCGGCGCGCCGGTCAGGGCGCGCCGGCAGGCGATCACTTCTTGTCTTCGTCCTTCTTGGCGACCTTCGCGGCCGGCACATCGGCTTCCGGCGCGTCGGTGGCTTCTTCGACTTCTTCCTTGCCGTGCTTGGCGATCACGACGGCGACGTCGTGTTCCTTGCCCAGCTTCAGCTCGGGGATCTCGACGCCCTTCGGCAGCTTGAGCTCCGACAGGTGGACGATGTCGCCGACGGTCAGCGCCGACAGGTCGATCTCGATGAACTCCGGCAGGTCCTTCGGCAAGCAGCTGACTTCGACTTCGTTGAGCTCGTGGGTGACCACGACGTCGGCGGCCTTGCCGGCCGGCGACTTGTCTTCGTTGAGGAAGTGCAGCGGCACCGCGACGCGGATGGTCTGGTTGGCATCAACGCGCTGGAAGTCCAAGTGCATGATGATCTGCTTGAACGGATGACGCTGCATGTCGCGCAGAAGCACGTCCTGCGTCTTGCCGTCGAGTTCCAGGCTCAGGATCGAGGAGTAGAACCACTCGTGCTGGCTGGCCAGCCAGATCTTCTCGTGGTCGAGCTGGATCGCCTGCGGCGGATTCTTGCCGCCGTAGATGATGGCCGGGATGCTGGCGGCACGACGCAGGCGGCGGCTCGCACCCTTCCCCTCGACGTTGCGGCCAGTGGCCTTGATGGTGTGTTCGGACATTGGTTTTTACTCACTTTGCAGCGTTAGGACCGCCTCGCGGCGGCTTATGGAGACTCACCCGCGACCAGATGAGTCTTTTGGAGCTGGGATTGGCGATTCGGGATTGGGGATTCGTTGCAGCAACGGCCGCGCGGCCGCTCTTGCGAATCACCAATCCCGAATCACCAATCCCGGGCAAATCAATCCACGTACAACGAACTGACCGACTCGCCGAAGGCGATGCGGCGGATCGTTTCGGCCAGCAGCTCGGCGACGCTGAGCTGGCGGATGCGGCCGGTGGCGCGGGCCGCGGCGGTCAGCGGGATGGTGTCGGTCACCACCAGCTCGTCCAGCTGCGACTTGGTTACGTTGTCGATCGCCGCGCCCGACAGCACCGGGTGGGTGCAGTAGGCGACGACTTTCTGCGCGCCCTGCGCCTTCAGCGCCGCCGCGGCGGCGCACAAGGTGCCGGCGGTGTCGACGATATCGTCGACCAGCACGCAGGTCTTGCCCGACACGTCGCCGATGATGTTCATCACCGTGGCGACGTTGGCGCGCGGGCGGCGCTTGTCGATGATCGCCAGTTCCGCGTCGTCCAGGCGCTTGGCGATCGCGCGAGCGCGGACAACGCCGCCGACGTCCGGCGAAACCACGATCAAATTATCCGTGCCGTGCGCGCGCCAGATGTCGGCGAGCAGCAGCGGCGAGGCGTAGACGTTGTCGACCGGGATGTCGAAAAAGCCCTGGATCTGATCCGCGTGCAGATCGACCGTGAGCACCCGATCGGCGCCGACCGCGCTGAACATCTTGGCCGCGACCTTGGCGGTGATCGGCACGCGCGAGGAGCGCGGGCGGCGATCCTGGCGGGCGTAGCCGAAGTACGGCACCACCGCGGTCACACTGGCCACCGATGCGCGCTTGAGCGCGTCGATCAGGACCAGCAGCTCCATGAAGTTTTCCGCCGTCGGCGCATTGGTCGACTGGATGACGAACACTTCCTGGCGACGCACGTTTTCTTCGATCTCGACCTGCACCTCGCCGTCGGAGAAGCGCCCGACCAGGGCCTTGCCGATGCGGATGCCGAGTTCTTTGCACACCGCCTCGGCGAGAGGACGGTTGGCATTGCCGCTGAATACCAGCAGGTTGCGATCGTTTTGCACTGTACTTCTCCGCTTCGCTCTGACCGTGGCGGTTTTAAGGCCGGGATTCGGGATTTGGGATTCGCGATTCGTCAAAGCGCGGCGGCTTGCGAATCGCGAATCCCAAATCTCCAATCCCTAAAATGGCAGGGGCGGTAGGATTCGAACCTACGAATGCCAGGATCAAAACCTGGTGCCTTGGGCCTCTTGGCGACGCCCCTGCGGAAACCTGGTCTCGAGTGCGGCATGCAGCGGCGAACGCCCTGCTCCGCCCGCCGTCCAGGCCCGAAGGCCGGATGGCAGTTCCAGCAGCGCCGCCTCGGCGGTTTCGCGCGTGGCGAACTCGACGAAGCAACCGCTGCCGGAGCCGGTCAGACGCGGCGAACCGATCCGCGACAAGGCGGCGAAGACAGCTTCTACAGCTGTTTCGCGCTTGCGCAGAACCGGCTCGAACGCATTCCCGAGCGGCTTACCCGAAACGAAGTCCGATATTGTCGCGGGCGCGGCATCCCGCGTCAATTCGGCAGATTGAAATAAGGCCGCGGTCGGCGCGTGAACGCCCGGATCGACCAGCACGTACCAGGCCGGCGCCAGTTCGATCGGACGCAGGCTTTCGCCGACGCCCTCGGCCCAGGCGTTCTCACCGCCAACGAAGACGGGCACGTCGGCGCCCAGCCGCAGGCCGAGCTCGGCCAGCTGGTCGACGCCCAGATCGGTGCCCCACAGGGCGTCCAGCGCGACCAGCACGGTCGCCGCATCGGACGAACCACCGCCAAAACCGCCGCCGGCCGGAATGCACTTTTCGATGAGGATGTCGGCACCTTGGGCGCTGTTGGCTTCTTTTTGCAGCAACAGCGCGGCGCGGACGGTGAGGTCGTCGTGCTCGGCCACGCCCGCCACCGAGATGCCGTGGCGGACCACGCGGCCGTCGGCGCGCGGCCGCAGGTGGATGGTGTCGCCCCAGTCGAGCAGGCGGAACACGGTCTGCAGCAGGTGATAGCCGTCGGCGCGGCGGCCGACGATGCGCAGGAACAGGTTCAGTTTGGCCGGGGCGGGCCAGAGCGACCACGCGCGGCCGTCACTGTGATCGTCGACGGGAGCGGCGTTGGCGCCGGCATCGGACTGGGACATGGGCGGCATTACGAAAAAACCCGTTCAGCGGGAAGCAGACGCGGCGTGCGCCGCGGTCGCATCGCTGGCCGCATTCGCCTTCAGGCCCGCGACCAGCGACTGGTTGTAAGCGATCGCGTAGCCCGTGGCCTGCTCCAGCAGTCGCGCGTGCTCGTCGCCTTCGATTACGTCACTGGTGCCGTCGAGATAGTGGACGCCGTCGACGCCCTCGCTGTCGCCGCGCTCAAGACCAGGCGTCACGCAGGAAAAACCGCACATACCGATCAATCGCGCACGACCTTGCGCCAGGTCGGCGCGTGCGTCGCCGGCCGGATCGTCCAGGTTCAGCGTGGTGAGTTCATTGCGCAATTTGACGACGTTGGACTGCAAAGACTCCCAGCCCTTATCGCGAGAGGCGACCGGCGTAGCGGCCGCGCCACCCTGCCATTTGTCCACGATCAAACGCACCCGCGCGTTCGCGCGCCGCGCATCCAGCCGCGACGGCAGATCGCCGCTGGCGGGCCACTGGTAGGCGATGGTCCAGCCGCCCTGCTCGATCGACAGCGGACGGCCGTCCGGACCGGGGGTCAGTTTCGCCGCGGCGACGCCTTCGGCCGGCAGACCGCGCAGCCAATTGCCCAGCGCTTCGACCGGAATGTCCCAGCCGGTGGTTTCCAGCAGCAGGGCGGCGGCGTTGTCGCCGCTGCGCGGGCCGCCTTCCAGCCCTTCCAGGCGGGCTTCGCCGGGGCCGCCGGCCAATCGCCAGCTTTGCCGGGTCACCGGCGCGCTGAGCGCGACTTCGAAACGCTCGCCATGCTGAGTCCACTCGATCCGGCCGCTGCCGCCCTTGCCGGCGTTCGACACGGCGATGCGGCCGGTCAGCGACCACTCGCTGCCCGCGCGCACCCGCTGCGCGCGCGCGGCTTCGCGCTGCGCGGCATCGGCGGCGGGCACGACGGTTTCGCCGGTTGGACGCTTGACCGCGCCGCCCACGCAGGCGCTCAACCCCAGCGCCAACACCGCGATCACCGCCGCGCGGGTCAGCACCGCGCGCGCGCTAGCCATCACTGCGACCGAACCGACCATCACAGCCCGTACTTCTTCAACGCCCGCAGCAGCGAGCGATTTTCCGGATCGATCTTGCGCGCCTGTTCGAAGTATTTGCGCGCCTCGTCGCGGCGCCCGCTTTCCCACAGCACTTCGGCCAGGTGCGAGGCGATCTCGGCGTCCTTCTGCAAGGTCAGCGCGCGACGCAGTTCGGTCTCGGCTTCCTGCACCCGGCCCAGGCGGTAGAGCACCCAGCCGTAGCTGTCGATGATCGCGGAATTGTCGGGCTCAGCGGTGCGCGCGCGTTCGATCAGTTCCAGCGCTTCCTGATAGCGGGTGGTGCGATCGGCGAGCGTGTAACCCAGCGCATTGAGCGCGGCCACGCTGTCGGGTTCGGCGACCAGAATGCGGCGGAAATCGGCTTCGGCGCGGGCCACGTCGTCGCGGCGCTCCCAGCTCAGGGCGCGCGCATAGAGGATTTCCGGTTCGTCCGGGAACGCGGCCAAGCCGCGTGCGAACGCGTCGCTTTCGCCGCTGTCGCTCTTGTCCTCGGCGCGCAGGCTGGCTTCCAGAATGTAGGCGTCGCGACGGGTTTCGTCCTCAGCCGAAGCATCGGACTGGATCGCGCGCAGGCTGGCGTAGGCCTCTTCGCCGCGGCCGAGCTTGTGCAGCACGTTGGCGCTGCGCAGGCGCGCGATCGAGCGCTGCGAACCGCCGGGCACGCCCTGATACCAGTTCAGCGCTTCTTCGTTGCGCTCGAGGAATTCGGCCATCTGCGCCAGCAGCAGGCGCCGCGCCGGGTCGGGCTTGGCGGCGTCGGCGCGCAGTTCGTCGTAGAGCTTGGTCAGGGTCGGCTTGTCCTCGGCGCGGGCCAGGTAGGACGCGCGCAAGGCATAGGTCTGCTCGTCCTGCGGGCCGCGCGCGAGCACCGCGGCGACGTTCTGGAAGTCGTTGAGCCCTTCGTACTGCTCGGCGATCAGCGCGCGCAGATTGTTGTCGCTGTCGGCCAGCGGCACCAGGGTCGACAGCAACTGCTGGGCCTGCTCGGTCTTGCCGTCCTCGCGCAATTGACTGACCCGCAGCAGGCCGACCCGCGGCTCGCCGGGGAAGCGCTTGACCACTTCCTCGACGATGCGTTCGGTCAGCTTGGGCTGGTCGAGCCGCTGCGCCAGGCCGCCGAAAGCGACCCAGGCCATGAGATTGCGCGGCGGCATCTGCCCGCCGTCGATGATCTTCTCGAGCATGCGCCCGGCCTGCTGCGGGGTCTTGGACCCGGCGGTCAGCACGCCCAGCGCCTGGCGCCAGCCGGTGTCGGGGTCGCCGCTCATCAGGCTGTTGAGCTGACGCAGCGCGTCGCGCTCGTCGCCCCGGCGCAGCGCCAGGGTCGCCTCGGCGGCGTTGAGCGTCGGGCCCTTGCCGCCGAGCTTGCGCCACAGCGCCAGCGATTCGGCGGCGGTCGCGTCCTGCTTGGCGACGATGGCGATGGTGGTCGCGCGCTCGGCCAGAGCCAGGTCGCCGGCGGCGCGCGCGGCCTTCAAATAGGCGGTGGCAGCATCGTTCAGCTTGCCGGCCTGCAGCGAGAATTCACCGCTGAGCAGCGATTCCAGCGATGCGCCGGTCGGGTCTTTGGCGGCCCGGGCCTGCATCTGCGCGCGCGCGGCGGCGAGCGCGGCGGCGGACGGCTGGATCGGCGTGGCGGCGGCGCCGACCGCGCCCGAGGCGAGCGCCAGGACCACGCTCAGCACAGCGACCGGCAGCCGGCGGTGGGGATGGGCCGCAACCGCGGCCGGCTTACGTTTAGTTCTGTCTATTGGACCGATCGAGCAAATCGAATCGTAGAGAACCACGGCGAGACCAGTGGGCCGGTAGAATGGCGGCCTTCAGCAGCCCGCAGCTTATCGCAAGCACCTGAACCGATGTCCCGCGCCGCCCACCGCCCGATGAAACTTTTTCGCAGCCTTGCGATGGCGGTCGCGCGTGTCCGCGCCCCGGTCGCACGCGGCATGCGCGCGAGCGGCTTTCGTCCCTTCAGCCGCGGTCTGTCATGAGTTTGTTCGTCCTCGGCATCAATCATCAGACCGCACCGGTCAGCCTGCGCGAACGCGTGGCGTTTTCCGGCGACGCGATCGCGTCCGCGCTCGCCGCGCTGCGCGCGCTGGCGCCGGTGCGCGAGGTCGCGTTGCTGTCGACCTGCAACCGCACCGAGCTGTACGCGGTGGCCGAGGACGGCGGCGATGCGCTGGCGCAGTGGCTGGCCACGCATCCCGACGATGCCGGCGATCTGCATGCGTATCTGTATCGCCATCGCGACGCCGATGCGGTGCGGCATCTGTTCCGGGTCGCGACCGGGCTGGATTCGCTGGTGCTCGGCGAACCGCAGATCCTCGGCCAGGTGAAAGACGCCTGGGCCAGCGCGCGCGCCGCCGGCACCCTCGGCAGTCAGCTCGATCGTCTGTTCCAGCAAGCGTTCTCGACCGCCAAGCGTGCGCGCACCGACACCCGCATCGGCGCCAACCCGGTGTCGGTGGCCTCGGCCGCGGTGCGGCTGGCGCAGGAATCGTTCGCGCGCCTGGACGATTCGACCGTGCTGCTGATCGGCGCGGGCGAGACGGTGGAACTGGCGGCGCGGCATCTGGTGCAGGCGAAGGCCAAGCGCTTGCTGATCGCCAACCGCACCCTCGCCCACGCCCAGGACCTCGCCACCCGCCACGGCGGCGTCGCGTTGCCGCTGAGCGAACTCGACCGTCACCTGGGCGAGGCCGACATCGTGCTGTCGGCGACCGCGAGCCGCGAACCGGTGTTGCGCAAGCCGCAGGTCGCCGCCGCCCTGGCCACGCGCAAGCACCGGCCGATGCTGCTGCTGGATCTGGCGGTGCCGCGCGATATCGCCGCGGACGTGGCCGAGCTCAAGGACGTGTTCCTCTACACCGTCGACGATCTGGAACGCTCGATCGAAGACAACCGCCGCGGCCGCCGCGAAGCGGCGACCGAGGCCGAAGCCATCGTCGACCTGCAGGTCGCGCGCTTCGTCGAAACCCTGGCCGCGAGCACCCGCACCGCGCCGATCAAGCGCCTGCGCGATCACGGCCAAGCCGCGCGCGAAGAAGTGCTGGCCAAGGCGCGGCAGCAATTGCAATCCGGCCAGGATCCGGCCGAAGTGCTCAACTTCCTCGCCCACACCCTGACCAACCGCCTGCTGCACGCGCCGACCATCGCATTGCGCGAAGCCGCGCTGACCGGCAATCCGGAGTTGGCGCGGGCGGCGGACAAGATGTTTCCCGCGTTGGGATTGGAGATTCGGGATTCGGGATTCGAAAAAGCCGATTCGGACGAGCCTTAGCGACACTCTCGCTCGCTTGTGCATGTGCTTTTGCCAATCCCGAATCCCCACTCCCGAATCCCGGCCTCCATGACTCCCACCCTGCGCCGCAAACTCGAAGCCCTGGTCGAACGCCGCGAAGAACTCGAACGGCTGCTCGGCGATCCGGGCGTGATCGGCGATAACGACCGCTTCCGCAAGCTGTCGCGCGAATTCGCTCAGCTCGAACCGGTCGCGATCGCGCTGGCCGAGGAAGCGCGGGCCAAGGCCGACCTCGCCGCGGCCGAGGCGATGCGTAATGACCCTGAGTTGCGCGAGTTGGCCGACGAGGAAATCGTCGCCGCGCAGGCGCGGCTCGAGCAGCTCGATGTCGAACTGCTCGCGCACCTGATCCCGAAAGATCCGCGCGACGACGGCGACCTCTATCTGGAAGTGCGCGCCGGCACCGGCGGCGACGAGGCGGCGATCTTCGCCGGCGACCTGTTCCGGATGTACGCGCGCTATGCCGAGCGCCAGGGCTGGAAGGTCGAGATCGAATCGTCCAACCCCGGCGAACACGGCGGTTACAAGGAAATCATCGGCCGGGTCGAAGGCCGTGGCGCGTATTCGAAACTCAAGTTCGAATCCGGCACCCACCGCGTGCAGCGCGTGCCGGAAACCGAATCGCAGGGCCGCATCCACACCTCGGCCGCGACGGTGGCGATCATCGCGGTCGAGCCCGAGGGCGAGCCGATCGAGATCAACCCGGCCGATCTGAAGGTCGACACCTTTCGTTCCTCCGGCGCCGGCGGCCAGCACGTCAACAAGACCGAATCGGCGATCCGCATCACCCACATTCCCAGCGGCGTGGTGGTCGAGAACCAGACCGAACGCAGCCAGCACGCCAACCGCGACAAGGCGCTCAAGCGCCTGCAGGCGATGCTGTCCGATGCCGCGGCGGCCAAGGCCGCGGCCGCGCAGGCGCAGGACCGGCGCCTGCAGGTCGGCAGCGGCGACCGCAGCCAGCGCATACGCACCTACAACTTCCCGCAGGGCCGGATCACCGACCACCGCGTCGAGGGCCTGACCCTGTACGACCTGCCGAACATCGTGGCCGGCGACCTGGACGGTTTGATCGGACGGCTGATCCACGAGCATCAGGCCGACGAACTGGCGCGCTTGTCGGCGAGTTAAGTCGCGCACCCGATCGCCGGCAACACCGTGAGCCCCCTGTAGGAGCGGCGCGAGCCGCGACCGCGCTACCGCGCTTGCAACGCCTGTGCGGTTTCGCAGTCGACCAATAACCCAAGAAACCTCGCAGGCCCCAGCCGCGCCCGCATCACCGGCAAAACCGCGCACCATGGGTAGGAGCGGCGTAAGCCGCGACCGCGACATCAGGCTTGCGACGCATGCAAGATGTCGCGGTCGCGGCTTACGCCGCTCCTACAGGGGCTGGGGCCGATCGCGCCACTGAGCATGCGATCCATGTGAGGTTTCGCGGTCGCGGCTCGCGCCGCTCCTACAGGCAGCTACGGCGACGATTGCGCGCGACTGAGTGGTCGCATCGGGCAATGGCGCACACACCTCGCGCCGATGCACGATGCCGGGTCATGACGTTACGCGGCCCCAGCGGCCATAATCGGCCATCTCCCGCCGGACCGACTTCTTCATGAGCCTCACTGTCCGCCGCGCCGGTCTCGACGACCTCGACCTGCTCGCCCCGCTGTTCGACCGTTACCGGCATTTCTACACCCAGCGTTTCGACGAGGCGGTGTCGCGCTCCTTCCTCGGCGAACGCCTCAGCCGCGGCGATTCGGTGCTGCTGCTGGCCGCGCTGGACGGCGACGACGGCGCCGGCTTCACCCAGTTGTATCCGATGTTCTCCTCGGTGCGCGCGGCTCGGGTGTGGGTGCTCAACGATCTGTTCGTCGAAGCGCATGCGCGCCGGCGCGGCGTCGCCCAGGCGCTGCTCGACGCGGCCGCGGCGTTCGCGCGCGCCGACGGCGCGGCGCGGCTGGAACTGGAAACCAACCACGACAACCTCGGCGCGCAGGCGCTGTACGACGCCGCGGGTTGGCAGCGCTTCGACGGCACCCAGCGCTACCAGCTGCCGCTGCAGCCGGCCGCGTTGGCGTGAACCTGGGCCGGATTCGCATCGCATGAACGATCCACGCACCGACCTGCGCCGCGCGCTGCAAGTCAATCCCGGCGACGCCATGGGCTGGGTCAGCCTGGCCGATTACGAACTCGACGCCGGCGACGCGCGCGGCGGCGAAGCCGCGGCGCGGCGCGCGCTGAGCCTGCGTCCGGGCCATCCCGAAGCGCTGGCGCGGCTGGGCCGCGCGCAATGGATGCTGGGCCAGCGCGAACAAGCGGTCACCAGCCTGCGCGCGGCCGCGCGCAGCGCGCCGCAGCACCCGGGCATCGCGGTGTGGTTGGCGCATGCGCTGGAGGACATCGGCGACGGCGAAGGCGCGCTGGCCGCGTATGCGCACGCGCATGCGCTGGCGCCGCGGCATGCGCAGTTCGCGGCCTACCTGCTCGCCTGGCGCCGGCGCCTGTGCGACTGGACCGACCTGGACGCGCTCGCCCGCCAGGTGCGCGACGCGGTCGCGCACAGCGAGGCCTCGGTCGAGCCGTTCGCGTTTCTCAGCGAAGACACCAGCGCCGCCGAACAGCGCCGCTGCGCCGGACTGCGCGCGGCGCAGATCGCGGGCGTGGTGCGGCCGCTGCTGCCGGCGCCGGCCAAGGACCCGGCCGCGCCGATACGCGCCGGTTTCCTGTCCAACGGCTTCGGCGCGCATCCCACCGGCCTGCTGACCGTGGCCTTGTTCGAAGCGCTGCGCAAACGCGGCGGGCTGGAGGTGCAGTTGTTCGCGCTCAACGACGACGACGACAGCCCGATCCGACGCCGCCTGCACGACGCGGTCGCGGTGATGCACGACGTCAGCCGGCAACCGCACGACCAAGTTGCCGCCACCATCCGCCGCGCCGGCATCGACGTGCTGTTCGACCTGCGCGGCTGGGGCGGCGGCGGCGCGCCGGAAGTGCTGGCGATGCGACCGGCGCCGGTGCAGGTCAACTGGCTCGCCTACCCGGGCACCTCGAGCGCGCCGTGGATCGATTACGTGCTCGCCGACCGTTACGTGTTGCCCGAGGCACTGGCCGCCGATTTCAGCGAAACCGTGGCCTGGCTGCCGCGGTGTTTCCAGCCGTCCGACACCCGCCGCGAACTGCCACTGCCGCCGCCGCGCGGCGACTGCGGCCTGCCCGAGGACGCGGTGGTGTTCTGCTGCTTCAACAACAGCTACAAACTCAACCCGCACAGCATGGCGCGCGCGCTGGCGGTGCTGCGCGGCGTGCCCGGCAGCGTGCTGTGGCTGATGTCCGGACCCGGCCGCGCCGACCAGCGCCTGCGCGAATTCGCCGCGCAACAAGGGCTCGCGCCGGAGCGGCTGGTGTTCATGCGCAAACAGCCGCATGCCGACTACCTGGCGCGATTGCGCCATGCCGATCTGTTTCTCGACACCAACCCCTACAACGCCCACACCACCGCGTCGGACGCGTTGTGGGCCGGCTGCCCGTTGCTGACCCGACCCGGCGCGACCTTCGCCGCGCGCGTGGCCGGCAGCCTCAACCATCATCTGGGCATGGAGTCGATGAACATGGCCGACGACGACGCCTTCGTCGCCCGCGCGATCGCCCTGGGCAACGACCGCGAGGCGCTGGCCGATGTGCGCAGGCAATTGGCCGAGCGTCGCCGCGACAGCGGCCTGTTCGACATGGACGGGTTCGCGGTCGATTTTGCCGCGATGACGATGGCGATGGCGCGGCGGCAGCGCAAGGGCGAGGCGCCCACCGTTCTGCAGGGGCCGGCGCGTTAGCGCTGGTCCTCGACGCGAACCATTCCGCACATGCCTCTAACGTCCCCCGCCATCATTTGCGCTAGGCTCCGTCCATGACCGCAGAACGCGATTTCATCCCCCTGAACCTGTGCGTGCTGACCGTATCCGACAGCCGCAGCCTGGCCGAAGACAGTTCCGGCGATTACCTGATCCAGTCGCTGACCGATGCCGGCCATCGCCTGGTCGAACGCAAGCTGTTGCCCGACGACCGCTACAAGCTGCGCGCGGCGGTGTCGCAATGGATCGCCGACGAAGGCGTCGACGGCATATTGGTCACCGGCGGCACCGGCTTCACCGGCCGCGATTCCACGCCCGAGGCGCTGCTGCCGCTGCTGGACAAGGAAATGCCGGGCTTCGGCGAACTGTTCCGCGCGATCAGCTATGAGGAGATCGGCACCTCGACCCTGCAATCGCGCGCCTTCGCCGGTCTGGCCAACGCGACCTTTTTGTTCTGCCTGCCGGGGTCGACCTCGGCCTGCCGCACCGCCTGGGAAAAGATCGTCAGCGCGCAGCTCGACGCGCGCACCCGGCCGTGCAACCTCGCCACATTGCGTCCCCGCCTCAAGGAGTGATCGGCATGTCGCTCGATACCACCCTGCGTTTGTTGACCAAGGCCAGCGGCCTGAGCGTCACCGACCTGGCCACCGCGATCCCGCGCGCCGGCGCGGCCACCGTCAGCGCCTGGCTGCGCGGCGACAAGCTGCCCGGCCGCGATCAGGTCGATGCGCTCGCGCGCGCGTTCGGCGTCCCCGCCGGCGCCCTGCTCGCCGACCTGGCCAGCACCCTGGACCCGGCCCGCACCCAGGGCGAACACGACCTGCTCGCGGCGTATCGCGCGCTGAGCACCAAGCAACAGGGCGCGCTGCTCGAAGTGGCCACCGCGATGGCCGGTACCAAGCGCGGCGCGGCCGGCAAACCCGCGGCGAAATCCACCGGATCGAGAAAGGCCAGACGATGAGCGGACTCAAGCGCAAGGACTACGAGGCGCAGCTCGAAGCGCTGCAACTGGATCTGACGGCGATGGCGCGCTGGGTGCAGCACCACGGCAAGCGCGTGGTGGTGCTGCTGGAAGGCCGCGACACCGCCGGCAAGGGCGGCGCGATCAGCGCTTTGTCCGAACACCTCAACCCGCGCCAATGCCACGTCGTCGCGTTGTCCAAGCCCAGCGAACGCGAAAGCGGTCAGTGGTATTTCCAGCGCTACGTGCCGCACCTGCCCGCGGCCGGCGAGATCGCCCTGTTCGATCGCAGCTGGTACAACCGCGCCGGCGTCGAAAGCGTCATGGGCTTCGCCAAGCCCGAGCAGGTCAAGGCCTTTCTCAAGCAGGCGCCGGTGTTCGAAAAGCTGCTGACCGACGACGGCATCGTGCTGTTCAAGTATTGGCTGTGCTGCGACCAGGAAGAGCAGGAGGAGCGCTTCGCCGAACGGCTGAACGACCCGCTCAAGCGCTGGAAGCTGTCGCCGATCGACCTGGAAGCGCGCAAGCATTACGACGATTACACCAAGGCGCGCGAGGTCATGCTCGAAGCCACCCACAGCAAACACGCGCCGTGGACGCTGGTGGATTTCAACGATCAGCGCCAGGGCCGGCTGAGCCTGATCCGCGATCTGCTGTCGCGGCTGCCGGAGACGAAGCTGCCGGAGACCGAGCTTGAGTTCCCGCCACTGAAGGGCAAGCCGTCGAAGGAGAAGTTCGGGGTGCTCAAGCCTATTGGGCGTGGGAAGTAGGCTGTTTTGGGATTCGGGATTCGGGATTCGGGATTCGGGACGAGGTTCGAGGTTCGAGGTTCGAGGTTCGAGGTTTACAGCCTAGGCCGACACGCGACACGCTTTTGCTCGTCATCCCCGCGAAGGCGGGGATCCAGAGACTTCAGCGCTATGTCGCGATCGATAAAGCTCTCCATGTTCGGCTACGCGAAGGTAAACGCGTCGGAGTGACATCCGACGAAGACGCAGGCCTTTCAGGCAAGACCCTTCGCATCACGCTGAAGTCTCTGGATCCCCGCCTTCGCGGGGATGACGGTCCGAGGGATGACGGTCTACGCGATGACGGTCTGGTGGATGACGACCTGAGGGATGACGGCCTGATGGATCACGGACTATTGGATGTTCGGCATCCGACGCCCACGCACATCCAACCCTTACCCATCCTGCGACCGCCGATACGGCTGGAACAACTGCAGCAGCCACGGCTTCTGCGCCAGCACCAGACTCACCCCGACCCGCTCCTGCGCGCTCAGCGACGCATCTCGCGCCAGCAAGGCGTCGAACTCGCGCGCGACCTCGCCCAGCCGCTGCTTGAGCTGACGGATGCCGGCGGTGCTCAGCGCGCCGCTGAGCAACAGCAGCACGTCCTGCTCGCCGTCGAACGGGTCGGCGAAGAAATCGCCGAGCAGGCGATGACGGAAATAGCGCTCCATCGGCCCGTCGGCGCGCCAGCGGAAATTGCGCGCGGTCAGCGGCCGGCCGCGGTTGCCTGGCATCAGTTCGATGATGCCGAGCCGGTCCAGCCGCACCAGCAGCGCGGTCCACTGCGCGTTGTCGAAATTGAAATGGGCCTGGACGTCGGCCTGCTTCCAGCGGTTCAAGGTCAGGAACAAGGCCAGCAGCAGCGCCGGTTCGTCGACCAGCGCCTGCTCCTGCGCCTCGCTGAGCGCGGCCATCGGCGCGCGTCCGCGCGCGGACTCGGCGCTGAGCTCGGCCAGGCCGATGTCGAGCACCTCGCACACCTCCTCCAGCCGCTGCAGGCTCATCGCCCGGCGCGAGAACATCCGCTTGACCGCCGCCTCGCTGAGCTTCAGCCGCACGGCGAGATCGCGATAGGTCAGGTCCTGGGCGCGCAGAAAGCGCTTGAGGGCGTCGACGAGTTCTAAAGAGAGGGCCATGGGGTATCACAATACGCTACCAGGCAGTCCAGTCCGAGCCACTTTGTCGATGATTGTTGCAATCGCCTCGGGCCGCGCCGAGGGTTGGCTCCACATCAGGACCAGGTTGCTCGAATGCCACGGATTGCCGAACGCATGCTCCCCCGGGTCCTGATGGGTTTGGCCGTCGCAGGCTTGCTGGCAGGGATGCCGGCAAGGGCGGCGGGGCAATCGGACGCGGTCAGCCGCCAGTCCGAAGCCAGTCTCAACGCCTCGGTCGAAGTGCCGGTGGCGGCGGCGCATGCTTTGTCGCAGGGCGCCAAATTTTCGGTCACCGGCGTCGCCGCCAGTGCGCAGGGCGTCGCGGTGACGGTGTCCGCGGCCGGCGCGGGTGCCTCGTTCGTGGTGATGTTGTCGGCCAAGGCGGCCAAGGACCTGGGCCTCGCGGTCGGCGCCTCGGTGGTGGTGTCGGTGGTCGCGGCCGGTTGGTTGATCAGCGACGCCGCCGGCCATGCGATCTGTTTCGTTCCCGACGCCGCCGCGCGCGCGCTGATCCACAGCGCGCGGGTCAGCGCATGAATTCGCTTTGCATGGGCGCGGCGTCAATCAGCGCGGCGTGCATGAGCGCCACCTGCAAGAACCTGTTCTCGTTCCTAGTTCGAACCTTCGTGGCTGGCAGGACGCCGGCGGCCGGCAGGAAGCTGGCCATCACGCTGGGAGTGGCAGTGGTGGTATCGGGGCTGTTGCCCACACAAGGACGTGCGGGCACTCGCTGCGAGAACGCCACGATCAGCCCGCAAAGCGCCGCCGCGGCCGCGCAGACCGCATTGACCGTCGCCGCCGCGCTCGAGCAACGCGACGCGCCGGCCGCGCTGGTCGCGCGCGTGGGCACCGACCTGTCGGCGCAAGGACTGGTCTACAGCCATGTCGGTTTCGTCGTGCGCGATCATCCGGCCGGGCGCTGGACCGCGGTGCATCTGCTCAACGAATGCGGCAGCGACCGCTCCAATCTGTACACGCAAGGATTGGTGAATTTCTTCGCCGACGATCTGGTCAACCAGGACGCGCGCATCGTCTGGCTGCGGCCCGAACAAGCGCAGCGGTTGGCCGAGTACCTGCGCGCATTGCCACGCGGCGCGCTGCATCAACCGCATTACAACCTGATCGCGCGGCCCGGCAGCGCCGACTATCAGAACTCCACCGCCTGGGTGGTGGAAACCCTCGCCGCCAGCCTGCTCGAACCGGCCGGTCAACATCGGCTGAGCAACAACCGGCGCGAGGCCTACCGCGCGGCCGAACACGACGGCTTCCGTCCCGACCGCATCCACATCCCCTATTCCAAGCGCGTGCTCGGCGGTTTGTTCAGCGCCAATGTCGCCTTCACCGATCATCCGATCGGCACCCGCCTGGCCGGCGATTATCCAGTGGTGACGGTGCGCTCGATCATCGAATACCTCGAGCGCAGCGGCCACATCGACGCGCAGCGCGAATGGCGCAACGGCCGGGTGGCGACACGGTTGGGCGCGTTGTAGCCAGCGGCCGGCGGCCGGCTGGAACGGCGAGTTCATCGGCGACTTCATCGGCAGCGTGATGCGCCGCGTGTCGCCGGATACTTACGCCGCGCTCAGCCGCAGACGAATCCGTCGCCGGCTTCGTTCTCGCTCGCTGACTCGCGTAGCAATGCATCCACCCGCGCCATCGGCGGGCCGTGCGCCAGCCACTGCGCCAATCGTTCGATCGCTGCCTCCTCGCCGACGGCCAGGACTTCGACCCGGCCGTCGCGCAGGTTGTTGGCGTAGCCGCGCAGGCCCAGCGCCAGCGCCTGCTCGCGGGTGGAGGCGCGGAACCAGACGCCCTGGACCTTGCCGGTTACGAAGAAGCGCGCAGCGCTCATGCCGTGGGCGTGGCTTGCGCAGGCTTTGCTTCTGCGGGCTTTGCTTCTGCGGACTTTGCCGCTGCAGGCTTCGTCTCGGAGGACTCAGCTTCGAGTGGTTTCGGCCCACCGGCCTTGGCGATCGCGTCCTCGATCTTCTTCGCATCGACCGGGCCGAGGAATTTGTCGGCGACCTTGCCGTCGGGTCCGATCAGATACGTCATCGGCAGACCGCGCGGAGTGTCGAACGCGGCCGGCGGCGCGGTCACGTCGAGGATCGCGATCGGGTACGAGACCGGATGCTCTTTCAGGAACGCCTGCATGTCGGGCAGTTCGATTTCCTCGTAGGCCAGGCCGATCACCTCGATGTGTTCGCGCATCGTGTCCAGCGCCGACAGCTCGGGCATTTCCTTGATGCACGGCGCACACCAGGTCGCCCAGAAATTCACCACCACCCAGCGTCCGCGGTGTTCGGCCAGGTCGTAGGTCTTGCCGTCGATGGTCGCGATGCGCAGTTCGGGCGTGTCGGAGGCTGACTTGTCGGAAGCTGGCGTGTCGGTCGCGGGCTTGTCGGTCGTGGGCGCAGCAGCCGGCGCGGTCGCGGCGGGCTTGGCATCGGCGGGCTTGGCCGCATCGGATTCGGCGGGTTTCTGGCAAGCGGCAAGCAAGGCCGCGGCGATTGCGACGGCAAGCAGCGGCAGGCCGCGGCGGGAAGTGGCGCGGGTGGGGCTGAACATCAGGATCGTTCCTCTTCGGCGTGAATGCTGGACACGCGTCGTTTCATGAGCGCGCGCAACGGCACGCGCAGTTCGTCCATCGCCGCGACCGCGGACTGACCGAGCAGGTCGTCGCGGCACGGCAGCATCGCCTCGGCGATCGGAATGCGCAGGTTGCAGGCTTCGTACAGTTCGCCCAGCGACAAGTCGTCGAGATCGCGCGCCAGCAGCCATTCGCCGCTTTCGGCGCGGCGCACCACGTTGATCTGGCCGAGCTGTTCGAGCATCTGCTGGACCAGGGCGTCGGTCAGCATCGGTTCGCGCTGCTGGATCTCGTCGACATGCAGGCCGCGGCCGTCCTTACGCGCCTCGTTGAAGCGCGCGAGCAGGCGCAGCAAGCCGTACATCTCGAATCCCAGCGGCAGCCGCATCGACGCCGGCTGATAGCGGAACGCGGCGATCGACGAGGCCAGCGACGCGCCCAGCAGCACCGCGACCCAGCTGAGATAAATCCACAGCAGGAAGATCGGCACGAACGCCAGGGTGCCGTAGATCTTCGAATACGAGCCGAAGCTGCCCAGGTAGAACCCGATGCCGCCCTTGATCAATTCGAACAGCACCATCGCCAGGAACGCGCCGGCCACGGCATGCCGCCACTTGATCGTGCGATGCGGCACGACCTTGAAGATCGCCGCGAACGCCAGCCATTCCAGACCCATCGGCGCGGCGCGCAGCAGCAGACCCTCCAGCCAGCGGCCCGGTTCGGTGGCGAACACTTCCATGGCGAAAAAGCGCGCCGAGATCGCCAGGCTGGCAGCGGCCATCAAGGCGCCGAGGGTCAGCACGGTCCAGTAGACCAGGAACCGGCCCAGCCGCGGCCGCGCCGACGGCACCCGCCAGATCCGGTTGAACGCCGTTTCCACGCCGTTGAGGGTGATCAGCAGCGAGACCACCAGCGCGATCACGCCGGCGGTGGTGAGTTGGCCGGCGTTGGCCGAGAACTGCTTGAGGTAGCTCTCCACCGAGCGCGCCGCCGACGGCACGAAGTTGGAGAAGATGTAGTCGCTGAGGCGATCGCTCCATTCGCCGAACATCGGGAACGCCGAGAGCACGCCGAACACCACCATCGACAGCGGCACCAGCGCGAACACGGTCGTGTACGACAGCGCGCCGGCGGCCTGGAACAGGTTGTCGTCGAGGAAGCGCTTGGCCAGGAAGCGGAAGAACGTGCTCATGCGCGCGCGGTCGCGCACGCGGTCGGCCCAGCGGTAGATCGAGTCCAAAGGTTCCATCCGCCGCAGGGTAACCGATGGGGTGTGGGGGTGGCATGCAGTGGCGGTTGAGTCGGATCGGGCCGTGTGCCCTCATCCGGCCCTGCGGGCCACCTTCTCCCGCAAGCCACAGAAGGGAACAAAGCCGCCGCGCCTGCGAAGCCGCTGCGTATTCGAAGCCCCTCTCCCGCTTGCGGGAGAGGGGTTGGGGTGAGGGCCCGCACGCCACCTCGACGCATTCCTCTATCCTTCCCCCGCAAAGGAGAATCCAATGACCGAAGTACTGGTGCTCTACTACAGCCGCGGCGGATCGGTGGCGCGGCTCGCGCGGCAGATCGCGCGCGGGATCGGCGAGGTCGACGGCGTCAGCGCGCGGGTGCGCAGCGTGCCGCCAGTGGCCGCAGTCACCCAGACCGCCGCGCCGCCGGTGCCCGACGACGGCGCCCCGTACGTGGACGCGCGCGATCTGGTCGAATGCGCCGGCCTGGTGCTCGGCAGCCCGACCCGCTTCGGCAACATGGCCGCGCCGGTCAAGCACTGGCTGGACGGGCTCGGCGCCGAATGGGCCAGCGGCACCCTGGTCGGCAAACCGGCGGCGGTGTTCACCTCGACCGCGACCCAGCACGGCGGCCAGGAATCCACCCTGCTGACAATGATGGTGCCGCTGCTGCACCACGGCTGCGTGATCGTCGGCATTCCCTACACCGAGCCCGCGCTCAGCCACACCCACGGCGGCGGCACGCCCTACGGCGCCAGCCACGTCGCCGGCGCCCAGGACGATCCGCAGCCCAGCGAGGACGAAGCGATCCTCGCCCGCGCGCTAGGCCGCCGGGTCGCCGAGCTGGTCGCCAAGGTGAGCCGTTGAACGCGCCACGCGATCCGCGGGGCGCCGCGCCGCCCGCGCAGACTTCGGCCGCGGCGCACTGGACCCTGCTGGGTTCGCTGATCGCCCTGGCCGCGCTGTTTTCGCTGTGGTACGTGCTGCCTCGCGAGCATCTGGCCGCCGGCCTGCTGGTGTTCGTGCTGCCGCCGGCGCTGCTCGCGCTCGGCGTCGCCCTACGCAGCCGCCTCGCCGGGTACTGGGCCGGCGTGCTCGCGCTGTTCTGGTTCTGCCATGGGGTCATGCTGGCCTGGTCGTCGCCACCCGAGCGCGGCTACGCCTTGATCGAAGTGGCGCTGGCGCTGGCGGTGATCTTCGCGGCGAACTTGGCCGGGGTGAAGGCGCGGTTTTCCAAGAAATCCTGATCGCCAGGGGCGCATGCGGCGTGGCAACGGCCCTCGCAAACCACCCCACCAGCGCATTCGCGCAACCAGCGGAGCCGGTACACCCAGAAGAGGTTCTTCGCGAGAACGAGGTTTCGCGGTCGCGGCTCGTGAGCGAAGGACATCCACGCGGACGCAGCTCCTGCAGTCGACGTCCGGACCTATCGGTACGGATCACGCGATGTCGCCGCCGCGCCCGCGCAAACGCCCGCGCGCGGCTGGACCTATAATCGCCGTCTCCCCGACCTCGCGAATCTTCCACGATGGACCAGCTCTGCATCGTCACCACCGGCGGCACGATCGACAAGATCTACTTCGACGACAAGTCGGACTACCAGATCGGCGAACCGCAGATCGGCCGCATTCTCGACGAGCTCGGCGTGGCTTTCCGCTATAGCGTGATTCCGATCATCCGCAAGGATTCGCTGCACATCACCAGCGCCGATCGCGAGCTGATCCGCGCCGCGATCGCCGCCCAGGACGCGCAGCACGTGCTAGTCACCCACGGCACCGACAGCATGGTCGAGACCGCCAAGGTGCTCGCCACCATCCCCGGCAAGACCATCGTCCTGACCGGCGCGCTGAACCCGGCGCGGTTCCGCGGCTCGGACGCCGAGTTCAACATCGGCACCGCGGTCGGCGCGGTGCAGTCGCTGCCGGCCGGCGTCTACATCGCCATGAACGGGCGGATCTGGGACCCGGCCAAGGTCCGCAAGAACGTCGAAGCCAACCGTTTCGAAGCGCTGTGAACCGCGCTGCGGTGTGATCGCGCGGCGCGGGCCGAAGCTGGCCCGGGGTTGGACCGGGACTGGCCCTTATCGGCAAACCCGACCGCGCATCACATCGCAAGCTCCACCTAGGTCTCGCGGTTCGCCAACGCCGTCGCGCATTTGGGTCCACATCGGGTGTGGATTGAGCCCTTGCGGCGCCCCGCGATGGATTAGCATCGACGGCTTGTCCACTGCTGCGGTGATCTTCATGCGTCGAATCGTTCCGGCCCTGACGGTGTCTGCGTTGGCGCTGCTCGCGCTGGCGGCCTGCCAGAAACCCGCCGAACCCGCCCAGCCCGCCGCCGCGGCCCAGACCGACACCGGCAAGGCGCCGGCGGCGGCTCCGGCCGAGGCGGCGCCCAACCCGCTGGAACCGCCCGCGCGGGTGCTGCGCAACGATGCGATCGGCTACGACGGCTTCAACGGCGGCACCGAGGCCGGCGCGGTCAGCGCCAAATTCGGCGCCGATGCCGCGGCCGTGCGCGGCGCCTGGGGCGGCGAGATGAAGGACAACAACGGCCAGCGCCCCGACGCCAAGTGCTACCTGCTGTACCCGGTGCGCGGCGCGATCACCCACCAGTACGGCTTCCTGATGGGCGCCGACGGGCTGACCGGCATCGACGTCTACGATCCCAAGGCGCTCGCCCCGGGCGGCGGCCGCATCGGCATGAGCATCGACGAGATCAACAAGGCCTACCCCGGCAAGGTCAAGCAGATTCCGAATCCGAGCTTCGAAGGCGCCGCGTTCCTGCAGGTGTCGCCGCCGGACGGCAAGGACACCCAGTTGGTGTTCGAGACCGACGCGCTCGGCAGCGTCACCAACTGGCGCATCGGCAAGCGCGGCGCGATCGAACCCGACGAAAGCTGCACCCGCTGATCCGGCGGTTTGCATCCCGCGACGATCCGGACCATCGGCCCGGATCGTCGCCACCGCCCTGCCCTCAGCGCCCGGCGGTCTTGCCCACCTCGCCCAGGAACGCCAGCCCCAGCTTGGCGAACGGCACGCTCGCCTGCGCCGACTGGCCGACGCTGGCCAGGGTGTCGTTGGCGGTGTGGATGTACGGCGAATAGCCGCCGTTGGCGTTGCCGCCTTCGAAATACATCGCCGCCGGATAACCCGCCGCGGTCCACGAGGCGTGATCGGAACAGCCGTAGTTGCAGGTGTAGCTGCCCAGCCGCAGGCTGCCGCCGAGGTAGGTCGCGAACAGATCGCGCAGCAACTGCTGCAGGCCGGCGTTGGAGAAGTCGTTGATCACCCGCACGTCCGGCGCGGTGCTGGTGCGGTAGTTGGTCATGTCCAGCTGCAGCACGCCGACCACGTTGACGCCGCGTGCCTTGAAATCCGCGGCGATCGCCTTGGAACCGCGCAGGCCGATTTCCTCGGCCGCATAACCCATCAGCTTGATCGTGCGCTTGGGCCTGTAGCCGTTGGCCATGGCGATGCGCAGCACCTCGGTCAGGGTGGCGATGCCGGACGCGTCGTCGTCGGCGCCGGGCGCGCGCATGCTTTCGCCGCTGCCGCTGTTGGAAATCGTGTCCAGGTGCGCGCCGAGCACGACCACTTCGTTGGGCAGTTCGTTGCCGCGGATGGTCAGGATCACCGACGGTTGCGAACCGCAGCCGCTGCAATTGAACAGTTCGGTGCTGACGTCGCTGCGGCCGTTGCCGAGCGCGGCCCAGCGGTCGCGAACCCAGGTCGCCGCGTTGCGGCCGTGGCTGGTGTTGGCGTGACGGTTCGGCCAGTTGCTCGACAGCGACTGGATGGTCGCGCGGATGTTGGCTTCGCTGACCTGGCCCAGCCACGGCGTGACCGTGGCCTGGTTGTCGATCGCATAGCTGGCGAAAGCGGTGGTCATCGCTTCCACGCTGCGGTCGTTGCGCACGAAGGCTTCGGCTTCGGCGCGGCTGTCGAAGGCGAAATAACCGCCGCAGCGGCGTTCCTTTTCGTGCACGTGGCGGCTCAGGTCGGTGAGCTGATGGGTCTGCAGCTCGGACACGACCAGGGCCGCGCCGCTGCGGGCGACGCGGGCGCTGGCGTTGCGCGCGAGCGTGCTCAAGCCGGCGTCGTGGGTCTGGCGCGAGGTCACCACGTACACCGGCTTGAACGGATCGGGTTGCGCGGCGGCCTGGGCGATGTCGGCCTGGGCCGGAGCGATCGGGGCCGGACCGGCGCGGTCGGCGCGGTCGGCCTGCGCGAACGCGGGCGCGACCGCGGCCAACGAGAGCAGCGAGAGGGATAACAGGATCGAACGTTGCACGGTGAGGCTCCTTGAATGAGGGCGCCGCACACGACGCAGTGCGGATTGCGCGATCGATGCCGCCGCGACGCCGCGCGCGGTACGGTCGTACTCGCCGGATCCTTGACCCCTGATCTTTGATTCGAGACCCGTGACCCGACGCTGCGCCGTCGACCGATCGCCTGCCCTGGGCGATGCCGACGCGCGCGATTCCAGGCTAGAGGAGCCCGCGCAGCTCTCCGCCACGCCATGCCGTCGCCGCATCCGCACGCGGGTGATCGCCGTCATGCAAATCGGCGAATCAGACGAGTCCGAATCGGCTTGCGGCGCATGCGCTGGCGACTCGTCGGCGCGCATTCGATCGAGCGAATCGTCATGCCGGGCGGACGACCGGCGTCCGCGCCCGGCATCCACGTCGACGTGGACGTCGATATCGGCATCGGCATAAAAAACCCCGGCCGAAGCCGGGGTCGCAAACGTCTGGGTCGTTACCCACGCGCGGCGAACCGATACGCAACGGCATCGGTTCGCCGCCGTCGATCAGAACGTGATGCTCCAGGTGTCGATGCGGCCGACGTCGCCGCCGGCATTGTCGTTGACCCGCAGCTTCCACGCGCCGTTGAGGGGTTCGCTGGACAAGTTGAAGGTGAAGGTGCCGGTCACGTTGTCGGCGCTGCCGCCGGTGCGGTTGTGGATGTTGTAGAGCGAACCGTCCGGCGCGACCAGGTCGACCTTGATGTCCTGCTTGTAGGTATGAAGGATGTTGACCGACACCGAGGCGTTGGTCGGCGCGTTGCCGGTGCGGCCCGACACGTTGATCGTGCTTTCAACCGTGGCGTTGTCGGTGATCGCGACATCGGTGCCGTTGGTATAGGTCTGCACGCCGGGGCCCGGGCCGGGACCGGTGCCGGCGGTCTTGCCGAGCTCGCCGAGGAAGGCCAGGCCGAGCTTCGCGAACGGCACGCTGTTGGCCGCCGAATTGCTCATGTTGGCCATCGTGTCGTTGGGCGTGTGGATGTACGGCGAATAGCCGCCGTTGGCGGTGCCGCCTTCGAAATAGATCGCCGCCGGGAAGCCCGCCGCGGTCCACGAGGCATGATCCGAGCAGCCGTAGCCGCAGGTGTAGCTGCCGACGGTGCCGCCGAGGTAGGTGCTGTACAGATCACGCAGGAACTGCTGCAGGCTGGCGTTGGAGAAATCGCTGACCAGGCGCACCGCCGGGGCGCCGCTGACCCGGTAGTTGGTCATGTCCAGTTGCAGCACGCCGACCACGTTGACGCCGCGGTTCTTGAAGTCGGTGGCGATCGCCTTCGATCCGCGCAGGCCGACTTCCTCGGCCGCGTAGCCCATGAACTTGATCGTGCGCTTGGGCTTGTAGCCGCTGGCCATCGCCACGCGCAGCACTTCGGTCAGGGTGGCGATGCCCGAGGCGTCGTCGTCGGCGCCCGGCGCGTTCATCGCATCGCCGCTGCCGCTGCTGGAGATCGAGTCCAGATGCGCGCCGAGCACGACCACTTCGTTCGGCAATTCGCTGCCCTGGATGGTCAGGATCGCCGAGGGCTGGGTCGAGCAGTTGGTGCAACCGGTGTACAGCTCGGCGGTGACGTCGCTGCGGCCGTTGGCCAGGCCCTGCCAGGTGTCCTTGATCCAGGTCGCCGAGGTGCGGCCGTGGGTCGAGGCGTAGTAGCGGTTCGGGTATGAGGTCGACAGGTGATTGATGGTGCCGCGGATATTGGCTTCGGCGACCTGACTCAGCCACGGCGTCACCGTGGCCTGGTTGTCGATGGTGTAGGTCGCGAACTGGGTGTTCATCGCCTGCACGCTGCGATCGTTCTTGACGAAGGTTTCGGCCTCCTCGCGCGAATCGAACGCGACGAACCCGCCGCAGCGCTGTTCCTTCTCGTGGACGTGGCGGGCGATGTCGACCAGCTGGTGAGTTTTCAGTTCGGAAATCACCAACTTGGCGCCGGCCGGATTGCTCAGGCCGAGCGAGTTGTTCGTCATCGTCTTGACCCCGGCGTCGAAGGTGGCGCGCGAGGTCACGATGTAGACCGGCTTGAACGGATCGTCGGTGGCATCGGCCGGACGCACGTGATCGTGCGCGTGGTCCTGCGCGAACGCCGGCGCGGTGGTGAGCGCGAGGGCGAGCAGGGTCGGAACGAACATCGTCCGCAAGGATGAAGCGGGCACGGTGGCAGGTTGCTGATTCACGGAAAGCGCTCCTGGTTCGACGTCGCCGGCGCGATGGTTTCGGCATCGGCGCGGGGACGCGGATGGACTGGGATGACGGCCGCGCGTGGCGCGGTCGTCGCGAGGGGTTTGCTGCGCGTGAAAGCGGCGCCGAACCGTGCGGGGGAAAGGTTCCGATACGCCCGGGTTTCGACCCTAAGCGGGTAGGCATCGCGCGAACAAGCCGCAATCGGTTCGAGCGCACATTCGCGTTCGTGACCCCAGTCATGCAACCGCGCAGTAAACGCTTACGGTGCGGATGCGGATGGTCCTGGCCGGGGCGAGGCGCGGGAAATCCGCGGAATTTTCGTGGTTTCGCCGAAGGAAACAACGGAGCGTCATGAAGCAAGTCGCGCGCCGCGTTGCGGTGATCGACGCAACTACCGCATCACGTTTTTAGTGAGCTGTTGCGATGGGTGCATGTAGAAAAGTCGCTTTCGGGGATCGATGGCGGACGCGACTGGCGCTTGCTCACCTGGTGCTCGCACTGCCCTGCCCGCTTATTCGGCTTTGACGCATCGGTGGCTTTTGGCTCGGGGTGGCTTCGGACTCGTATCGCGCCGCTTCGCTTCGATTTCGGCGCCAACTCCGACTCCAACATCGGCTTGGGCTTGGGCTTGGGCTTGGGCATCGGCTTCGATTCCAGCCTCGGCCTGGCTTGGCTTTTAGTCTGAAGCAGAGGCTTCATCAGCGCTGCGCGGCTTCGGGCCCAAGTAAAAGCCACATGGCCTACCTGTAGGAGCGGCGCGAGCCGCGACCGCGAAAACGCAACTACCGTGCAGGTCTCGACGTGCTCGAGATGTCGCGGTCGCGACTCACGTCGCTCCTACAGCGGCTGCGATGTGGCCACTCGCCATTCGTGTGCAGAGCTAAAACATCGCCGCCTCAAACCGAAAAGCCCGGGCACAGCGATACCTCGCCGCACCCGGGCCCGCTACAGCTCATTCGCAATCGGTCATCCGGACCCGATCAGAACGTCAGACTCCACGTGTCGATCCGCCCGATATCGCCCGTCTGATTGTCGTTGACCCGCAATTTCCACGTACCGTTGAGCGGCTCGCTCGACAAATTCCTGGTGAAGGTGCCGATCACGTTGTCGGCGCTGCCGCCGGTGCGGTTGTGGATGTTGTAGATCGTGCCGTCCGGCGCCACCAGATCGACTTTGATGTCGTTCTTGTACGTGTGGAAGATCGTCACCTGCACCGGCGTGCTCGCGCCGCCGTTGCCGCTACGGCCCGACACCACGATCGAGCTTTCTACGGTGCCGTGGTCTACGATGGCCACGTCGGTGCCGTTGCTGTAGTTCTGTGCGCCATTGCTGCCGACGGTGACCGAACCGGTCCTGGTGTTGCTCGCGCCGTCGTCGTCGTTGACGGTCAGGGTGACGGTGTAGGTACCGGCCGCGCTGTAGGTCTTCGACGGATTGGCCGCGGTCGAAGTGGTGCCGTCGCCGAAGTTCCAGCTGCGCGAGACGATGCTGCCGTCGCTGTCGCTGGAGGTGTCGGTGAAGCTCACCGTCAGCGCGTTGGCCGACGAAGTGAAGTTCGCCACCGGCGGATTGTTGACCGGCCCGGTGCCGCCGACGGTGAAGCGCACCGCGTTCGGCGTGCCCGGCTTGCCGGAGGCGTCGGTGCCTTGCACGTACACGGTGTGCACACCCTGGCTCAGGCCGGTGGTCGAGATGCTGCCGGTGACGTTCTCGTTGCTGCTGTTGAAGCTGCCGTCGCTGGCGCTCAACGCGATCGGCGTCGCCCCGCTCGCCCAAGGCGGCGCATCCAGGTATGCGCGTGCGGAGACGATGTTCTGCACCGGTTCGCTGCCGTTGCTCTGGTTGAACAGACCGTCGTTGATGTTCGCGGTGATGGTCACCGGCGTGCCTGCCGGAACGGTGGTCGACGAGACGTTGACCACGGTGGTGTCCGGACCGCTGGGCAAGGTGTAAGGCGCCCACAGGCTGCGCGCGACATAGCGCAGGGTCTTGAGGTTGTTCGGCAAGGTGGTGCCGGTGAAGCTGCTGCAGCTTTCGAAGAAGCTGCCGCCGAGTTCGAACGCGTAGGATGCCACGCCGAGCAGACCGTACATGGTGTCGGTGGTGGTGCCGTCGGTGACGTACAGCTCGCTGGATTGCTGCGGCCGGTAGTTGTTGAAGTGCGCCATGCGCCGGCCGAGGGTGCGCAGCGCGCTCAGGTTGGGCGGCGGATTGCTGGTATCGCCCCACGGCCACAGCACCAGGTCGGCGGCGCTGTGGATGTCGATGAACACGCCCTGGGTGTCGTCGGGCGCGGCGGCGTTGACGTCGTCGGCGCGACGATCGGGGAAAATGCCGCCGCTGTAGACGCCGTTGCTGCCGCGGGTGCCGGCGACCAGGCGCATCAGGTTCTGGGTTTCCGGATCCGACGACGCGATCGGCCCCCGGTAGGTTTCCGCGCACTGGTTGCCGCTGGAACCACCCGGCGCGGTGCTCCAGTGATACGGGAAATTGCGGTTGAGGTCGGTGCCGTAGCTGCTCGCGCTGCAGTTGCCGCCGTTGCTGTTGTTGAGGTTCTTGCGCCACGACGCGCCGGCCTCGGCCTTCTTGCGGCCGTCGGGGTTGGCCTGCAGCACCAGTTGGAAGGCGAAGTTGTCGAGCAGCCAGGTCGCTTCCGGATCGGTGCCGTAGCCGTTGACCAGGCCTTCGGCGAAACGGGTGACGAGTTCTGCCGGCGCGTACTCGCGTGCGTGGATCGAACCGAACAACACCAAGGTCGGCTTGTTCGGCAAGGCCGCATCGGTGGCGGTATTGCTCAGCCGCAGCACGCGCATGTCGTAGCCAGTGCCGGCACTTTGGGTCTTCTGCCAGGTCGGGCCGATGTTGGTGATGCGCGCCAGGTTCGGCTTGCTCGCGACCAGGTTATCCATCGTCGAATAGGTTTCTTCGACAGTCCGAAAACACGAGAAACCCGGAATGCTCTGAACCCCGTCGAGCGACCCTTGCTGCGCGGTCTGCAGACGCTGCAGTCGCGCGGTGGCTTCCTGATCGACCTGATACTTGAAGCCGGCCTGGGTCAACGCGGCAAGATCGGCGGGCATCGCCTCGACCACGACCGTCTTGGCATTGCGATCGACCTTGAGATGCTGAAAGCGCGAGGCGATGCGCTGCAGTTGCGCGGGGGTGTCGTAGTGGGCGGTGACGAAGACGGGCAGATCATCGGCCGCCACGGCGCTGGCGGACAACGCCAGCAGCAGCGGCAACGCGGCAGGTTGGAAGCGCATTGGGAGACTCTCCATATAACCGTTCGATAGACAGCGACGCGGCGCGTGCCCGGTCATGCTGAGGAGCGAACGCCGCCGCCGGCAAGCGTCGCCGAAGGCCTCGCGGAACTTCTTTCGTGATGGCCGCGGCAGATCGGCGCATCGCATCGCGATGCCGTGCGCGGCCCGGCGCACGCGGACAATGACCGCGCGATTTCGATGCACGACCGATTGGTGCTATCGCAAAATAGCTCGGCACATTCGACTGTATCCACCGGCACATACGAAGACGCCGCGGCGGTGAGGCCGCGGCGTCGGCGCGATCAGACTGCGATCGTCAGAAAGTAATGCTCCACGTATCGATCCGTCCGATATCGCCCGTCGCATTGTCGTTGACCCGCAATTTCCACGTACCGTTGAGCGGCTCGCTCGACAAATTCTTGGTGAAGGTGCCGATCACGTTGTCGGCGCTGCCGCCGGTGCGGTTGTGGATGTTGTAGATCGTGCCGTCCGGCGCCACCAGATCGACTTTGATGTCGCTCTTGTAGGTGTGATAGATCGTCACCTGCACCGGCGTGCTCGCCCCGCCGTTGCCGCTGCGGCCCGACACGACGATCGCGCTTTCCACGGTGGCGTTGTCGGTGATCGCGACATCGGTGCCGTTGCTGTAGGTCTGAGTACCACCCGGGCCCGCGCTCACGGTGACCGAAGCGGTCTTGGTGTTGGTGGCCCCGTCGTCGTCGGTGACGGTCAGGCTGACGGTGTAGGTGCCGGCCGCACTGTAGGTCTTCGACGGATTGGCCGCGGTCGAAGTGGTGCCGTCGCCGAAGTTCCAACTGCGCGAGACGATGCTGCCGTCGCTGTCGCTGGAGGTGTCGGTGAAGCTCACCGTCAGCGCGCTGGCCGATGAAGTGAAGTTCGCCACCGGCGGATTGTTGACCGGCCCGGTGCCGCCGACGGTGAAGCGCACCGCGTTCGGCGTGCCCGGCTTGCCGGAGGCGTCGGTGCCCTGCACGTACACGGTGTGCACACCCTGGCTCAGGCCGGTAGTCGAGATGCTGCCGGTGACGTTCTCGTTGCTGCTGTTGAAGCTGCCGTCGCTGGCGCTCAACGCGATCGGCGTCGCCCCGCTCGCCCAAGGCGGCGCATCCAGGTACGCGCGTGCGGAGACGATGTTCTGCACCGGTTCGCTGCCGTTGCTCTGGTTGAACAGACCGTCGTTGATGTTCGCGGTGATGGTCACCGGCGTGCCCGCGGGTACGGTGGTCGACGAGACGTTGACCACGGTGGTGTCCGGACCGCTCGGCAAGGTGTACGGCGCCCACAGGCTGCGCGCGACATAACGCAGGGTCTTGAGGTTGTTCGGCAAGGTGGTGCCGGTAAAGCTGTTGCAGCTTTCGAAGAAGCTGCCGCCGAGTTCGATCGTATACCCGGGCACGCCGAGCAGGCCGTACATGGTGTCGTCGGTGGTGCCGTCGGTCGCGTACAGCTCATCGGACTGCTGCGGCCGGTAGTTGTTGAAGTAGGCCATGCGCCGGCCGAGGGTGCGCAACCCACTCATGTTCGGCGCGGGATTGCTGGTGTCGCCCCACGACCACAGCACCAGGTCGGCGGCGCTGTGGATGTCGATGAACACGCCCTGGGTGTCGTCGGGCGCGGCGGTATTGACGTCGTCGGGACGACGGTCGGCGAAGATGCCGCCGCTGTAGACGCCGTTGCTGCCGCGGGTGCCGGCGACCAGACGCATCAGGTTCTGTGTTTCCGGATCCGATGCCGCGGTCGGGCCGCGGTAGGTTTCCGCGCATTGGTTGCCGCTGGAGCCGCCCGGCGCGGTGTTCCAGTGATACGGGAAATTGCGGTTGAGGTCGGTGCCGTAACTGCTCGCGCTGCAACTGCCGCCGTTGCTGTTGTTGACGTTCTTGCGCCACGACGCGCCGGCTTCGGCCTTCTTGCGGCCGTCGGGATTGGCCTGCAGCACCAGCTGGAAGGCGAAGTTGTCGAGCAGCCAGGTCGCTTCCGGGTCGGTGCCGTAGCCGTTGACCAGGCCTTCGGCAAAACGGGTGACGAGTTCGGCCGGCGCGTACTCGCGTGCGTGGATCGAACCGAACAACACCAAGGTGGGCTTGTTCGGCAAGGCCGCGTCGGTGGCGGTGTTGCTCAGCCGCAGCACGCGCATGTCGTAGCCGGTGGCGGGATTCTGGGTCTTCTGCCAGCTCGGGCCGATGTTGGTGATGCGCGCCAGATTCGGCTTGCTCGCGACCAGGCTATCCATCGTCGTATAGGTTTCTTCGACCGTGCGGAAGCACGCGAAGCCCGGAATGCTTTTAACGCCGTTGAGCGAGCCCTGCAGCGCGGTCTGCAGACGCTGCAGTCGCGCGGTGGCTTCCTGATCGATTTGATACTTGAACCCCGCCTTGGTCAGCGCGGTGAGATCCTCCGGCATCGCCTCGACCTTCACCGTCCTGGCGTTGCGATCGACGTTCAAATGCTGGAAGCGCGAGGCGATGCGTTGCAGTTGCGCCGGATTTTCGTACTGGGCGGTGACGAATACCGGCAGATCATCGGCGGCCGCGGCGCTGGCGGACAAAGCCAGCAGCAGCGGCAACGCGGCAGGTTGGAAGCGCATTGGGAAACTCTCCATGGATCATGGGCGGTGGGCAGGCGCGGGGCGTGCTGCGGGCCATGCTGCGGAGCGGACCGAATCGCTGACAAGCGCCGCTCGGCGCGTGGACGGCGTGCTTTCGTGATACGTACGACAGAACGACGTAGTGACGACTGGCGCACGAATACATCACCACCGGCTTCGTGCGCTGACGATGCGGATCACTGCCGCGAAGTCGAATTGCGCCGCAGTGCGATGGCGAGGCCGCGGCTCGCGGGCGAAGCGATTCGCGCGCGACGCCGATGCTGTCGACGGATCGAATACGCCTGGAAAAACGCCGCGGCCCGAAGGCCGCGGCGTCGTGTCGATCACATCGGTTCGATCAGAACGTGATGCTCCACTTGTCGATGCGGCCGGTATCGGCGGTCGCATTGTCGTTCACGCGCAACTTCCACACGCCGTTGAGCGGCTCGCTCGACAGGTTCTTGGTGAACGTGCCGATGACGTTGTCGGCGCTGCCGCCGGTGCGGTTGTGGATGTTGTAGACCGTGCCGTCCGGCGCGATCAGGTCGATCTTCAGGTCGCTCTTGTAGGTGTGATAGATCGTCACCTGGATCGGCGTGGTGGCCGAGCCGTTGCCGCTGCGGCCGGACACGGTGATGGCGCTTTCCACGGTGGCGTTGTCGGTGATCGCGACATCGGTGTCGTTGGTGTAGGTCTGCGAACCCGGGCCGCCGGACACCGTGACCGTGCCGGTCTTGGTGTTGGTGGCGCCGCCGTTGTCGGTGACGGTCAGGGTGACGGTGTAGGTGCCCGCGGCGCTGTAGGTCTTGCTCGGGTTGGTCGCGGTCGAGGTGGTGCCGTCGCCGAAGTTCCAGCTACGCGACGCGATCGAGCCGTCGCTGTCGCTGGAGCTGTCGGTGAAGGTCGCGGTCAGGCCGTTGGTGGTCGAGGTGAAGTTCGCCACCGGCGGATTGTTCGGCGTGCCGCCGCCCGAATCCAGGCCGTCGATGAACTGCGCGCCGGTCGAGGCCGGATCCAGCCAGTCGCTCAGGCGCGAAGACGACGCGCCGCCGCCGGTCCACGAGGTGAACACGCGGCCGTACTGGTCGCTGCGGTTGGTGCCGGTCGCGCTGCAGCTCGACGGACCACCGTGCAACTGCCCGAGCACGCGCTTTTCCGGGCTGTAGATCGGCGAACCCGAGGAACCCGGTTCGGTCACGCCGCCGGTCGGCTGCCACTGCACGTTCAAGTGGGTGGTGCCGGCGCCGCCGCCCCAGGCCACGAACGAGGTCGGGCTGGTCGAGTTGCTGATGCGCTTCTCGGCGACGTTCGGGTGATGGATCGCGATCGCGCCGGGGTAGTTCTGATCGCGGCGGTCCCAACCGGCCCAGAACAGGTTGAACGCCGGATTGGCCGGGGTGTTCAACTCGAGCAGGGTGAAGTCGGAGGTCGCGTAGGTCGCCTTGACCGTCGAACCGGTCTGGGTCTGGCTCATCGAACCGTCGCCGTTGGCGCCGCTGGCCGGGGTGTTGGGCGCGCGGCAGGTCGAGTTCTGATAGTTCCAGTACACCACGATGCTGGCCGCGGTCGACGCCGTGGTCATGCCGCAGTGGTGCGCGGTCAGGAAGTACATCTTGCGGTCGTTGGCGGTGTTGTTGACCAGCGAACCGGTACACGCCAGCGAGCCGTTCTTCGAGTAGGCCGCGACGGAACGGATGATGTCGCGACGGCCGTCGCCCTCGGGGCAGACCACGTCGATGTTGCAGCTGCCCGACACGCCCTTCTCGCCCGCGGCGAGCGCCAAGCGACGCGCGAGCGGACCGAAGCCGACGTAGTCGTGGTTGACCTTGGTCAGGTGCAGCTTGAGCTCGCCCATCTTGGCGCGCGGCACCACCACTTCGATGACCGCTTCGGCGCCGGGCACGACCGCGGTCCACAGCTGGCCCTGCGCGTTGTTTTCGCGCGCGGTGTATTCGCTGATCAGCGCGCGATCGCCGCCGGCGGTCTGGGTCGCCGGATAGACCAGCAGGCGGCCGCCCTGCGGCATGTGGTACTGGGTGAAACCGAAGTTCAACGACAGCGCTTTTTCCGAACGGATGCGCTGGCGCCAGACCACGGTGTCGGCGTCGACGTCTTCCCACACGCCGGAATTCAGCGGGGTCATGTCGACCGTCATCGGGAACGCGAAGCGCGGGATGTCGCCGCGCTTGTCGCGCTGCAGGTCTTCGGCCTTGAGCTTGGCCACGTCGACCGCGGGCATGGAGCGCAGCGAGATCTTGTCGACGCTCGACAGGTTGGAATGTTCAAAAGCCGCCGGGCGCGAGGGCGGCGCGGCGAGAGCGGCGCTGATCGACAGTCCGAGCAACAGCAAGGAACCACAAATGCGTTTCATGAGTCTCTCCGTCCGTAGTAGAGGCATGACCGCGCCGCCGGCTGGGCCGGTGACCGATGGCGATGGCGACGGGTCAGATGGTGGGAACTGGAAGCTCCAGCGATTGATGCAGGCGGTGCCGCATGCTTCCCCATGAGCGTGCGTTGGTTCTTCGACGCGTGGCGCGCAACGAAGCATTGATGGCGTCCACGGTGTGACTCTGCGGCACACTTGTCGCACACAACAAGACGCAAATCCGCCTAGTCGACATAGCATCCGTGCATCGCGTCACGCATACGACGAAGATTTGTTGCGGTTGAAATCGGTGTGCATGACGGGAAATTGAAACTGAGACGCCGCACGAATTCACAATGAAATGCAGCGCACGAAGCGGGGGAACTTCGGGGTGGGGTGATGGGAAGTTCACTGGCGCGGGAGATGGCGCGGGAGATGGCGCGGGAGATGGCGCGGCAGGGTTGGCGGCGATTGGGGCTCGGCCTTTCGGCTTGGCCGTACGGGTTCGGGGCATGCATGGATCGATTGGCGCGGCGATCTGAGCGGAAGGCGTCGGGGCTCAAGCCCCTCCCACAAAAGACCTCGCCGGCTCACCTCGCCTGAAGATCGCGTTCGGTAGTGCGACGGTCGATCATCGGCGCTCAGGGCGATCGAACATGACCGTCGCATCGCATCGCATAGCATCGCGTCGCTTCGCTTCGCATCACGTCACATCGCGTCGCAACGCAACGCAACGCGGCTTGCGGCTCGTGGCGGGACGCAGCTTCAGTCCGACGCGCCGGGCGTCGATCGCAACGCTCGCGCAAAACAAAGAACCCCGGCCGAAGCCGGGGTTCTGCTGTGACTACTTCGGATCGAAGGACTGGATCAGAACGTGATGCTCCAGCTGTCGATCTTGCCGACATCGCCGCCGGCGTTGTCGTTGACGCGCAGCTTCCAGGTGCCGTTCAAGGCTTCGCTCGACAGGTTCTTGCTGTAGGTCTGGATGATGTTGTCGGTGCTGCCGCCGGTGCGGTTGTGCAGGTTGTAGACGGTTCCGTCCGGCGCGACCAGGTCGACCTTGAGGTCGCTCTTGTACGTATGCAGGATGTTGACCGCGATCGGCGTGCTGGACGGTGCGTTGCCGCTGCGGCCGGACACCACGATCGCGCTTTCCACGGTGGCGTTGTCGCTGATGGCGACGTCGGTGCCGTTGCTGTAGGTCTGGCTGCCGTTGCCGCCGCTGACCGTGACCGAAGCGGTCTTGGTGTTGGTCGCGCCGTCGTCGTCGGTGACGGTCAGGGTGACGGTGTAGGTGCCGGCCGCGCTGTAGGTCTTGCTCGGATTGGTCGCGGTCGAGGTGGTGCCGTCGCCGAAGTTCCAGCTGCGCGAGGCGATCGTGCCGTCGCTGTCGCTGGAGGTGTCGGTGAAGCTCACCGTCAGCGCGCTGGCGGTCGAGGTGAAGTTCGCGCTCGGCGGATTGTTGGTCGGCGGAGTGCCGGTCGAATCCAGGCCGTCGACGAACTGCGCGCCGGTGCCGGAGGCATCGAGCCAGTCGCTCAAACGCGAGGCCGCGGCGCCGCCGCCGGTCCAGGAGGTGAAGATGCGGCCGTAGTAATCGGCCTTTTGTTCCTGCGGCACGGAGCAGCTCGACGGGCCGCCGTGCAGCTGGCCGATCACGCGCTTGTCCGGGCTGTACAGCGGCGAGCCCGACGAACCCGGCTCGGTCACGCCGCGATTGACGCCCCACTTCACGAACACGTGGCTGCCGTTGGCGACGGTCGGCGGGTTGTAATCGGCGCCGCCGTAGTTGGTGGTGCGCGAGGCGCTGTCGGAGAAGCTGATGCGCTTGTCGGCGACGTTGGGATGGTGGATCGCGATCGAGCTGTTGTAGTTCTGATCGCGACGATCCCAGCCGGCCCAGTACAGGTTGTAGGCCGGGTTGGCGGCGGTGTTGAGTTCGAGCAGAGTGAAGTCGGAGGTCGCGTAGGTCGCGCGCAGGGTCGCGCCGGTCTGCGATTGCGACAGCGAGCCGTCGCCGTCGGCGCCGCTGGCCGACGAACCGGGCAGACGGCAGGTGCTGTTCTGGTAGTTCCAGTACACGACCATCGAGTTGTTGATCGAGGCGCTGGTCATGCCGCAATGGTTCGCGGTCAGGAAGTACATCTTCTTGTCGTTGGCGGTGTTGTTGACCAGCGAGCCGGTGCACCACATCGTGCCCTGCTTCGAGTACGCCGCGACCGAACGGATGATGTCGCGATAGCCGTTGCCTTCCGGGCAGACCACGTCGATTTCGCAGCTGCCGGAGGTCGCCATCGGGCCGACATCCAGCGCGGCGTTGCGCGCGAGCTTGCCGAAGCCGACGTAGTCGTGGTTGACCTTGGCCAGGTGCAGCTTGAGTTGTCCGACCTTCGCGGCCGGCACCACCACTTCGATCACCGCTTCCTCGCCCAGCACCACCGGCGTCCACAGTTCGCCGAAGGCGTTGTTGTCGGCCGGGGTGAAGCTGCGCACGCGGCCGGCGTTGGAGTTCGGCGCCTGGTCGGCCGGATAGATCAGCATGCGCGCGCCTTCGGGCAGATTGAACTGATCGAAGTGGAAGTTCAGCGACAACGCGTTCTTGGATTCGATGCGGGTGCGCCAAACCACGTTGCCGTCGTCGAGCGATTCCCAGGTGCCGGTGTTGAGCGTGTCGATGCTGACCGGCAAGGCGGTGGCGAAGCGCGGTACTTCGTTGCGCGCGTTGCGCTTGACGTCTTCGGCGCGCAGCTTGGCCACGTCGACCGCCGGCATCGCGCGCACGGCGATGGCGTCGACGCGCGACAGGCGGGCGTTGTCGAACGCGGCCGGGCGCAGCGCCGGGCCGGCCAGCGCGGTACCGATCGACAAGGCGAGCAGGCCGAGGGTGAGGGTGATTCGTTTCATGGTTAGCTCCGTGCGTTGATGATTCAGGCGATGGTTCGGTTTGGACCACGATGAATGGCGGTGTGGATCGCGTGGAGCCGATGCCGGCCCGTGTCCGTCGTGGACCGGGACGGCACGTCGCCGTCGTACACGGCCACACGCCACGCGGCTTGAGGCGCTCCCCTGCGCGCGCTCGAACTGCGAGGTCTTGCGCTTGCGATGCCCGCGGATCGACGCGATCCGCGGGCGGGTGACATCGCGTTGGACTGCGTCACGACGATGCAGGCCAAAACGCCCCCTGATTGACCTTCATGCGCTCCGGCGGACCGCGTCGATCGAGTCAGGCTCGATCGACGCGAGCCGATCAGAACGTGATGCTCCAGGTATCGATCTTGCCGATGTCCGCGGACGCGCGATCGGCGGCGCGCAGCTTCCAGGTGCCGTTGAGCGCTTCGCTCGACAGGTTCTTGCTGAAGCTGCCGCTGACGTTGTCGGCGCTGCCGCCGGTGCGGTTGTGGATGTTGTAGACCGAACCGTCCGGCGCGATCAGGTCGACGATCAGGTCGCCCTTGTACGGATGCACGATGTTGACCGAGATCGAGGCGTTGCTCGGTGCGTTGCCGCTGCGGCCGGACACCACGATGTTGCTGGTCACGCCGGTGGCGTTGTTGTCCGGGATGTTGACGTCGGCGCCGTTGGTGTAGGTCTGCACGCCGCTGGCGTCGACCGTGACCGAGGCGGTCTTGGTGTGGGTGGCGCCGCCGTTGTCGGTGACGGTCAGGGTGACGGTGTAGGTGCCGGCCGCGGCGTAGGTCTTCGACGGATTAGTCGCGGTCGAGGTGGTGCTGTCGCCGAAATTCCAGCTGCGCGAAGCGATCGTGCCGTCGCTGTCGGTCGAGATGTCGGTGAAGCTCACGCTCAGGCCGCTGGCCGAGGAACTGAAGTTCGCCACCGGCGCGGTGTTGCCGCCGGGCGCGCCACGGAACGCGGCGACCGCGGCCTTGGTCTGCACCAGCACGCGCTGGTTGTGGTTCTTGTCGGCGGTTCCCATCGGCACGCCGTTGTAGGTCACGTCCGGGTTCGACCAATAGTTCAGGCGGGTGCAGCCGCCGGTGCAGGCGTAAGCCATGATCGTGCGCCACTTGGTGCCGGTGGCGGGTTCATAGCGATAGCCGTGGCCGTAGGCGTACGGCGTGTTGGTCGGATCGGCGGCCGGATCGTGACGCGCCGACAGCAGATGGCCGATTTCGTGGGCGAAGCTGTAGTAACCGGTGGCGCAGTCGTAATGCACGGTCGCGAACGCGGTCGCCGCGGTCGAACCGATCGAATGAGCCAGGCCGCAATTGCCGGCGTCGTTGATGACCAGCACGCTGACGTCGGCGGCGTTGGCGTCGCGGCTGGCATGGATGTCGTCCATGTAGCCGTCGCTGGGATCGGCGAAGCGTTCTTCGTCGGTGAAATGGCCGTCACCGGCCGAGGTGTATTGCACGGTGCGGTAGTTCGCCAGCTCCAGCTGGATGCCGACGTTGGAGTTGATATAGCCCTGGTTACTCTCGGCCACCGCCAGTTCGACCAGCGCCTGCATGTCGCCGCCGTACGCGGTGACCGCTTCGTTGGTCGCAACGACCTGCACGCGGATGGTCGCGGTCGCGCCCGGATCGATCGCGGCCGGTCCGATCGCGGCGCGGTTGACGCGCGCGCTGGCGGCGTTGGCGTTGGCGACGCGGGCCGCTTCGCGCATGTCGATCTGCGGCAGGTCCGAATCGCGATAGCCCAGCGGGTGATCGGGCGGCATCTTGCTTTCGTCGACTTCGATCACCGCGTGGCTGCCGTCGGCGAGCGGACGGATCCGATACAGCTGGCCGTCGACGCGCACGTTGCCGGTGACGCCGTCGCCGCGGCGGACCAGGGCGACCGAGTTGAGTTCGTCGTGACGCACTTCGCGCGCGTCGGCGCTGGCGCGCTTTGCGTTCTCACGTAAATGACCGAGCCACACCGTGCTGCCGCGGCCGGTATCGCGCGCGCTGTCGAGCACGGCGTTGACCCGATGCCCGCCGAGTTGCAGTTCGATCTCGCGGGTCTGCGCGCTGACCAGCGCGGCATTGGCGCGCTTGAGTTGCAGCGATGCGGTGGCCGGCGCGGCGGCCAGGCTTTGGGCGTGGCTCAGCGCCGAAGCTTGCGCGCTGGCCAGGCCGGCGCGCGCGGTCGGCGCGTCGCCGGTGAACAGCGGCTGCGCGGCGAACGCCGGCGCGGCGACCAGGCTGGAGACGAGCACCGCGCCGCGCAACGCGGCGCAAAGCGTTGCCGTACCGCGCGCGGGCGCGCGGCGTGAGGACTTGCTGGACATTGGTGGAACCCCCGATGGATGAAAGCCGCTTGCGCGGTCGAAGCGTCGGATTGCGATGGTCGTGGCCGGAATTCAGCGACAGCGCGGTGGCAGGCGATCCCGCATTTCCGGTCTGATGATGGGTCGAGTCGTCGGCTCGCCCATGTCATGACGCTAGCCGGTGAAGGAACGCGGCGGCAACGGCATCGGCCGCGATTCAGCCGCGTCGTTCGTGATGTTTGTCATGCATCGTAAAATTGCTGCATTAATTGGATTTTTTCGGCATGCATAAACACGTTTTTGGTGACTGGACGCCACCGCGGCGCAACAAAAAACCCCGGCGATGCCGGGGTTTTCGTTTCAGCTCCAGATCAGTTCCAGATCGAGCCGCGAACGCTGTTCAACGGCGCGATCGATCCAGCGCGAGCGCGCTTATTTGTCGATCACCGCCGGGCCGCGGATGATCGGGCCGAGCGAGATGTGGTTGTCGGGCTCGATGAACTGCACGTCGGGATCGTCGGCGAAGGTTTCCATCAATCGCACCGCCTCGGCGCGATCCAGCGCGGGACTGACGCTGAACACATCGGCCTGGATGCCCATGCGGTGCTTCCAGGTCAGCTTCAGCCCACTCTTGTTGGCCAGACCCGCGCGTTGCGCGGTCTGGTCCAGGCGCGCCTGCACCGCGCCTTGCTGCGTCAGCGGCCCGGTGCCGTCGCGGTATTTGACGATGAACTGGCCGAACGGCCCGGCGCCGACCGGCGCGCCGACCTGGGCTCGACCGGCGACCGGCTTGGCCGACGCATCGCCGGGCTGGACGTATTGCGGCGGCGCCTGCTCGGGCTGGTTTTGGTCGGGACCGTTTTGGTCGGGCTGCACCGGCTGAGTACTCGGATCGAGCGAGCCGGTCCGCGCGGGCTGCGGATCGGCGGATTTGGGATCGGAAGGATTGGTGCCGGATGCCATGCAGGCGCTCACTGAGAAGGAAAGCAACACGGCCACGGCGGGAAGCCAGCGTGTACGGATCGAGGATGACATGCGGGCAGCTCCTGAGGTGGAACAGGTTTCAACGCAGGCCGGGGCCGATCGGGGTCGAGCCGGCGGCGTGAATGCCGAACCCGTGCCCAACCCGTGCCGGACGCAACAGGCCGATTTCATTCTTGCACAGCGGGCATGACGAACCCGGCGACGCGATCGTCGCCGGGTCGGGTGTGCAGCGAGTGGGTTCAGCGAGACTGAACGCGCGCCGGTCCGGACCCGGACCGGCGCCGTCATCCACGATCAGGGCGTGACCGAGCGCGCCATCGCCACCGCCGCGGCCGCGTCGACCAGGCCGGCACCGCAACCGCCGGGGCAGTTGGCCGCGCTGATCGGACGCGACGTCGCCGCCAGGATCTGACGCACCTGCTCGAAGGTCCGCGGCGTGGGCGCGGCGGTCTGGATCAACGCGATCACGCCGGCCACGTGCGGCGTCGCCATTGAGGTGCCGTCCAGGAATTCGTAACGATTGCCCGAATAGGTCGAAAGAATGCCCTGGCTCAGATGCTGACGGGTGCACTCCTGCGGCTTGTTGACGAAGCGACCCAGCGGCATGAACTCGGTCGAAGGCGAGCAGCTTTCGCCGCCCGGCGCGGTGACGTCGATGCCGGTGCCGTAACCCGAATACCAGGCGCGGCGGCCGCCCTGGTCGCTCGCGGCCACGGTGATCACGTTGTTGCAGCTGGCCGGGGTGAAACTGCGCACGTCGATATTGTTGTTGCCGGCCGCGGCGGCCACGATCGTGCCGTTGGCGGTCGCGGTGTTGATCGCGGCCTGCCACGCCGGCGTCTGCGAACAGGCCGCGACCTGGCCCACCGACAAGTTGATGACGTCGGCCGGATTGGGATTGGCCGGCACGCCCGCCACGCGTCCGCCCGAGGCCCAGACGATGCCGTCGGCCAGATCGGACATGAAGCTGCTGCTGTTGTGGCCGAGCACGCGCACCGGCACGATCTTGACCCCGGGCGCCACGCCGGCGACGCCGACGCCGTTGCCGGTCACCGCCGCGACCGTGCCGGCCACGTGGGTGCCGTGCGGCAGCGACGGCGCGTAGACGGTATCGGTCGGATTGGGATCGCGTCCGTCGCCGTCGGCGCCGGCGCTCACCGGCACCATGTCGTAACCGGCGATCACATTGCCGTTCAAGTCCGGATGCGAAACGATGCCGGTGTCGACCACCGCCACCACCGCGCCGCTGCCGTCGCTGGTGCTCCATGCGCTCGGCGCGCGAACCCCGACCGCGCTGTCGGCCATGTCCCATTGCTCGGCGAAGCGGGTGTCGTTCGGCAACGCGGTGATCTCCACCGGCAGATCCGCCTGCACCCATTCGACATTCGGATCGTCGGCGATCCGCCGGATCAGCGCCTGCGTCTGCGCGCGGTTCAAGGGCACGTTGCTGGCCACGACATCGCTGCCGATGGCCATGCGCCGCACGCGCTTGAGCGTCGGCGCGGATTGGCCCGCCGCCAGACCCAGGCCGGCGCGGCGCAACGAGGCGTCGACCGCGGCGGCCTGGCGCGCCGGCGCGCTGCCGGGAACGAATTTGACGATCAACTGCCGGTAGGTCTGGCCGTCCTTGAGACCCGACACATGGGCCTGGCCTGCGAACGCCGGAACGGCGGCGATGCCGCCCAACGCCAGCAGCGCGGCGGCGGCGAACGAATGCACACGCCGGTTGCTATCGGAACGCGATTTCATGAGAAAGAACCCCTGACTGAATGCCGCATGGCGGCGAACTGCAACGTTCCCGCGCTCGCAGCGCGCGCGATGCGGTCGACGGGACGTTCGATACGGACGCGGCGCATGCCGTGTCCTTACCTCGACGATAGGCAGCAAAAAAATTCCGCGGCAAGGCGGCGACGGATCATGACTGCGCTCGAAAACTGTCGCCGGTCACATATCGCGACATCGCGCATGGCGCGATTTCGACAACGAAATAGCGGGTTTTTCCCCCATTCTGACAAGTCAGATTCGCGGCGCGAACAAGTCGCGCTGCGTATCTTCAACGTCATTCGTACGCAATAAATGCGCCTCTGTTCGCCCATTTACACCGCATCGTCCTTGACCGCCGCAGGCACCGATTCGAGCCCGGACCGCTTCGTCCAGCCAACATCGAATTGTCATTCGGGTAAGGCACAAGCGCGTTGCGCCCGCCTGCGCGCGGACGCGGTCGCTTCGGCCATCGCGAGCGCATCGCAAGAACAAGTCGCGATCGCGAAACCGGGCAAGCAAAAAAAGAACCCCGGCCTCGCGGCCGGGGTTCGCTTCGAACCTCAGTTCATTGCAGCCGCGATCAGAAGGTGATGCTCCAGGTGTCGATGCGGCCGATGTCCTGCGCGGCGCGATCGGCGGCGCGCAGCCTCCAGGTGCCGTTGAGCGCTTCGCTCGACAGGTTCAGGGTGAAGGTGCCGCTGACGTTGTCGGCATCGGCGCCGGTGCGGTTGTGGATGTTGTAGACCGAACCGTCCGGCGCGATCAGGTCGACGATCAGATCGCTCTTGTACGGATGGATGATGTTGACCGTCACCGAGGCGTTGCTCGGCGCGTTGCCGGTGCGGCCCGACACGGTGATGCTGCTCGACACGCCGGTCGCGTTGTTGTCCGGGATATTGACGTCGGTGCCGTTGCTGTAGGTCTGGGTGCCGGTCGGCGGCGTGGTGCCGGCCGCGGCGGCCACCGCGGCCGCGGTGTCGACCAGGCCCGGACCGCAACCGCCGGGGCACTTGGCCGCGGTGATCGGGCGCGCGGTGCTGGCCAGCAGGCTGGCGATCTGCGCGGTGGTCTTCGGCGTGGTCGACACGGCCTGCATCAGCGCGACGATGCCGGCCACGTGCGGCGACGCCATCGAGGTGCCCTGCATGAAGCCGAAGCTGTTGTTGTTGAGGGTCGACAGCACGCCATCGGCCGGATGGTTCCTGGAGCAGCCCACGGTGGACGGATCGGTGTTCAGCGGCAGGAACTCGTTGGTCGGCGAACAGGTCTCGCCGCCCGGCGCGGTGATGTCGATGCTCGTGCCGTAGGTCGAATACCAGGCGCGGTTGCCGTTCCTGTCGCTGGCCGCGACGCTGATGACGTTGTTGCAGCTGGCGGGATTGGAGCCGGTCACGTCGATATTGCTGTTGCCGGCGGCCGCGACCACGATCGCGCCGTTGGCGGTCGCGATGTTGATCGCGTCCTGGTAGGCCTTGGTGCAGGCCTGGTCGCTGCCGAGCGACATGTTGATGACGTCGGCCGGGTTGGCGTTGGCCGGCACCGAGGCGACCGTGCCACCCGACGCCCAGACGATGGCATCGGCGATATCGGAGGTGAAGCCGGCGCCGCGCTTGCCCAGCGTGCGCAGCGGAACGACCTTGGCGCCGTAGGCGACACCGGCCACGCCGCTGGCGTTGTTGGTCACCGCGCCGATGGTGCCGGCGACATGGGTGCCGTGATAGCCGGAGGTCGTGCCGGAGCTGTCGTTGGGATTGGCGTCGCGGCCATTGCCGTCTTCGCTGGCGCCGCAATCGAAATTGATGCCGTCGCCGCAGTTGCCGCCGGTGACCGAGGAAACGAAGTCGTAGCCCGGCAGGATATTGGCGTTGAGGTCGGTATGCGAGGCGATGCCGCTGTCGATCACCGCCACCACCATGCCGGTGCCGGTGGTGCGATCCCAGGCGCCGGGCAGGTTGGCGCCCGCGGCGCTGGCGGCGTAATGCCACTGCTCGCCGAAACGAGTGTCGTTGGGGGTGGCCAACTGACGCGCCATCAGGTCGAGCTCCACCGATACCACGTTCGGATCGGCCGCGATCTGGCGCATCAGCGCCTCGGCTTCGTCGCGGTTGAGGCGCTTGTCCGCGGTGACGACCTTGCCGCCCAGCGCCATCGTGCGCAGATGCTTCAGGCCCACGCGCTTGCCCTTGGCGGCGGCGGGCAGCGCGACGTTCGCGGCCGCCGAGTTCAGCGAAGAAGCCAGCGACACCGTGTCCGCGGCCGGCGCGCTGTCCGCACGATAATTGACGATGAAGCGGTCGTAGCTGCCATTGGCCTTCAGCCCGCTGAGGTTGGCCTGCCCGGCGAAGGCGGGCGAGGCGGCGCAGCCAAGCGCCAGGGCAGCGGTGAGCGCGTGCAAGCGGATATTGCGATGTTGACGTACGGCCATGCGAGTCGATCCCCTTTCGAATAAAGCCGCGAGACGCGGCGAGTCGACCTTGATCGGACCGGCGCGGACAGGCCCGGAGCCGGATCAGGTCACGACGGGCGCGAACGAATCCGCACCCGTGCCATCCACGCTGCGAGGTCGCGGTGGCCGAAACAATCAGACGCGCTGCGTTCGTCGACCAAAGAAAAGTGGCATCCATCACAATTTCAATGTTTCGTACGGCGGAAAAATTGCCAACGCAAAAATGCTCTTTCACCCCACCCCACGCGATCGATCCAAGTGGAATCAAAGCGTGCATACGTAAAAACATCATAATTTTCAGCAGAATATTTCACACATAACTATCATTAACCGCATGCAATAAGCAGCCGGCATCGCAGCCGCCACAAAAGATAAATGCCAATACATGGTTGCTGTTCGCCGCAGCGCCCCCAATGGCCTCGGCGCCGGGATTGACTGTCGACGACACAAAAAAAGCCCCGGCTCGCGCCGGGGCTGTATCGCGCACTTGCAGATGCGGGCGCGGCGCCATGGCCGCGCGTCGCGATCAGAAGGTGATGCTCCAGGTGTCGATGCGGCCGATGTCCTGCGCGGCGCGATCGGCGGCGCGCAGCTTCCAGGTGCCGTTGAGCGCTTCGCTCGACAGGTTCAAGGTGAAGGTGCCGCTGACGTTGTCGCTGGCCGAACCGGTGCGGTTGTGGATGTTGTAGACCGAACCATCCGGCGCGATCAGGTCGACGATCAGGTCGCCCTTGTACGGGTGGATGATGTTGACCGTCACCGAGGCGTTGCTCGGCGCGTTGCCGGTGCGGCCCGACACCGCGATGCTGCTCGACACGCCGGTCGCGTTGTTGTCCGGGATGTTGACGTCGGTGCCGTTGCTGTAGGTCTGAGTGCCGGTCGGCGGCGTGGTGCCGTTGACCGCATCGAGCGCCGCCTTGGCGTTGACGATGCCGGCGCCGCAACCGCCCGAGCAGGCGCCCGGCAAGGCGCGCGCGGTGTTCTTGAGCAGGGTTTCGATTTCGGCCGGGGTCTTCGGCGTGGTCGCCTTCGACTGCAGCAACGCGACCACGCCGGCGACATGCGGCGACGCCATCGAGGTGCCGCTCATGTACACGTACTGCTCGCTGCCCTGGGTGGTGGTGCCGCTGTTGTGGGTCGAGGCGATCTGATCGCCCGGCGCGGACACGTCGATGCCGGTGCCGTAGTTCGAATAGCTGGCCCTGGCGCCGGTCGAGGTGGTCGCCGCGACCGCGATGACGTTGGCGCAGTTGGCCGGGGTCGAACCCGACACGTTCGCGCCGTCGTTGCCGGCCGCCACCACGATGGTGGTGCCGCGGCCGACCGCGCCGTTGATCGCGGTCTGGTAGCTGCTCGGGCAGGCGCCGCCGCCGCCGAGGCTCATGTTGATCACTTCGGCCGGATTGGCGTTGGCCGGGATGCCCGACACGGTGCCGCCGGAGGCCCACACGATCGCGTCGGAGATGTCGGAGTCGTAACCGCCGCAGCGGCCGAGCACGCGCACCGGCACGACCTTGGCGTTGAACGCGGTGCCGGCGACGCCCTTGGCGTTGTTGGTCACCGCCGCGACGGTGCCGGCGACGTGGGTGCCGTGCCAGCTCGAATTGCCGGCGGGCGCGTCGTAACCGGGCGAATCGCATTCGGTGGCGTTGTTCCAGTCGCCTTCGTCGTTCGGATTGGAATCGCGGCCGTCGCCGTCGCGCGAGACGAAGGTGTCGGAGATGAAGTCGTAACCGGGCAGGATGTTGGCGTTGAGATCGCTGTGCGGGGTGATGCCGGTGTCGAGCACCGCGACCACCGAGCCGGTGCCGGTCGCGACATCCCAGGCCTGGTCGGCGCGGATGCCGCCGTTGGCGCCGTTGAAGCCGTACTGCACGCCGTAGTGGGTGTCGTTCGGGGTCAGCTTGCGCTGGCGCAGCACGTCGACTTCGACGTATTCCACGTTCGGGTCGGCGGCGATCTGGCGCATCAGCGACTCGGCCTGGCTGCGGTCGAGCGCGCGATCGCTGCGCACGACGTCGGCGCCGATCGCGGTGCGGCGCAGATGGCTCAGACCGAACGCGGCCGCGCCGCGGGTCTTGCCGACGGTGCTGCTGGCCGCGGCGTTGAGCGCTTTCTGCACGTTCGCCGCGCTGCCGCGCTCGACGCTGTTGTTGTTGTACTTGACGATGAAGCGGTCGAATTTCTGCGCGGTCTGCAGACCGCTGAGGTTGATGCGTTCGGCGGCGAACGCGCTGCCGGCGGTGCTGGCCAATACCAGAGCCGTGGCGACAGCCAGAGCGTGCGTGCGATGAGTACGGACGGACATCGTGTGAAACCCCCGAGAAAGCCGCGAGCGCGGCAGAGTGGTCCGGTGCGGCGACGGCAACGACGGGAAGCCGCGTCGACCGGACGGTTTACGGACGCATATCCGGCGTGCGGCCGGCTTGCGTCCTTCGATTCACGCTAACGAGTGCGCGAACTCGGGGACAAGGGTTTTGCGGGGATTTTTTACGTCTTAATGGTGAAACAAATCACGCATTGATTACTCAGTTGTGTGCCGAGTGTCACAACGCAGAAGCGGAAAAACACCCTACCCGAGGGTTGTGCGGCTTGTGTTCGCAGTGGATTGTGAATGGGTGTTCGGGGTGGGTGTGACTGGAATCGTCGAGGCTTCGAAACGGTGCATGGATGAGGCGCTGGCTCTGCGCGTTCGCGGGGATGATGAGCAAGGGCGAGGTGCGCGCGGGCGGCGGCTCGAGGCGACCGCGCGGGAAGGCGGCGCGGATGCTCGTACCGTCGGCAGGAGCGGTAAGTCACTGGATCCCCGCGTTCGCGGGGATGACGAGCAAAGGCGAGGTGCGCGCGGGCGGCGGATCAAAGCGAGCACGTGGGAAGGCGCTGCGACCTCGTGCCGTCGGCAGGAGCGGTAAGTCACTGGATCCCCGCATTCGCGGGGATGACGAGCAATGGCGAGGTGCGCGCGGGCGGCGGATCAAAGCAAGCACGCGGTAAGGCGGCGCGGATGCTTGTGCAGTCGGCAGGAGCGGTAAGTCACTGGATCCCCGCGTTCGCGGGGATGACGAGCAAAAGCGAGGTACGCGAGTGGCGGCTTGAAGCGATGGCGCGGGAAGGCGCCGCGAGCGCTCGCGCCGTTGGCAGGAACGTCGGCTTTGATGAAGCCCTGCTGTCTTCGCGGGCATGACGAGCAATCGCAAACAGCGCGGGCAGAAACAGAAAACCCCGGCCGAAGCCGGGGTTTGCTGTGCGACACCTGGCGCTTCAATCACAAGCGTGGTGCGCGATCAGAACGTGATGCTCCAGCTGTCGATCCGGCCGATGTCCTGCGCGGCCCGGTCGGCGACGCGCAGCCCCCAGGTGCCGTTGAGCGCTTCGCTCGACAGGTTGACCGTATAGGTCTGGTTGATGTTGTCGGCATCGGCGCCGGTGCGGCTGTGCAGGTTGTAGACCGTGCCGTCCGGCGCGATCAGGTCGACGATCAGATCGCCCTGATAGGTGTGGACGATGTTGACCGAGACCTGCGCATTGCTGGGCGCGTTGCCGGTGCGGCCCGACACGGTGATGCTGGACGACACGCCGGTGGCGTTGTTGTCCGGAATGTTCGCATCGGTGCCGTTGCTGTAGGTCTGCGCGCCCGGAGCGCTGCCCTGCGCCGCGGCGACCGCGGCGGCCGCGTTGACGATGCCCGCGCCGATCGGCTTGGTGCCCGGCGACACCGGGAACGCGCGCGCGGTGTTCTTGAGCAGGGTGCGCATCTGTTCCTGGGTCAACGGCGTCGGCGCCACCGACTGCACCAGCGCGGCGACGCCGGCGACGTGCGGCGAGGCCATCGAGGTGCCGCTGCTCGAACCGTAGGCCTCGGCGCCCGGTCCCTGCGTGCCGCTGTTGAAGGTCGACAGGATGCTCGATCCCGGCGCGGCGATGTCCACCCCGGCGCCGTAGTTGGAGAAGCTCGAACGCGCGCCGGTGGAGGTGGTCGAGGCGACCGAAATGACCGTGCCGCAATTGGTCATCGTGTAGCCCAAGACCTCTCCCGCGGTATTGGTGGCGGTCAGCGAGTCCCGGTCGCTGTTGCCCGCGGCGACCACCACGATGGTGCCGCGCGCCGCCGCGCCGACGATAGCGTCACGATAGATCTGCGGACACGCGGTCGGATTCCTGCTGCCCAGGCTCAAATTGATCACGTCGGCCGGGTTCGGATTGGCCGGCACACCCGGCACCGCGCCGCCCGACGCCCAGATGATCGCGTCGGAGATATCCGAACCGTAACCGCCGCATTTGCCAAGTACGCGCACCGGCACCACCTTGGCCGCGTGCGCGGTGCCGGCGACGCCCTTGGCGTTGTTGGTGACCGCCGCGACCGTACCCGCGACATGGGTGCCGTGCCAGCTGGAATTTCTCGAACCCGACTGCGGGCCGCATTGATCGTTGACGAACCAGTCGCCGGGATCGGCCGGATTGGCGTCGCGCCCGTCGCCGTCGTTGGCGACGAAGAAGCCGCCCGCCGGCAAGCCCTGATTCGGCGGATCGCCGCTGATGAAATCGTAGCCGGCGATGACGTTGGCGTTGAGATCGCTGTGGTTGGTGATGCCGGTATCGATCACCGCGACCACCGTGCCCGCGCCCTGGGTCGCGTCCCAGGCGGTGGTCGCGCGGATGCCGCCGTTGCCGGTGCCGAAACCGAACTGCTGGCTGAAATTGGTGTCGTTCGGGGTGAGGTACGGAACCATGAAGATGTCGTTGGACACCTTCTGCACCGCCGGATCGGCGGCGAGCTGGCGCATCAACGCGGCGGCTTCGTCGCGGCTGAGCGGCCGATTGCTGACCACCACGTCGGCGCCGCTGGCGGTGCGGCGCAGGCGCTTGAGCTGCACGGCGCGCTTGCCGCCGCCGAGGCGGCTGCTGGTCGCGCTGGCGGCGCTGTCGATGGCCTTGTTGAAGCTGGCGACGTCGCCGCGCGGCGCGCTGCCTTTTTGGTACGTGACCAGGAAACGGCTGAAGCGATCGCTGTTGTTGGCATTGAGGCTGCTCAGATCGACGCGGTCGGCGGCGAACGCGGAACCCGATACGCCGGCGATCACCAGGGCGGTGGCGGCGGCGAGGCTATTGAACGAGTTGGAACGTGCGGACATCGGTTGAAACCCCCTGTCAGAACATTGGTGTCAGAACACTGGGCCGCATGCGCGGCAATGAACCGGTCGCGGTTGCGCGGGAACCGTCTGCGCGTCGCGGGTCGGATGCAGCGAGTCCGTGCCGGCGGCGCGGACCCTGGAACTCACGCTAGAGCCTCCATGGCCCGCGCGGCACGGTTTCGACGTGCGAGTCATCACTATTTTTTGAGACTCCCATCACCGAAACTCGCGAATAGGACAAGTCCTAATCGCAACTAGCGGTTGCGCCGCCGCTGGCGCCACGAGGCGCCACGGCCGGCCGCTCCATCCGCCTTGGCCGCGCTTGAAAACCCCCGGCCGAGGCCGGGTTCGCGAACGGTCCGCGGCGACGCGGCCGCATTGCTGCGACCGCGTCGCGGTGCGGATCAGAACTTGATGCTCCAGCTGTCGATCTTGCCGGTGTCCTGCGAGGCGCGATCGGCGGCGCGCAGCCTCCAGGTGCCGTTGAGCGCTTCGCTCGACAGATTCACCGTGTAGGTCTTGACGATGTTGTCGGTGCTCTGCCCGGTGCGGCTGTGCAGGTTGTAGACCGAACCGTCCGGCGCGATCAGGTCGACGATCAGGTCGCCCTGGAAGGTGTGGACGATGTTGACCGACACTTCCGCGTTGCTCGGCGCGTTGCCGCTGCGGCCCGAGACCACGATGCTGCTGCTCACGCCGGTGGCGTTGTTGTCGGGGATGTTGAAGTCGGTGGTGTTGCTGTAGGTCTGCACGCCGCCGCTGCCGCCGCTCACCGTGACCGTCGAGGTCTTGCTATGGGTCGCGCCGCCGTTGTCGGTCACCGTCAGGGTCACCGTGTAGGTGCCGGCCGCGGCGTAGGTCTTGCTCGGATTGGCAGCGGTCGAGGTGGTGCCGTCGCCGAAGCTCCAGCTGCGCGAAGCGATGCTGCCGTCGCTGTCGCTGGAGCTGTCGGTGAAGGTCACGCTCAAGCCGTTGACCGCCGAGCTGAAGTTCGCCACCGGCGCCTGATTGCCCGGCGTGCCGCCGCCGGTCAATGCGTCCAGCGCCTCGAGCCCTTGCACCAGGCCGGCGCCGTACTCGTTGTCGCGGCCGGCCGCGCCCAGGTCCAGCGCCGTCGAGATCATCGCATCGCGCAGCTGCGCGGGCGTCGCCGAGGGCTTGGCGCTGAGCAGCAGCGCGGCGACGCCGGCCACGTGCGGCGTGGCCATCGACGTGCCGCTGGAGAAGTTGTAGGAATGAACGTTGTAGATCGTCACGCCGCTGACCGTCGCGGTCTGCCCGGCCAGTGCGCGCAGGGTCTGGCCGTCGGCCTGGCTCACGCTGACCGCGGGGATGGTCGAGGTGACGTTATCGCCCAGGGTGCCGGCGAACGGACCGGCGACGTTGTTGTAGATGACCACGCCGAGCGCGCCGCCGCTCTTGGCGTTGACCACCTTGTCGTTGAAGCTGATGTCGCCGCGCTCGCACAGCACCACCTTGCCGCTCCAGCTGCCGGCGCTGGCGCAGCGCGCGCCGTCGACCATCGGCGCGCTGACGGTGATTTCCGCGGCGCCGGAGATGGGGTTGGTTTCGTAGTCGGTGCCGTTGACCTTGACCGGCGTGCCTTTCTTCGGATACGTGCTGAGGATGCCCTCGCCCGGCGCGGCGATATCGACCGCGTCGTTGAACTGCGAGCTGACCGCCTTGACGTTGTTGGAATCGACCGACGCGACCGAAATCACGCTGGCGTAGGAGGCCGGGTAGCTCTTGGTGGTGTTGCCGCTGTTGCCGGCCGCCGCGATCGGCAGCACGCCCTGGTTGAGCAGATTGGTGAACGCGGTGTTTTCGGTGCTGCTGGACAAGGGACCGCCCAGGCTCATGTTGATGATCTTGGCGCCGGCCTGGGCGCAGCGATTGGCCGCGTCGACCAGGGTCGAGCTGTAGCTGCGGCCGCAGGTCGGGCCATCGAAGTACTTGATGATGTGCAGCGACACCTTGCCCGGGCTGACCCCGACCACGCCCTTGCCGTTGCCGCCGACCGCGGCGATGGTGCCGGCGACGTGGGTGCCGTGGCCGCAGGTATCTTCGGTCCAGTTCTGCCCGCTCGGCGCGTAGCCGGTGATGGCGATGCCGGCGAAATCCTCGTGGTCGGCCTTGAGGCCCGAGTCGATCACGCATACCTTCACCCCGGTGCCGTCGGCGCCGCTGGCGACCATGTCGCGCGCCTGGACCTTGTCGATGCCGAAGGGCACGGACTCGGCCATGGGATAGCGCGGCACGTCCTGTTCGATGACCAGGTTCGGGTTGCCGCGCAGGTTGGCGAGCACTTCCGGCGGAAGCGTCATCACCACCGCGTTGAGGTTGTCGAATTCGTAATGGGTCTTGCCGCTGACCGGCGCCGCCGCGGCGGCCTTGCCGGCGCTCTTGCTCGCGGCCAGCTGCAGGGCCTGGATCTTCTGCGCGACCATCGCCTTGACCTGGGCCTTCTGGCCCGGCTGGAAGCGGATCCAGACGCGGTTCGGGTCGCCCGGCAGTTCCTGCGGGGGCGCGGCATGGGCGATGCCCGCCATGCACAACGCCACGGCCGCGGTGAGCGCGCAAAGGCGCGGATGACGCTTGAATGCAAAATACATGTTGATTCCCCCAAATGTTCGTTCGATACGACTCGAAAGCGCGGGCGCGACCGCATCGGGCGGCGCCGGTGACGGGCCGGCTGGCATGGCCCTTAATCCATACTCATTACCGGGGTAAGCGGATGGAAGCGGTGGATACCGATACCATCGGGCAGGAATTGTTAAGCACGTCACATTCCAAAAAAGAAAATATTTTCTTTATTTGAAACTTGACCCTCGCGGCCGTTGTCGGGCGCCGGATCGGCGGCGGCCGGCTGCGTCCATGACCCGGCCCTGCGACCGGGGTTCGCGAACGGTCCGCGACGACGCGGCCGCATCGCTGCGGCCGCGTCGTGGTGCGGATCAGAACTTGATGCTCCAGCTGTCGATCTTGCCGGTGTCCAGCGAGGCGCGATCGGCGGCGCGCAGCCTCCAGGTGCCGTTGAGCGCTTCGCTCGACAGATTCACCGTGTAGGTCTTGACGATGTTGTCGGTGCTCTGGCCGGTGCGGCTGTGCAGGTTGTAGACCGAACCGTCCGGCGCGATCAGGTCGACGATCAGGTCGCCCTGGAAGGTGTGGACGATGTTGACCGACACTTCCGCGTTGCTCGGCGCGTTGCCGCTGCGGCCCGAGACCACGATGCTGCTGCTCACGCCAGTGGCGTTGTTGTCGGGAATGTTGAAGTCGGTGGTGTTGCTGTAGGTCTGCACGCCACCGCTGCCGCCGCTCACCGTGACCGTCGAGGTCTTGCTGTGGGTCGCGCCGCCGTTGTCGGTCACCGTCAGCGTCACCGTGTAGGTGCCGGCCGCGGCGTAGGTCTTGCTCGGATTGGTCGCGGTCGAGGTGGTGCCGTCGCCGAAGCTCCAGCTGCGCGAGGCGATGCTGCCGTCGCTGTCGCTGGAACTGTCGGTGAAGTTCACGCTCAAGCCGCTGACCGCCGAACTGAAGTTCGCCACCGGCGCCTGATTGCCCGGCGTGCCGCCGGATGCCGCTGCGACCGCCGCGGCCGCATCGATGATGCCCGCGCCGCAACCGCCGGAGCAGCGGTTGGCCGGGATCGGCCGCGCCGTGCTTTCCAGGATCTGCTCGATCTGCGCCGGAGTCTTCGTCGGCGACACCGACAGGATCAAAGCCGCCACGCCGGCCGCATGCGGCGCGGCCATCGAGGTGCCCGACATCCCGCCGTAGCCATTGCTCGACAGCGTGGAGATCACATCGGTGGCGCCGCCGAACAGCGAACCGTTGCCGCCCGGCGCGGTGATGTCGATGGTCGCGCCCCAGGTGGAGTACGAGGCGCGCGAACCGGTCGTGGAGCTGGCCGCCACCGAGATCACGTTGTTGCAGCCGGCCGGGGTGGTGCCTGCGACGTCGTTGTTGCTGTTGCCGGCGGCGGCGATCACGGTCGAACCGTTGGCCACGGCGAGGTTGACCGCGGCCTGCCACGCCGGCATCTGGCTGCACGGCACGTTGCCGCCCAGCGACAGGTTGATGATTTCGGCCGGATTGGGGTTGGCCGGCACGCCGGAAACACTGCCGCCCGATGCCCAGACCACGGCATCGGCGATATCCGAATCGCTGCCGAAGCCCTGATTGCCCAACGCGCGGATCGGCAGGACCTTGCCGCCGAAAGCGACGCCGGCCACGCCGACACCGTTGTTGGTCACCGCGCCGATGGTGCCGGCCACATGAGTACCGTGCACGATATTCGATGAGTCCAGCGGATTGGCGTCGCGCCCATCGCCGTCGTCCGACTTGCCGCATCCGGGTTGTCCGCCGGCTTCACGGCATTCGGCCTCGGGAAGACCGGTGGTCGAGCTGACGAAGTCGTAGCCCGGGAGAATGTTGGCGTTGAGATCGGTATGCGACAGGATGCCGCTGTCGATCACCGCCACCACCACGCCGCTGCCGTTGCTGGTGTTCCAGGCGACCGGCGCGCGGATGCCGAACGCGGTATCGGCATAGTGCCATTGCTGGCCGAAGCTGGGGTCGTTCGGGGTCATCAGCGCCTTGCTGATGCCGTCGAGCTGGACGAATTCGACATTCGAATCGGCGGCGATCTGGCGCATCAGCGCGATCGCTTCGGCGCGATTGAGCGCGCGGTCGGACGCGACGACGCGGCCGCCGGGCATGATCATCTGGCGCAACGGACGCAGCGTCGGACGCTTGCCCGCGGCGGGCATGGCGGCGATCGAAGTGGCCTGGCGCAGCGAAGCGGACATCGATGCGGGGCTGGTGGCCGGCGCGCTGTCAGGCTTGAACTTGACGATGAACTGCTGGTTGCCTTCGTCCAGCAGGTTGCCCAGATACACCTGGCCGGCGAACGCGGGCGCGGCCAGGCCGGTCAACGCCGCCGCGGTGGCCGCGGCGAGCAGGTGCAGGCGATTGATGCGATTCGAACGAGACGTCATGGCGTGATGATCCCAAGTGAGCGCCGCGAGGCGGCGAGATGGAACGCTCTGGCGGACGGGGCGGTGGCGGACGCTTGCCTGCGGAACGTTGCGATGGATGCGGGTGGGGCCGCGACCCGGGGTCCAACGCTAGCGGCGCGGGAAAATTCCCGCCAAGCGTTTGCGGATGATTCGATCGACCGCGAAGTGATGCGCGTCGCAATGTGCAAAACGGTTATTTCGAATCGGCGCGCAACGAAAAACGACGCGATTACCCTACTCCGGGATTCGATGTTCTCTTTCGATGTGGCGCTTAAAACAACTAGAAAACGTAATTAATGTGAGTCATCGACACTATCGAAGTCCTTTGTAAGCTTCGATTACTGGACGTCATGCATCGCATGCACCGGGCTCGAATGCTCTTGTCGTTGATGCGCGTCCGGACTCCCGCGCCGCGCGATCGAAATCACTGATGAATCGCAAGACTCGAACCGCTCGAACACGAACTGGCGCATTCGGCAATCGAAGCGCGGCAGGCTGCGCGATCGATCCGAAGCGATCGCAAGCATGCGATGCCCTCGACTCACGCAGGCGACGCATCCGTTGTTCACGACGCGGGCCGCCGAACGCGGTCCCGGGCCGCGATGACCATCGAAGCCCGGGACCGCTTGCCGCACTTCATGCCGGCCCGATCGCACCGACGAAGCCGAGTGCTGCACACCGTCGTCATAAGTCCGACGCCAAAGCATCCGGCAACTCTCACTTCTTGTTGCTGTTGCTATTGCTATCGCTGTTGCTATTGCTATTGCTATTGCTATCGCTGTTTCTTTTGCTTGTTGCTGTTGCTCTTGCTTGGCGCTGTTCCTATTTCCTATTTCCTATTTCCTATTTCCTATTTCCTATTTCCTATTTCCTATTTCCTATTCCCCGTTTCCACCTCACGCACCTCCAATGGCTGACCGCCGTCATCGAGTCGCTCATCGCTGCTTTCCACCCACTGATATCGCATCGACCCACTGCGTCCACATCCGCTTGCCGCTCCACCACCGGCCATGCCGCGCCGGCCCTCACTTGCCCCTGTGCGCCTTCTTCTCGCTCCCATCGCGGTTGGCTCGATGCGCGATCGCGCACGGCGATAGCCGCATCGCCAACGGATTCCCGGACTCCGGCCGCGACCGGAGTCCGGGAGCCGCTCTCCAACACCACGCAGGAAACTTTTTTAACGTCGTTCGATAACTCGTCGCATGCGGCGACGGGTTCCCCGGACTTCCGCCCCCACGGAAGTCCGGGCCCGCCCCCTGTCGTGCTCGCCGCGATGGATGCGGCGACGGATCAGAACTCGATGCTCCAGCTGTTGATCCAGCCGGTGTCGTTGCTGTAGTTGTCGTTGACCCGCAATCGCCATGCGCCGTTGAGCGGCTTGCCCCACAAGTTCACCGCGACGGTCTTGACGATGTCGTCGGCATTGCCGCCGCTGCGGTTGTGCAGGTTGTAGACGCTGCCGTCGGGCGCGACTAGGTCGACCTTCAGATCGCCGATGTAGCTGTGGCGGATGGTCAGGCTGACCGGCGTGCCGGTCAGCGGCGCCGCGTCGCTGCGGCCGGATACGAAGATCGCGCTTTCGACGGTGGCGTGGTCGTGGATGATCACGTCGGCGTCGTTGAGATAGCGCCGCTTGCCGCTCGCGGGCGCGGGATTGGCCGCGCGCACCGCTTCCATCGCGGCCTTGGCGTTGAGGATGCCGGCACCGATCGGCCGATCGTTCGCGAGCGGGAAACGCCGCGCGGTCTGCTTGAGCAAGGCTTCGATCTGCGCCGGCGTTTTCGGCGTGACCGCCAGCGATTGCATCATCGCGATCAGCCCCGACACCTGCGGCGTCGCCATCGAGGTGCCGTTGTAATAAGCGTAGCCCTCGCCGGCGACCTTGGTGGCGCCGACGCCAACCGTGGACAGGATATTGGTGCCGGGCGCGGCCAGGTCCACCGCGCTGCCGTAATTGGAGGCGTAGCCGCCACTCCAGATCGAACGCCGGCCGTCGGCATCGCTGGCGCCGACGGTGATCGCACCGTTGCAGTTGCCGGGGCGGAAGCCGCCGGCATCGGCATTGCCGTTGCCGGCCGCGACCACCACCGCGACGCCGCGCGCGATCGCGCCGTTGATCGCGTCCTGGGTCGCCGCATCGCAGACGCCAGCGCCGAGCAGGCTCAGGTTGATCGCCTCGGCCGGATTCGGATTGGTCGGCGCGCCGGGCACGTAACCACCCGAGGCCCAGGTGATGGCGTCGATGATGTCGGAGAAATCGCCGCCGCAGCGGCCGAGCACACGCACCGGCACGATGCGAGCGCCGTAGGCGGCACCGATCACGCCGTTGCGGTTGTTGCCGACCGCCGCGACCGTGCCGGCGACATGGGTGCCGTGCCAGCCCGATGCACCCGCGCCGTGGCCGGCGTAGCACTCGTTGGCCGCGACCCAGTCGCCTTCGTCGAGCGGATTGGCGTCGCGTGCATCATTGTCGCGCGAGCGCCAGGTGCTGGCGATGAAATCGTAGCCGGGCAACACGTTGGCGTTGAGATCGCCGTGCGCGACGATGCCGGTGTCGATCACCGCGACCACCGCGCCGCTGCCGTTGCCCAGGTTCCAGGCCTCGCCGCTGTTGCTGCCGGCGTCATAATCGTGGAACGCCCACAATTCGGAATAGCGGCTGTCGTTGGGCGACAACGCCGCCTGCGCCTTGCCGTTGGGCACGACGTATTCGACTTGCGGATCGCTGGCGATGCGCCGCATCAGCGCGAGCGCTTCGGCCCGGTCGAGCGCGCGATCGGCGCGGATCACATCGGCGCCGGTGGACACCCGGCGCACGCGGCGCAGACCGGCGGCCTGGGCGAAGCCGGCTTCGGCCTCGCGCAACGCCCGATGCAGGCTGTCGGCATCCAGGCGCGCGCGGCTGCCGCTGCGGTATTTGACGATGAACTCTTGCATGGTCGCACCCGGCGGCTCATGGCCCGCCACCCGCGCCGCGGCCGCGTCGGCGGCGCGCGCGCCGGCCAGCGACGGCGCGGCGGCGACCGTCATCGTCGCCGCGGACACGGCGGCGACCAGCGAAACGATGCGCGAAACAGACCAGGCGCGGAGCGGCATGACGGAAACCCCGATGATCAACCGCCGCGAGCGGCGGCGTTGGCGGCGAAGCGCTCCAGGTTCGATGCGGAGCGTGCTGCGGATGGACGTTCGTACGGCCACCCTCGGGATTGAAATTACTCAGCGTGTGCACACGCAACCATCAGACACGTCTGAAACAGCACACTTAACGCACTTCAAATGCACCTGTCCGGATTGGATTCGCTGTTGCGATATGCGCTTATCCGACGCGGATGGATGTCGCCGGACTCATGATTTCGCGTATGCACAAACGGCTTCGGCGACACAGATCGCCCTTCGATCCGGCGATTTCGAAGCAATCGCTCGACGCTGATCGAACGACCAAAAAAAAAGAACCCCGGCCGAAGCCGGGGTTCGCTCATGAAACCAGGGCGCTCGCATCGCGAAGCGCCCGTCGTGCCAGGATCAGAACGTGATGCTCCAGGTGTCGATGCGGCCCAGGTCGGCCGGGCCGGAGTCGACCGCGCGCAGCTTCCACGCGCCGTTGAGGGTTTCGCTCGACAGATTCAGCGTGTAGGTGCCGGCGACGTTGTCGGCGCTGCCGCCGCTGTTGTTGTGCAGGTTGTACACCGAACCGTCCGGCGCGATCAGGTCGACCTTCAGGTCGCCCTTGTACGGATGGATGATGTTGATCGACACCGAAGCGTTGCTCGGCGCGTTGCCGGTGCGGCCCGACACGGTGATGGTGCTCGACACGCCGGTCGCGTTGTAGTCCGGGATGTTGTAGTCGGTGCCGTTGCTGTAGGTCTGGGTGCCGGTCGGCGGGGTGGTGCCGCCGAGCGAATCCAGCGCCGCCTTGGCGTTGACGATGCCCACGCCGATCGGCTGGTCCGGCGTGCTCGGGAACGCGCGCGCGGTGTTCTTGAGGATGGTCTCGATCTCGGCCGGAGTCTTCGGCGTGGTGGCCTTGGCCTGCAGCAACGCGACCACGCCGGCGACGTGCGGGGTCGCCATCGAGGTACCGCCGTAGGACGCGTAGCTTTCCGCGCCCGGGGTGGTGGTGCCCGAGTTCAGCGTCGACAAAATGTTCGAACCCGGCGCGGCGACGTCGACCACGCTGCCGTAGTTCGACTTCTGGATGCTGCTCCACACCGAACGCGCGCCGTTGCTGTCGACCGCGCCGACCGTGATCACGCCGGTGCAGTTGGCCGGACGCGCATTGGAGGCGTTGCCGTTGTTGTTGCCGGCGGCGACCACCACGGTCACGCCGCGCGAGATCGCGCCGTTGATCGCGGTCTGGTAGGTGGAACCGCAGGTGCCGCTGCCGCCCAGGCTCAGGTTGATGACTTCGGCCGGGTTCGGATTGGCCGGCACGCCGGATACGGTGCCGCCCGAGGCCCAGGTGATCGCGTCGGCGATGTCGGCCAGGGTGCCGCCGCAACGGCCGAGCACGCGCACCGGCACGACCTTGGCGTTGTACGCGGTGCCCGACACGCCCTTGGCGTTGTTGGTGACCGCCGCGACGGTGCCGGCGACGTGGGTGCCGTGCCAGCTGGAATTGCTCGCGTAACCCAGGCCGCAATCGGCGGCGGCGAACCAGTCGCCCTGGTCGGCCGGGTTGGAATCGCGGCCGTTGCTGTCGCGCGCGGCGGTGGCGTCGCTGATGAAGTCGTAGCCGCCGATGATGTTGGCGTTGAGATCGCTGTGGCTGACGATGCCGGTATCGATGACCGCCACCACCACGCCGGTGCCGGTGCTCACGTCCCAGGCCTGGGTCGCGTTGATGCCCGAGGCGGTATAGCCCCACTGCTCGCCGAAGCGGGTGTCGTTGGGGGTGAAGAACGCGGTCATGCGCGCGTTGGGTTCGACGAACTCGACGCTCGGGTCGGCGGCGATCTGGCGCATCAGCGATTCGGCTTCGGCGCGGTCGAGCTTGCGTCCGGCGCGCACGACGTCGGCGCCGATCGAGGTGCGGCGCACGTGCTTGAGGCCCAGCGCGTTGCTCTTGCCGGAGAACCCGGTCGAGGCGGCGCCGAGCGATTTGAGCAAGGTGGCTTCGTTGCTTCGCGCGGCGCTGCCGTCGCGGTACTTGACGATGAACTCGTCCTGCTGCCCGGCATTGGCCAGGGCGGTGAGGTTGATGCGGTCGGCGGCATGGGCGGATACCGCGACGCAGGACAAAGCGGTCACGGTGGCGGCGGCAAGCGCGTGCTTGCGCAGGACGCGCATGGTGCGGTCGGACATGGATGAAACCCCCAAAAACGAAGTGCCGTCTTGCGGCGTTCAACGCGTGGTGGCGGGTGTGGCCACATCCATGTCTGCACACGACAGCGACCACGCTGTTTGTGTACGGACTCGTGACTGCCTGGTCCGCGTTAACACGCTAAGGCTGCACTAACAGTGCCAACAAGCCGTTGGCCGCAGGGTTGCAGGGGGTGTTGTGTGAGCGGCGTTGCACATTTGGGTTTTTTCGATGCAACCGATGCTCACCTCATACACATAAATGGTGGTGTTGCGGCGCAGCACACGCGCCACGGATCGGAAAGCGGATCCTGCGCTCACCGATTCCCTAGTTATTTCGTATGAAATTCATGATCGTCGCGTATCGGTGTCGCTTCGTCCCCTCTCCCGCGGCGCGGGAGAGGGGCGAAGCACATGCGCCTGTCGGCAATGCGCATGCGTGCGATCGATCGGTGCCTGTCGATCGGTGCCGCTCCAATCGCGAGGCTTGGCACCGGTTTACATCACATCGGTTTAGCTACATCGGTTGAGCTACATCGATTGAGCCACATCGGTTTGAGCCGCACCGGCATGAACTGCACCGACTTGCGCACCGGTTCGCGCCGCGCCGCTTCGATTCGTTGGCGACGAATCGAATGGCCCGATCGCTCCGGCTCGGATCAGAACGTGATGCTCCAGCTGTCGATGCGGCCGATATCGCCACGGGCATTGTCGTTGACGCGCAGTTTCCAGTTGCCGTTGAGCGCCTCGCTCGACAGGTTGAAGGTGAAGGTGCCGCTGATGTTGTCCGCGTCGCCGCCGGTGCGGTTGTGGATGTTGTAGAGCGAACCGTCCGGAGCCACCAGGTCGACCCTCAGGTCCTGCCGGTAGGTGTGGACGATGTTGACCGACACGCTGGCGTTGCTCGGCGCGTTGCCGCTGCGACCGGACACGACGATGGTGCTTTCCACCGTGGTGTTGTCGCCGATGGCCACGTCGGTGCCGTTGCTGTAGGTCTGCACGCCGCTGCTGCCGACGCTGACGGTACCGGTCTTGGTGTGGGTGGCGCCGTCGTCGTCGGTGACCGTGAGGCTGACGGTGTAGGTGCCGGCCGCGGCATAGGTCTTGCTCGGATTGGCCGCGGTCGAGGTGGTGCCGTCGCCGAAGTTCCAGCTGCGCGAGGCGATGGTGCCGTCGGCATCGGTCGAGCTGTCGGTGAAGTTCACCGTCAAGCCGCTGACCGAGGAACCGAAGTTGGCCACCGGCGCCTGGTTGCCCGGGCCGGGACCGCCGGAGAACAGCGAGAACAGCAAGCGGTTCGGCGAACCGCTCAGATCGGTGACCTTGCCCGGAGTGGCGTTGTTGACGATGGCCGCGTGCACCTGGTCCGGCGTCGCCGTCGGATTGACCGCCAGGTACAACGCCGCGACGCCGGACACGTGCGGCGCCGCCATCGAGGTGCCGCTCATCATCGCCGTGGAGGTCGCGCCGCTGATGCCGGCCGAGGTGATGCTGTCGCCGGGCGCGAACAAGTCCACGCAGGCGCCCCAGCCCGAACCTTGGCCCAGCGGCCACAGCGCGCGGGCGTCGTTCCTGTTGGTGGCGGCGACGGTGAGCGCGCGCGGCACGCGCGACGGCGACCCGTTGCAGGCGTCGGTATTGCTGTTGCCCGCCGCCGCCACCGCGACGACGCCGGCGTTGATCAGCGCGTTGACCGCGGTATCGGTCGTGGTCGACACCGGGCCGCCCAGGCTCATGTTCGCCACCGCGGGCTTGACGTGATTGGCGGTGACCCAGTCGATGCCGGCGAGGATCTGCGAATGCGGCGCGGTCGAACCGCAGCCGAATACGCGCACCGGATGGACCGTCGCTTTCTTGGCCACGCCCCAGGTGGTGCCGGCGAACGTGCCGGCGACATGGGTGCCGTGACCGTGGCAGTCGGTGGTGCTGGTGTCGCCCGCCACCGAGGAGAAGCCGTTGCCGATGCGGCCGGTGAACTCGACATGGTCGGCGCGCAGGCCGCTGTCGATGACGTAGGCGTGCACACCGGCGGCCTCGGTGTCGTAGGTGTAGGTGGTGCTCAGCGGCAGATTGCGCTGATCGACGCGGTCCAGTCCCCAGGTGGCGTTGTTCTGGGTCGCTTCGATCGACACCAGGCCGTCTTCTTCGACGTAGGCCACGCGCGGATCGTTGAGCAACTGCGCCAGGGACGCGTCGTCCGCTTCGACCACGAATGCGCGCAGCGCGTGTTGATAGCTGCGCAGCAGCTTGGCCCGATGCTGGCTCGCCATGCCGCGCGCCACCGTGGACATGTTGCTCACGCCGCGGCTGCTCTGGGTCGACAGCGTGGCAGCCTGATCCTTCAGCACGACGATGTAACGGCCTTCGATGGGCCGCTGCGCGGTCAGCAATTCCGCGGCCAGGCCCGGCGTCGCGGCGCATACGAGTGAAGCACCGATAGCCAGCGACAAGATACGACGATTCATGCACGTCTCCGTGAGTGAGTGGGATCGCGCGAAGCGACGGCGACGATGCGGGCCGAGGCGGAGAACGCGCCGCGAGCGGCATCGTGCCGACGGGTGGCCGGCACGCTGCATCGATTCGGCGGTTCGACGACTGACGCGATCGCATCAAACGCGGCGCGCAGCCGTCCCCGCTCAGTGCCGCGTGGACACCGACTGTTCTTTGCAACCCCGAGGTTGGAACCGAGTGCCGCTGTTGGCGGCGGATATCCGTCGCGGACGGCGCATCGAGCGGTTGTCGACAGGCGCTGACCGAACGGCGTCTACGGCCGCTGCATTCGCAACGCCGTGCTTACACGCTAGAAAACCCACGTCGGCGTGTCCATGCGCGGGACGGGGTCTGGCGGCCGGCAAAACGTGATCCCGCCGGGCATATTTTAAAATCAGAGAAAATTTCTCTGATAAGAAAATCACACGATGCGGCCGAGTACTGGCGAGCGAGCGCGCACACGCGCCCGCGTCGATGGTTTGAGGTTTTGCGCGGCCTGGATGAGGCTGCGTGCGCTGTCTGAGCCTGACGCGTTGCGCGTCGGCACTTGTCGGTCACGGCGAGCGCATCGGCAGCGTGTTGCCCTCGCCCAACCCCTCTCCCGCGCGCGGGAGAGGGGCCGAGAACCTGCGACGCGTTGCGGCCGCGGTGCCGCAACGCGTTGGATCGCTGAAGCGCGTATCAGGATGCGTGGATCAGAACGTGATGCTCCAGGTGTCGATGCGGCCGGTGTCGAAGCTGGCGTTGTCGTTCACCCGCAGCTTCCAGCTGCCGTTGAGCGGCTCGCTCGACAGATTGAAGGTGAAGGTGCCGGTCACGTTGTCGGCGCTGCCGCCGGTGCGGTTGTGGATGTTGTAGAGCGAACCGTCCGGCGCGACCAGATCGACCTTCAGATCGCCCTTGTAGGTGTGGACGATGTTGACCGACACGCTGGCGTTACTCGGCGCGTTGCCGCTGCGGCCGGACACGGCGATCGCGCTTTCCACCGTGGCGTTGTCGCGGATCGCGACATCGGTGCCGTTGGTGTAAGTCTGCGCGCCGCTGCTGCCCACGGTGACGGTGCCGGTCTTGGTGTGGGTGGCGCCGTCGTCGTCGGTGACGGTCAGGGTGACGGTGTAGGTGCCGGCCGCGGCGTAGGTCTTGCTCGGATTGGCCGCGGTCGAGGTGCTGCCGTCGCCGAAGTTCCAGCTGCGCGAGGCGATGCTGCCGTCGCTGTCGGTCGAGGTGTCGGTGAAGCTGACCGTCAGGCCGCTGACGCTGGAGCTGAAGTTCGCCACCGGCGGGTTGTTGGGGCCGGGGCCGCCGCCGAACAGCGAATACAGCAGACGGTTCGGCGAACCGCGCAGATCGGTGATCTTGCCCGGGGTGGCGTTGTTGACGATGGCCGCGTGCACTTGATCCGGCGTCGCGGTCGGATTGACCGCCAGATACAGTGCCGCGACGCCGGCCACGTGCGGCGAGGCCATCGAGGTGCCGCTGTTGGAGACCGACGCGGTCGCGCTGCTGATGCCGGCCGAAACGATCGAGGTGCCCGGCGCGAACAAGTCCAGGCAGGTGCCCCAACTGGAGGCCTGGCCGCTGGTCCAGATCGAACGCGCATCGTTGCGGTCGCTGGCGCCGACGGTGATCGCACGCGGAACGCGCGATGGCGATTCGGTGCAGGCATCGATGTTGCCGTTGCCCGCCGCGACCACCGCGACCACGCCGGCGTTGATCAGATTGTTCACCGCGGTATCGGTCGCGGTGGAGGCCGGACCGCCCAGGCTCATGTTCGCCACCGCGGGCTTGACGTGATTGGCGGTGACCCAGTCGATGCCTGCGATGATCTGCGAGTTGGGCGCGCTGGAACCGCAACCGAATACGCGCACCGGATGGACCGTCGCCTTCTTGGCCACGCCCCAGGTGGTGCCGGCGACGGTGCCGGCGACATGGCTGCCGTGACCGTGGCAGTCGGTGGTGCTGGGATCGCCGGACACCGACGAGAAACCGTTGCCGATGCGGCCGGTGAACTCGGTGTGGTCGGCGCGCAGGCCGGTGTCGACGATGTAGGCGTGCACGCCGGTGGCGTCTGTGTCGTAGGTGTAGCTGGTGCTCAGCGGCAGATTGCGCTGATCGATGCGGTCGATGCCCCAGGTCGCGTTGTTCTGGGTCGCCTCGACCGACATGTAGCCGTCTTCTTCGACGAAGGCCACGCGCGGATCCTTGAGCAGTTGCGCCAGCGACGCATCGTCGGCGTCGATCACGAAGCCGCGCAGCGCGTGCTGATAGCTGCGCTGCAGCTTGGCGCGGTATTGATTGGCGATGCCTTGCGCGACCGAAGGCACGTTGGCCACGCCGTTGCGGCTGTCGGCCGACAAGGTGGCGGCTTGTTCCTTCAGCACGACGATGTAGCGGCCTTCGATCGGCCTGTCGACGGTTAACAGCTCGGCGGCGAAACCGGGCAGCGCGACCGATACCAGCGAAGCACCGATGGCCAGCGACAAAATACGACGATTCATGCACGTCTCCCTGAGTGAGCGGGATTCCCCGGTCGTCACGGCGGACTGTGCGCACGAGGCAGCAGCGGCAAGCGGCGTCCCGCTCGCGCAGGCCGGCGCACCGCATCGAAGCGGACACCGACATCGCACCGAACACAGCAACACGCGGCGGCTCCGCCGCCCGCGCTTCCACGGCACTGACCGTTCCCTGCAATCCCGACGTTGAACTGAGTGGTGCCGCAATGCGCGGCGGGTTAACCGTCTGGCTTGCGCGTGGCGCAATTCGAAAGAGACGAAAGCCAGTCGGCAGGTACGGCGCTGCGTTCGCAGGGCCGTGGCCAACAACCTAGGCACACATGCAACCGGCGTCCATGTGCTGAAAACGGTTTACGAAGGCGCAAATCGTGAACACGATTGGCACTTCCAAACATCGGCATAAGCGAGCGGACGGTAACGGTGCGCCATACGTCGGCGTGCGTTGCCGCTGCGCCGGAGGGCGTCAGAGCATTCCGGTTTCCAGGCGCGCGGCCTCGGACATCATGTGCCGGCCCCACGGCGGATCGAACACCAGCTCGACATCGGCCTCGGCCACGGTCGGAATCATTTCGAGCTTGCTGCGCACGTCGTCGACCAGGATGTCGCCCATGCCGCAGGCCGGCGCGGTCAGGGTCATGCGCACTTCGACCACGCGCTGGCCGTCGTCGCGCGGCTTGACCGTGGCCTCGTAGACCAGGCCCAGCTCGACCACGTTGATCGGAATTTCCGGATCGAAGCAGGTGCGCAGTTGCTTCCACACCAATTGCTCGACCGCCTCGTCGTCGGCGCCCGCGGCCAGTTCCAACGGTTCGGGCGGTTCCTTGCCGATCGCGTCGGCATCGCGGCCGGCGATGCGGAACAGGTTGCCTTCGACGAACACGGTGTAGCTGCCGCCGAGCGCCTGGGTGATGTAACCCACGCTGCCGGCGGGCAGATTGACCTGCTCGCCTTGCGGCACGAGGACGGCGGCGCAATCGCGCTCGAAACGGACGGGTTCGCTGCTGCGGGAATACATGGCGGAAAGATGGGGATGCCGTGCCGCAGCACAAGTCGCGACATTCTACCGGTCGCGGCCGGCTATGCTGTAGGGCTTGCCCCATCCACAGTGTTCCGCCCATGACCGTCGCCGTCCCGCCCGATCACCACGCGACCGCCCCGCGCGACCACGCTTCGCAAGGCGAGGCTTCGCAAGGCCAGACTTCGCAGGGCCAGGCTCCGCAAGGCGCGGACCCGCGGGCCGGCGGCGAGCGCCGGATGACCCCGCTGTCGTGGCTGCTGCTGATCCTGGGCATTTTCGGCTTCGCCGCGTTCTGGGTCCTGCTGAGCCTGGCCTGGGACCGCCAATGCAGCTGGATGGCGGTGCTGGGCGCGCTCGACATCGCCTGGATGATGCGCCTGGGCGGCTGGCGCCCGGGCCCGCGCCGGCTCGCGTTCGGGGTGCTGGCGACCGTGGCGATCGTGCTGTTCGCCAACTGGGGCATCGCCGCGGGCCAGTACGGCGCGGTGATGGGCCTGGATCCGCTGGACTCGGCGTCCAAGCTGGGGCCGAACTTCTTCCTGATCCTGTTTCAGCTGGCCAATACCGGCATGGACCTGATCTGGCTGGGGCTGGCGCTGATCGTCGCGGCGGTGGCGTCGCGCTGAGGGATCGAGCCGAGGCGCGGCTTGCGCCGATGTTGGTGATTCGCGGTCGCGGCTTGCGCCGCTCCTACAGGGGCTGCGGGATGGCCCGATGCAGGCCCGATCACGCGATTGCTTCACCGCCTCCCTATAGGAGCGACGCGAGTCGCGACCGCGACAACCAGGCGACGGCGCAACCGTCGACAATCCAAGCAGCGCCCACCGGCCGCTGAAGACCGTCGACCGCATGACGAATCGAACCGAGGCCTGCGCGGCAGTTGCGGTTCGCGGTCGCGGCTTACGCCGCTCCTAGAGGGAGCTGCGGGCCGCTTTCGCCGCCAATCGTGCCTCAATCTGCGAACGCCATCGCCTCCAGGCAATGCGCGAACATCCGCGCCGCCTCCTCGATCTCGACCACCGACAACGCGCCGTAGCCGAACAGCAGCCCGGCGCGATCGGGCGGGTCGAAGTAATACGGCGCGATCGAATACAGCCCCAGCCCGCGGGTCTGGGCGAAGGCGATGAACGCCGCGCCCTGGGCCGCGTCGCGACCGCGCAGCCACACCAGCAGGTGCATGCCGGCATGCGAGTCGTCGATCTGGACCGCGTCGCCGGTCAGGCGGCGCAACGCTTCCAGCAATACGTCGCGGCGTTGTTTCAGGGTCTTGGCGGTGCGGCGCAAGTGGCGCTCGAAGCCGCCATCGGCGAGAAAATGCGCCAGCGCGGCCTGTTCGATCCCGGGCGAACCGAAGTCGTCGCACCATTTGGCGCTGATGAAATCATCGCGCAGGCCCGGCGGGGCGACGATGTAGCCCAGCCGCAGCGACGGAAACAGCACTTTCGAGAACGTGCCGGTGTAGATCACCCGGCGGCCGTCGTCGAGCCCGGCCAGGGCCGCGTGCGGCTGCGCGTCGTAGCGGAATTCGCCATCGTAGTCGTCCTCGAAGATCCAGCACTCGTGGCGGTTGGCGTAGTCCAGCAGCGCGCGCCGGCGCGGCAGCGACATCAGCGCGCCGGTCGGGAACTGGTGCGACGGGGTCACGCAGATCAACCGCGGCGGGCGCTCGGGCAGCAGGTCGGTGCGCAGGCCTTCGCCGTCGACCGGCACCGGCAGCAGCCGCGCGCCGTGGATCTGCAGCGCTTCGCGCACGGCGAAGTACTGCGGCTCCTCGATCGCCACTTCGTCGCCTTCGTCGAGCAGCACCCGCGCGGTCAGGCCGATCGCCTGCTGAGTGCCGGCACAGATCACCACGTCCTCGGGCGCGGCCTGCACGCCGCGGCGCAGCGACAGGTATTCGCACACCGCCGCGCGCAAAGCCGGCAGGCCCTGCGCGGGCGGGTAATTCGGCGGTTGATACGCGGCCGCGTGCGACAGCGCGCGCGCCCAGGCCGAGGTCAGCAGCGGATTGGTGAACGGCACCCCGTACTGGAAGCTGTGCAGGGTGCCCGGCGCGCGCCGGCCGGGGATGTTGGCGTGATCGTGATAGCGGCGCAGACGCCGGGCGTAGGCGCTTTGCGCGGCGATCCGCGTCGGCGGCTCGCTGCGCGGCTGCACCGGCGCGCCGGGCAGGGCCACGTAGCTGCCGGAGCCGACCCGGGCCTGCATGAAGCCTTCCGCGCGCAGTTGCTCGTAGGCCGCCAGCACCGTGTTGCGCGACACGCCGAGCTGCTGGGCCAGCAGCCGGGTCGGCGGAAAGCGCATCCCGGCCGGCAGCCGGCCGGCCAGCACGGCCTCTTTCAACGACCGGACCAATTGGCCGTGCAAAGGCCCCCGGCCGTCCAGCGGCAGATACATGGCGTGGCTCCGGATTGGCCCCTGCGGGCGCGGCTTACGGCCGATAGTGCCAAGCCAATCGGCGACTTGCGAGGCGTGGCGAGCGAGTCGGTCGTTCCCGGCACATCGACGGAACGGCCCCGGCGCAATGCCGGGTACCGCGGGTGAGCCGGACCGGCACCGATTGGCTCCTTCGAGGCCAGGGTAATTGGCCCTCCAGATGACAGCTTCGGATGGCTAGCTTAGGGGCCAACCGCTGTGGTTTTCCCCACTGCCGCACACCCCACGAGGCGCGCATGAGCCTGCATCACCACCGCATCCACTTCGCCGAACACCTCGACCTGTCGGCGTCCCGCCCGACCCTGCACCTGGTCCGCGCCTCCGGTCGCGCGGTCCAGCTGGACCTGCCGAGCGGCTGGCTGTCGCTGTGGCTGCCACTGCGCGGACCGCTGCGGCTGGAGTCGGCCGACAGCACCTGGGAGCTCGCCCCCGGGCACCTGCAGATCTGGCGCGACGGCCGCCTGCGCAGCAGCGCGCGGGTGCCGTGCTGGTGGCTGTGCCTGTGCGGTCCGGAAGCCGCGTGGCGCACGCACCTGCTGACCGGCCCGGACGAAGGCGCCGAGGACCTGTTCCCCTGGGAAGGCCTGGCTCCGCGCGACGCCCAGCGGCTGCTGGTGCGGCTGGCGCGGCTGGCTGCGCACCCCGACGAACTGGCCGCCAACAGCGAAGCCCTGGTCCGCACCCTGTGCTCGCTGCTGCTGGAACAACAACGCGATCTGCAGGCGCGCCTGCCGCGGTGCAGCGGCCGCACCCAGCGCCGTCGCCAGCAGACTTTGCTGCGGCTGCTGCGCGTGCAGCACCTGATCCGCCGGCATCCGGAAATCCGCCTCGATCTCAATCGCCTGGCCCGCAGCGCCAACTATTCGCCCTGCCACCTGATCCGCATCTACCGCGACGTGTTCGACGAAACCCCGACCGAGTACGCCGCGCGCCTGCGCTCGGACCGCGCCTGGCGCATGGTCCGCGACACCCGCATGCCGGTGTGCGAGATCACCGAGGCGCTGGGTTTCGAAAGTCAGAGCGCGTTCTGCCGCGCGTTCAAGAATTCCTTCGGGGTGACGGCGACGCAGGCTCGGCGGTTGGAGCGGGCGGTGGTGCGGGCGGCTTGATTGGGGGCGGGATTCGGGATTCGGGATTCGGGATTTGGGATTTGGGATTTGGGATTTGGGATTTGGATTTTTTGAGGCGCGCGCGTTACTTGCAATCGCTCATGAGTCATGACGCCAAAGTCGCTGGATTCCCGCGTTCGCGGGAATGACGGATTGGAAGTGTTTCGCGCGCTTTTGCTTTTGCTCGTCATTCCCGCGAACGCGGGAATCCAGCGACTTTTCCACAAGATCACTAGGCCACTCGGTCTCGCGGCGTATGACACGCCAACCGCATACCACTGCATCTGCAACATCTCACAGCTACCACGCGACACATCGACTCAGTCAACAGCCGCCATATCCCCTAGCCCGAGCCCACCATGCCCGCCACCGCCCGCTCCCTGCCCCTGTGGACCGTCATCGGCGGACTCATCGCCGGCACCCTCGATATCGTCTACGCGATCACCTACTGGGGTCTCACCCAGCACGTTCCCGCGCAGCGCATCCTGCACAGCGTCGCGTCCGGCCTGATCGGGCGCGAGGCGGCGATGTCCGGCGGCGCGGCGACCGCATCGCTCGGTCTGTTCCTGCATTACCTCATCGCGCTGGTCATGGCCGCGGTCTACGCCATCGCCGCGCGCAAACTCGACTGGATACGCCGCCATCCGTGGCTGGCCTCGACCGTGTACGGCCTGTGGCTGTTCGTGGCGATGAACTTCATCGTCGTGCCGCTCTCGCGCGCCGGCGCCAAGGGCCTGCCGCCGGACATGCTGTGGATCGTGCTGAGCGTGGCGGTGCATATCGTGTTCGTAGCCTGGCCGATCGCCTGGGCGGTGAATCGCGCGCTGTCGGATCGCGGCTAGCGTCATGGGCGTTGACCGCGATCGCAGCATCGCGAATGCGCAAGCCGAAGACCGCTTCGCCTGCCCGATCGGCTATACGCGCTGACCCCACATCCGCAGCGGCCTGATCACCGCCAAGCACCCGCATTGCCGCGCTTCGAGCGAATGGCCCGATCGGGCCGAGCCGCGAGCGGGCGAGTCGCAATCACGGCCGCACCCGATACCGGCGCCTCGCGTCCGCCGCGGCACCGGCCGATCCGTCATTGATCCGGGCGCCGCTCAGGACGATTGCGATTCCACCTTGTTTCACGCGCGACCGATGCATCGAAATCGTCTCCCTACCCCGCGCATGCCCCCGTGACGCCGGCCGCCTCGCCTCTCCGTGCGAATCCGGGCAAAAACCGCCGCGTTCACGCCCCATGCGTCCCCAGCCCCGCCCGAAATGCGAGAATCCGCCCTCGTACCCCATCTCGACGGCCGCCGGGCGTTCTCGCCGGGCGCCGCATCGACGACGGCACTCCATCGGACGGCGGCGCCCCGCGCGCCGGCCGACAGCTTCACCCCCGGGCCGGCGGCCCGACCCGGCAGGACAGACCATGATCACCAACGACGTATTGCGCAGCATCCGCTACATGCTCGACCTCAGCGACCTCAAGGTGGTCGAGATCGTCAAGCTCGCCGATCCCGACTTCGCCCTCGAAAAGGCCGACGTGCAGGCCTTCCTCAAGAAGGACGAAGACGAGGGCTACGCCGAATGCACCGACGCGGTGCTCGCGCGCTTCCTCGACGGATTGGTGTTCCATTACCGCGGTCGCGACGAAAACGCGCCGCCGCGGCCGATGGAAAAGCGGGTCAGCAACAACCTGGTGCTCAAGAAACTGCGCGTCGCCTTCGAACTCAAGGACGTCGACATGCACCAGGTGTTCGAGCAGGCCGGTTTTCCGGTGTCGAAACCCGAGCTGAGCGCGCTGTTCCGCCAGAGCGACCACAAGAATTTCCGCGCCTGCGGCGATCAGATGCTGCGCAATTTCCTCAAGGGCCTGACCTTGCGCGTGCGCGGCGGCTGATCGATCGGTCCGGGCGCGCGGCCGCGACTCAACGTCCGGCCACGCCGATCCCCACCGGCGCACCGTTCGCGAACACGATCGGCGCGCCCGCGCGTTGCAACCGGTCGGCTTCGATCCGGAACGTGTACATCGCGCGCTCGACGATGCTCTGCGCGAACAGCGTGCGCGAATCGTCGGCGAAACCGATGCCCTCGGCCCAGCCGCCGAACGGCGCCTGATCCAGCCATTTCAGGCGCCGGCCTTCGATCTTCAACAGCACCACCAAGCTGTCGGGCGAGTAGAAGGGATGGTCCTTCGGCCGATTGCTCATGTTCTGCACCGCCGCGACCGCGTAGCGGCCATCGGGCGAACAGGCGACATCCTCCGGCGCGGAACCCACGCTTACGGTGTCGACGATGCGCGGTTTGGCGCCGGACAGATCGATCAGGCTGACCGTGTCGATATCGCCGTTGCCGCTGTCGGGAATGCCGAAGTTGGCGACCACGGCCAGACCGCTGTCGCCGCAATACGACGGCGTGAACGGGGTGACGCCCGCGCCCATCTCGCGGATCGCCGGCAATCGCAGGCGATCGTTTTCGACCGCGTACAAAGCCACGCGCTGACCGTCGGCCTGAGTCACCAGCACGTGTTTGCCATCGGGCGCGAACCCGGCCGCGAGCGCGCCCATGTTCGCGGCCATCTTCAGCGTATCCACCACCGCGATCCGGCCCTCGCGCACCGACAACACAGTGACGCTGTTGCCCGGACTCGACGGCACCAGCGCCATCGTCCCGGCCGGGTTTAACTTGATCGAGGACGGCGACACGCCGAGCGCCAGCGTTTGCGTCAGCTTCGGCGCCTTGCCGCTCAGATCGATCACCGACACGCGATCGTCGTCGGCGTATTTGCCCGGATCGTTCGGGTCCAGCCGCGTCGAGGCACTGACCAACGCGAGCTTGCCGTCACCCGACACCGTCACCGACGACGGCGCGCCGAGGTAACTGGTCGGCACGTCGACTTCGCCGAACCTGCGCAACGCGCCGTCGGCAAAGCGGAAGAACACCGCCGAATCGCGATGCGGCCCGGGCGCGATCGCACTGGCGCCGTCTTTCAGGATCACCTTCGAATCCACGGCGACGCCGATCACCTGACTCGTGGCGGCGAACGGCAACACTGCCGCGGCGATGGCGAGCGATACGGCGTGTAGTTTCATCACGGTGAATCCTGCGGGGCTTAGTCGTCGATCATCGGCAGGCCGATGCGAATTCCCTAATCCCAAACGTCATCACTTTGCCCTGCGCACGCGCGCGATCGGCTCGCTCGGCGGCCTGGGCACCGCACCGACCCCGCAAACAAAAACGCCGGACCCCGCATGCGCGGCCCGGCGTTTTCAATACAGCGATACCCGAGCCACGGCTGGCCCGGCGCGATCAATGCCCGCCGTCGAGCCCCTTCAATTCCGACACCAAGGCGCTGGCCATCTCAGCGCCGTCGCCGTACAGCATGCGGGTGTTGTCGGCATAGAACAGCGCATTCTCGATGCCTGCGAAGCCGGTGCCCTTGCCGCGCTTGATCACGATCGTATTCTTGGAATTGATCACGTCGAGGATCGGCATGCCGTAGATCGGCGAGGCCGGATCGGTCTTGGCGACCGGGTTGACCACGTCGTTGGCGCCGATCACCAGCGATACGTCGGTGTTGGCGAACTCGGGGTTGATGTCGTCCATGTCGACGATCAGGTCGTAGGGCACGCCGGCTTCGGCCAGCAGCACGTTCATGTGCCCGGGCATGCGGCCTGCGACCGGATGGATCGCGAATTTCACCTTGACCCCGCGCTCCATCAGCTTCTGGGTGAGTTCCCAGATCTTGTGCTGCGCCTGCGCCACCGCCAGGCCGTAGCCGGGCACGATCACCACGCGTTCGGCGAAGGCCATCATCGCGGCGACGTCGCCGGCTTCGATCGGCTTCTGGGTGCCGCTGATTTCCTGGGCTTCGCCGCCGCCGCCGAAATTCGAGAACAACACGCCCCTGATCGGCCGGTTCATCGCCTTGGCCATCAACCGCGTCAGCAGCATGCCGGCCGCGCCGACCATGGTGCCGGCGATGATCAGCGCCTCGTTGCCGAGCACATAGCCTTCGAACGCCACCGCCAAACCGGTGAACGCGTTGTACAGCGAAATCACCACCGGCATGTCGGCGCCGCCGATCGGTAGGGTCATCAGCACGCCCAGGGCGAGCGCGACCACGAAGAAGGCGATGATGATCGGCACGTTGAGGGTCATGAACGCGGCGACGCCCAGCGCGACCATCGCCAGCGCGACGATCGCGTTGAACACCTGCTGGCCCGGAAACACCACGCGCCGGTCGAGGCGACCGTCGAGCTTGGCCCAGGCGATCACCGAACCCGACAGCGAGATCGCGCCGATCGCCGCGCCGATCACCGCCAGCACCAGCGACACGCTCGGGGTCTGCATCGCGATCACGCCGCGCTCGATCTGCGCCTGCAGCGGATCGGCCGGCATCCGCGCCGACAGCCGCAGCAGTTCGACCGCGCCGATCGCCGCCGCCGAGCCGCCGCCCATGCCGTTGTACAGCGCGACCATCTGCGGCATGTCGGTGATCGCGACCTTCTTGCCCGACACCCACGCCAGGCCCGTGCCGATCACCAACGCCAGCAGGATCAGCCCGAAGTTTTCGATACCCGGCAACGCGAACGTCGCCACGGTGGCGATGACCATGCCCGCGCCGGCCCAGCGGATGCCGCTGCGCGCGGTCACCGGCGAGGCCATGCGTTGCAAGCCCAGCAGGAACAAGGTGGCGGCGACGAGATAACTGCTCTTGACCAAGATCGGCAACAGATCCATCAGGACGCGCGCTCCATAGAAAGACAGCTGCCCGGACGGCAGGACGTAACCGAGGAAAGACAGGCCGGCGACCAGCGCCAGGCCGATGACGGCGGCCGCGGCGATCGCGGCGAAGGCACGAAAGCGCTCATTCAACCGCCCGCCTTGCCGGCCGGCTTCTTGCTGGACTTGAACATTTCCAGCATGCGCTCGGTCACCACGTAGCCGCCGGCGGCGTTGCCCGCGCCGAGCAGCACCGCGATGAAGCCGATGGCTTTCTCCAAGGTGGTGTCGGCGTGGCCGAGCACGATGATCGCGCCGATCAGCACGATCCCGTGGATGAAGTTGGAACCCGACATCAGCGGGGTGTGCAGGATCACCGGCACCCGCGAAATGATGACGTGGCCGGCGATACCCGCCAGCATGAAGATATACAGCGCCACGAACCCGTCGCTCATCCGTTCTGTCCCCATGCGATGTCAGCCGCATCATAACCGTCCGTGAATGCAGCGCCACCGCTGTCAACCGATCCGGGGCGGGGACGTTTGCGGATTGTGTAAGCGCCGCACATTCCGGTGCCTGGATTTGCCCATGCCGACCACCACCCACCGTCACACTCGCCCGCCCGGCCCGGTCGGCCGCCGTTGAGGAGGTCCAGGTGCTGCTACCGCCAAGCGCCCGTATGCTGGAGGCCGTGAGCGTCGACAACGACCCGCCGAGCGATCCGCTGGAACACCGCTACGACCACCGGCGGGCGGCCGGCGTGCGCCCGCAGTCTGCCGCGCCGACCGAACCGGGGACGCCACGAACGGCGTCGGGCCTGGCCTTGGACCCGGCGGCGTCCACCCGCAGGCTGCGCGAGAGCGCGCCGCTGGACGCCGCTCCACAGTTGCCTGACTCAAGCGAACAGGCCCGGCACGAACAGGTGCAGCAAGAACCGCCCGCGCGCCTGCCGGCGACGATCGAGGAATTCCTGGCCGGCCTGGGCACGCGCGCGTTCCGCTTCGCCGAACTGGGCCTGCGCCACCGCGAGGACGCGCTCGATGCGGTCCAGGACGCGATGATGAAGATGCTCGGCTACCGCGAGCGGCCGCCGCAGGAATGGACGCCGCTGTTCTGGAGCATCCTGCGCAGCCGCATCGTCGACATCCAGCGCCGCCGCACCTTCCGCCTGCGCTGGCTGATGCCGGCCGCGCGCGACGACGACGATGCGCCGATGGACTGGGCCGACGACGGCCCCGACCCCTCGCGCACCCACGACGGCCGCGAGGCCTACGGCAAACTCGCCGACGCGCTGGCCAAGCTGCCGCGCCGGCAACGCGAGGCGTTTTCCTTGCGGATATTGGAAGAACTCGACGTCGCCACGACCGCGCGGGCGATGGGTTGCAGCGAAGGCGCGGTGAAAACCCATCTGTCGCGAGCACGCGAAGCCCTGCAGCGGCAATTGGAGGAATGGCGATGAGCACTCAATACCCACCCGGCGGCGACCCGTCGCGGTCCCAGCGGCACGACGATCCGGAGCAGCGCTTCGACGCGGCGATGCGCGCGATGTACGCGCAGGCGGTCGAACAGGTCAGCCCGGACACCCGCATGCGCCTGCGCGCGATCCGCAACGATTCCAGCGCGCGCGCGCAACGCCGCGGCGGCGTGTTCGGCTGGGCCCTGGCCAGCGGCGGCGTGGCCGCGTTCGCGCTGGCCCTGGGCCTGCAGTTCGTCGGCAACCCGGGCACCGCGCCCGGCGCCACCGCGGTGCCCACGCTCGCCGGCACCGCCGACCTCGCCCACCCGCTCGTCGACGTCAGCTACGACCCCGGCACCGCGGTCGCCGCGCTCGACGAAAATCCCGACCTTTACCTGTGGCTGGCGTCCAACACCGACGCCCTGCCGACTCACACGGAGTAACCCGCCATGCGTCGCCTCGCTACGCTCCGCTTCGCCGGCCTGGCCCTCGCCGTCGGCGTCCTGTTCGCCGCGCCGGCCTTCGCCGCGCCGCCGCCCCCGCCGTCAGGCGCGTCCGCGGCCAACCTGCCGAAGTGGGAGCAGCTCAGCCCGGCGCAGCGCGAGCAGCTGATCGCGCCGATGCGCGACCGCTGGAACAACTCGCCGGAAGAACGCGAGCGCATGTTCGAACACGCCCGTCGCTGGCAGCAGATGAGCCCCGACGAACGCCAGAACGCACGCCGCGGCATGAAGCGCTGGGAGCATCTGAACCCGGAAGAGCGCGGCCAGATGCGCGCCCTTTTCGGCAAGATGCGCGGCCTGGACGACAACGCGCGCCGCGCGCTGATGGAGAAGTGGCGCACCATGACCCCGGACCAGCGCCGCGCCTGGGTGCAGGCCAACCCCGCCCCACCGAAGCCCGAGGGTGGGCGGCCGCCGCGGGATTGAAATTCGGGATTCGGGATTCGGGATTCGGGATTCGGGATTCGGGATTTGGGATTTGGGAATCGGGAATCGGAAATCGGAAATCGGAAATCGGAAATCGGAAATCGGGATCGATTTGACTCGGCCGTGGCCGAAGCCACAAGCGCGCACCGCCTATTCAATCCGGGCGACCTGATGACGTCGCCATCGAACCTTGCGTGTCGCGGCTCTCGCCGCTCCTACGGGGCCTGATCGCGGCCACGACGGCCCCCTGTAGGAGCGGCGCAAGCCGCGACCGCGCCACCGCACCCACGGCGCCACCACATTTCATCTGGCAACCATCACAGCGTGATCGCCTCAAACGCGCGCCCCCTTCCCCTTAGGAGGGGGACGCCGCAACGCCAGGCACCGCCGCTACGCAACCCGCGGAAACCTCGATAAATCGGCCGCAATAGCGCCTGCCCGCGCGTCTTAGCGCAACACTCCACCCGCATCCCCCGCCACCACCCCATCCAGCCGCACCGCCATCCAGGCGATCGCGTCATGCAAGGCCTCGAACCTGATTTCCTCGCCGCGATGCGGCTCGCGATAACTCAGCACCCGCCAATCCCCGGGCCGCGGATCGAAACTCAGGCTGAAAACCGCGCGGCCGCGCTTGAGCTCACCGGCATCCAACGTGTCGCCCTGCGCCGCGTCGAACAGCAGGATGCGTGATGACGACCAATGCCGGTCGCAGCGCACCGCGAAGCCGCGCATGCGCAACTGCGACAGCGCATCGGCCAGCGCGTCATGGCCACGACCGCGTTCGTTGCGAAGCGCGTTGATGCGGCGGCCGACTTCGTGCGCGGCCTCATGCAGGGAATCGAAACTGGTGTCGTCGCTCTGCGCCGCGCTGGCCACGACCTGCCAGCGCGCGCCGTCCTGAGCGATCAGAAAGGTGTCGTGATGCAGATCGAGCACCGTGCCCGGATCACCGGGCCCGCGCCGGCCGGCACCCAACACCACGCGCTCGGCTTCGCCGGCGATACCGATACGGCCCGGACGCTCGGCGCCCGGCCAATGCAGGAAACCCTGATCCTTGAACCAGGCGATCGCGTCCTCGCGGGTGACGATCCGCTTCACCGATCAGGCGGGCGCCGCGCGCTCCGGCCACACCGTCTTGGTCAGCAATTCGTCGTTCCAATCGAAATTAACCGCACCGTCGTTGACGAACAGGCTGACGAAGTTGAACACGTTGCGCGCATACATCTCGCTGGCATGCACCGCGCCGCTGCTGGCCAGATTCAACGGCCCGGCGACGGTCACGCCGTTGACGTCGATGGTTTCGCCGGGCTGGGTGAGTTCGCAATTGCCGCCGGTTTCGGCGGCCAGATCGACCAGCACGCTGCCGGGCTTCATTCCGCCGATCATCGCCGCGGTCACGATCTTCGGCGCCGGGCGCCCCGGCACCGCGGCGGTGCAGACGATCACGTCGATGTTCTTGAGATGCTCGCCGAGTCGGCGCTGCTGCTCGGCGCGTTCTTCCTCGGTGAGCTGGCGCGCGTAGCCGCCCTCGCCCGCGGCGCTGACGCCCAGGTCGAGGAACTTGCCGCCGAGCGATTCGATCTGTTCGCGCGTTTCCGGGCGCACATCGAAGCCCTCGACCTGCGCGCCCAGGCGCTTGGCGGTCGCGATCGCCTGCAGGCCGGCGACGCCGGCGCCGACGATCAGCACCTTGGACGGGCGGATCGTGCCGGCCGCGGTGGTCAGCATCGGGAAGAAGCGCGGCGCCAGCTGGGCCGCGATCAGCACCGCCTTGTACCCGGCCATGCCGGCCTGCGAGCTGAGCACGTCCATGGCCTGGGCGCGGGTGGTGCGCGGCAGGCGTTCGAGCGGGAAGGCATTGAGCTTGCGCGCGACGATCGCCTCGCCGCGCGCGGCATCGGCCTGCGGCTGCAGCAGGCCGACCAGCGCCGCGCCTTCGCGCAAGCTCGCCAGCCGCGCCGGGTCGGGCGCCTGCACGCACAGCACCACTTCGGCGTCGGCCACGGCCGCGGCCGCGTCGTCGGCGAGTTCGGCGCCGGCCTGGACATAGGCATCGTCGGTGAAGCTCGCCGCGCGGCCGGCGCCGCGCTGCACGCGCACCCGCGCGCCGCGGGCGACCAGTTTCTTGCAGGTTTCCGGCGTGAGCGCGACGCGCTTCTCGCCTGATGCGGTTTCGCTCGCAACGCCAATCGTAATGCCCGACATGCTCCGCTCCGTACCCCGTTCACCGCATCGTAGCGGAATGCCCGGCGGCCGTGCGATCTCGGATCGATGACGGCGACGGCGGCAGCGCGCGGAAACGGATTGGGGTCACATCGTGGCGACGAGGATGCCACTCTCCGGCCCCCTGGGGTCGCCGCACCGTCCTACCGAACAGTCGCGGCGAAGCCGCGATGTCTTTTGTGGGAGGGGTTTCAACCCCGACGCTTTTCGATCAGGTCGCTGCGAGCCCCGCCAGATCGACGCGATCGGTGCCGAAAGCGTCGGGCCTGAAGGCTCTCCCACAAAAGACTTCGGGGCTTTCGCCCCGTTGTGGTGGTGTTTCTAAAGGCAAAAGCATCGTTCGGTCACGCATCGACGGCGAACTCAGTTGCCGGATATTTCAGCAGGCCTGGTAACCAGGCCTGGTAACTCAGATCACCCGATCCAGATGCCGCCGCACCTGCCGCATCGCTTCATCGAACGCGGTGCGTTCGGCGCCGACCAGCAGCCGCCCGGACGCCGCCAATACCGCCAATTCCTCCGCCGACGCCACCAGCGCGCGCACGCCGCGCCGATTGACCAGCAGGAAACGCGAGGTCAGCGGACTGACCCAGGCGACCTTGACCGCGACGGTCTCGCCCTGGGTGTTGGTCAGGCGCAGCCAATCGCCCGGCTCGAGCTGGCGCATGCGCTCGGCCAGCAAGGGATCGTGCGCGCCGGAACCGTCGCCGCCGGCCATGTACAGGCGCCGTTCCTCGGCGATGTCTTCCTCGACTTCCGACCCGCTCGGCGGCGCATGTTCGTCGCGCTCGCTGTCCGGGGTCGCCAGCGCCCGCACCAGACCGGCCATGCCGTGCTGGGCCGCGCTGTCGTCCAGGCCCGAACTGGCCAGACACTGGACGATGATCGGCTGCAGCGCCAGCAACTGATCGGCGAGTTCGCGGCCGCGGTTCTCGGCGGCGAGCTTGTCGGCCATCACCAGCGCGTCGCCCAGCGCCAGCGCCTGGGCGCGGCGCTTGGGATCTTCGTTTTCGCGCAGCAGCACCTGGACCATGTGGTGACGCCACGGCGTGGCCAGGAAATCGGCCACCGCCTGGGTCAGCCGGCCTTCGCCGATGCGTTCGCGCACCGCCGCGTCGGCCTGGCTGCGCGCCGCGCCGAGGCGCTCGCGTCCGTAGGTCGCCTTGGCCGCGCGCTGTTCCTGCAGTTCGATCCGGCGCCGATGCTGCGACAACAACGCGTCGAGTTCGGCGTGGGCCAGCTCGAACACCGCCAGGTCTTCGTTGTAATCAGAGACGATCCGCTGCGAAATATCAGACGCGCGTTCGAGCAGATCACGATCCTGCGGGGTTTCGCCGTCGTTGCCTTCGCAGGCTTCGGTGATCGCATCGAGCAGACGCCGCGCCGGGTGTTCGCGCTTGACGAACACTTCGTTGTCGGTCAGCGCGACCTTGACGTAGGGCATCACCAGCCGCGCATACACGCGCCGCGCGCGGTCCTGCAGGGCGTGGTTGCGGAACAGCGAATCGAACAGCAACGCGACCAGATCGATCGCATCGTCCTCCTCGGCGCTGAAGCAGGTCTGGTCGGGATTGAAGCCGAGCCGGCGCGCGCCGTCGAACAGCTGGTCGCGGATGGTTTCGCCCAGGCGTCCGGACACCGCCAACGCGCGCGCGTACGCGTCCGGCGGCTCGGGCTGTAGCAGCGAGGCCATGCCGACCACTTCGTCGATGCGCAGCTCGCGCCGCGGCGCCATCGAACGCTGCGGCGCCTGGCCCGGCGGCGGACCGCCGGCCTTGACCATGCCCTCGCGCCAGGCGTGCAGTTGCGAACGCAGTTCGGCCAGTTCGCTGGCCATCGCCGCCACATCGGCCTGCGAGATCGCCTGATTATTGGGCTGGCTGTCGTGACCGCCGGCATGCGCGGCCTGGCCGCCGCCGTAACCGCCGCTCGCGGCGGAGTGAGCGTTGTAGTCGTGGGGCACGGACGCGGCAGCCTCGCGATGCGGGACGGTGTCGAACACGCTGTCGAGCGTGTTGCGGTCGCGGCGTTCCTCGGCCGCGCGAGTCGGTGCCACGGGCGCGCCCGCGCCGCCCATGCTGACACCGTAACCGGCCGTCGCCATCAGATTGTTGACGCGGCCGTACAAGTCGCCGAGCAACCGCGCGAGTTCGTATTCGTACTGGCGGAACAGGCGCAGGCGCAGGCTTTCGTTGACCTGCGCTTCGCTGTAGATGGCGGTGAAGGCCTTGACCAGCCGGTACGGGCCCAGCGGGTTGTCGCCCTCGGGCGCGCCCATCGCCTGCGACATCATCTGCAGGCGGCTGCGGATCATTTCCAGCGGGCGCTGATAGCGCACTTCCAGCGCCTCGGTCAGGCGCTCGCCGTCCAGATCGAACGCCAGTTGCTGCTCGCCGACCAGTTGCAGCGGCGAACCGCCGAGCCCGCCGACCACGCTGCCGGGCTGGCGGAACGCGTCGAAGCCGTGACCGACCTGCTGGCGAAACGCCATCACATGGCTGGCCTGTTGCTGACGCAGGATCCACAATGCGGCCTGGTCTTCGTAATGATGATTGCGACCGTCGCCCTTGAGCGAGTCGGCCTTCAGCGCTTCCTCGATCGGTCCATACAAGGTGCCCGGCAGCCCCCCGAGTTGCTCGAGCGTCTGTCGTTTTATTTCTTCGAGCACGCGCGACGGATCGCTGCGCGTGGTCTGAACGACGCCGTGCAAATGACCGGACACGTACGGAGTTCCCCCTGATGGATGCGGTCGCGTCTGTTTGCGACTGCCACGGTCAGGATAGTGCCTAGATGCGTCCATTTATGTGTTGCCATTCATTTTTGTGACCGAGGTTCAACTTACTTCCATGCCCTCCGCCTCCCCCGACTTGCTCATCGCCCTCGACCGCCGTCGATCCGTGCCCGCCAAGCAGCTCACCGCGCCCGGACCGGACGAATCCACCCTTAAGCGTATGTTGACCTCAGCCGTGCGCGTGCCCGATCACGGCAAGCGCGTGCCGTTCCGCTTCCTCACCATCGAAGGCGAGGCGCGCCACACGCTCGGCGAACGCGTCGCCGCGCGCGGCATCGAAGTGTTTCCCGATGCCGGCGAGGCCGCGATCGAAAAGGACCGCGGCCGCTATTCCTCCGCGCCGCTGATCGTCACCGTGATCGCCAAACTCGGCCCCGACGAAAAAATCCCCGAGTTCGAACGCGTGCTCACCGTCGGCAGCGTGTGCTTCGCGTTGTTGCAGGCGGCGCAGGCGTTCGGCTTCGGCGCGGTCTGGCTGACCGGCTGGCCGGCCTACGACGAGCAGGTCGCGAACTGGTTGGGCTTGCAGGCCGACGAACGCATCGCCGGCTTCATCCATATCGGCACGCCCAAGCTCGATGCGCCCGAACGCGAGCGCCCCGATCCGGCCGAGTTGACCCAAGCCTGGTCGCCGAGCTGAGCGCCGCGTGTTTGAATGAGCCCATGAACAACGCCGCACCCACACCGGCCGCGCCCACCGCGGTCTACCTGGTCGACGCCAGCCTGTACGTGTTCCGCGCCTGGCATTCGATCCCCGACGAATTTCAGGACGCCGAAGGCTGGCCGACCAACGCCGTGCACGGCTTCGCCCGCTTCCTGCTCGAACTGATCGAACGCGAACGCCCGCGCCATATCGCGATCGCCTTCGACGAAGCGCTGGACTCGTGCTTCCGCAATGCGATCTACCCGGCCTACAAGGCCAATCGCGAACCCGCGCCGGACGCGCTCAAGCGCCAGTTCGGCCACTGCCAGGCGCTGTGCCGCGCGCTCGGCCTGGCGGTGCTGTCGGATTCGCAGTACGAAGCCGACGACCTGATCGGCAGCGCGATCGTGGCCATGCGCGGCCACGGCTACCGCGGGGTGATCGTGTCGGCCGACAAGGACCTGTCGCAATTGCTCGATACCCACGACGAGCAATGGGACTTCGCCCGCGGCCAGCGCTGGGGCGCCGACGGCGTGCACGCGCGTCAGGGCGTGCATGCGCGTCAGGTCGCCGATTACCTGGCCCTGACCGGCGACGCGGTCGACAACATTCCCGGCGTGCCCGGGATCGGCGCCAAGACCGCGGCCGCCCTGCTCGCCCACTTCGACACCCTCGATGCTTTACTGGCTCGGGTCGAGGAAGTCCCGTTCCTGCGCCTGCGCGGCGCCGCCAGCGCTGCGGCGCGGCTGCGCGAACATCGCGCCCAGGCCTTGCTGTGCCGGCAGCTGACCACGATCGCCCTGGACGCGCCGCTGGGCGACAGCAGCGGACATTTCGTGCGCGGTCCCGCCAATGCGGCCGGCCTGATGGAACTGTGCGACCGTCTGCGCTTCGGACCGATGACCCGGCGCCGGCTGCACGAAGCGGTCGGCCTGGACTTCGCCGCGTCACAGGTTCCGTCGTAGCATCACCCGCCCGCGGCGCGGCGCGGCACCGACCGACCTCGCCCCGCTGCGGTACGCTGAGAACATGAACGCGTCGCCGCGCGGCCGCGGCCGGTCCCGGCCGGCACCGTCGCGACGCGCCCCCTTCCAGCCACGCCCAAGCGCCTCGCTCACGCGAGACGACCCTGCGAGGAACGCAATGACCTCAGCTGATCACACCGCGCACGACCAACCGATCGAAACCATCTACACAGGCCAGTGGCTGCGCATGATGCGCCGCGGCCATTGGGAATACGCCGAACGTACCCACGGCAAGGGCATGGCGGTGATCATCGTCGCCGTCACCCCCGACGACAACATCCTGTTCGTCGAGCAGTACCGCGTGCCGCTGGGCGCGCGCACCATCGAAATGCCGGCCGGCCTGGTCGGCGACGACCACGACCACGACACCCTCGAATCGGCCGCGCAACGCGAATTGATCGAAGAAACCGGCTGGGACCCCGCGCGCGTGGAAGTCCTCCTGACCGGCCCGACCTCCGCCGGCATGAGCAGCGAACGCATCGCCTTCGTCCGCGCGACCCAGCTGAGCAAGGTCGGCGACGGCGGCGGCGTGGCCGGCGAAGACATCATCGTCCACGAAGTCCCGCGCGCCACCGCGCCGATGTGGCTGATGCAGAAACAGGCGGAGGGTTACGAACTCGACCTCAAGCTGTGGGCGGGGCTTTGGATGATTGAGCGGAATCCGGATGGGTCGGCGGTGGGTTGAACGACCCCGAGCGCTCCGAATTCCAAGGCAAAACGACCACACGGTGTCGCAGTGCGCCCGTTCAACCGCGCCCGGGCTTGCATCCGAACAGGGCATGGGCCGAGGCCAACTCGGTACAAGCCTCGGCGCTCAATCCCAAGTTGATGTCGTCGAGCTCAAGCGCCTCCGGAGCGGCCATCAGCTCGGCGACGGTCATCGTCGCGAAGCGTTCGCGAGACTCAGGCGGCAGTCCAGCGTGGTAGCGCGTGAGAAACCAATTCAAGGCCCAGATCGGTTTCATGGCGCCGTAGACTTCTATGCGCTGCTCCAACAATCCGGAGAATAAATTGGCGATGCCTTGCCGGGTCATATTGTAATAATGATGAGGATACCCATGCAGCGGCTGCAGAAATGGGGCTACGCACATCAATTGACCTCCTGGCTTGAGCACGCGCATCAGTTCGCGCGCCGCCTGAAACGGATCCTTGACGTGTTCGAGTACATTCAAGCTCAGCACCGCATCGAAGCTTTCATCGGTGAACGGTAGACGCTCGGCAACGGCCAGGACGTCGGTGGTGTCGTAAGCCACGACCTCGCAATTCACGACGTTTCGGTAATAGGTGTCGCGCAGTCCCGCACCACAATCCAGCACGAGTCCGTCGCGATGGCGCTCGATCAAACCTAGCACCTCGTGGTCGTATCCGTGGGAGCTGACGTTTTCGGTAGCGACGATGCCGAACTCTTCGGCAAGTTCCGCGCTCAGAAAATTCAGGCAATCCATCGAATCCACGCATTCCATCTCCGCACGCAGCAGCGCGCGCACCTTCGCCAGCTTTTCCTGCTTCCAGGACGCCGGGATCGTTAAGCGCAGACGGCGCTGCTCGAGCCGACCAAACGCATCAAAATGGGCCCGGCCGCTCGCACAATGGCCCGCCGCCACCTCTCGCGCCACATCCGCGTTCCCGCGCAGGTAAGCAGCTTCGTCGTAGTTACTTTCGTCAGCGACGACCCGGAGTGGAAGTGCGTTCACGAATATTCATCCCCGCGTCCGATGCGACCGTCTTTGACACGAATCGTCGATAATAGCAACGCGGACACATCATGTCGGCACGCAATTGCCTTCAGCCGCACAAGCGGGTCGCTCAAGCGACGGCCCGCTACAGCACGCACACCGACTGCCCCAACGTTCCCATGCCATAGACCTCCCGTCCGTCGGCCCAGCGCAAGGTCCGGTCAATCGGAATACGCGGAAGATGACCATCGTCGATCTGAATTATTTCCAAGTCGAGATGACGGGCGAAGGCGCCGATCATGTCGCGATCGATGAATTGATTGAGTAACTTCTCAGGCCGTTCGTCGCGCACCGAATTTTCCAAAATGAACCAATGCGAGGCGATACGAAATTCCAGGAACGAAAATCCAATTCGTCCATCCGGCTTGAGAACGCGCCAGGCCTCACGCAAATAGCGATAGATTTCCTCATAAAACAGGTGAGTGAATACGGAAAAGAACACGACGAAATCGGCCGACTCATCCGGCTCGGGAATCGTGACGCCGGGCACCGTGTAGAAGCGCCAGTCATTTCGTCCGCAAAGCGTCCGCGCGTACTGATGCAACTCCGGCACGTCGATTCCGACGAAGCTTCCGACCAGGTAATCCTTGAGTTTCACCACGAGCCGACCGCTGCCACGACCGACATTGATGACATAGTGCTGCGGTCGCAACCCCAGATGCTTGAGCAGACAGATCTCCAAGACACCAACCGTCTCGAAGTCCCCACCCACCGCCAGCTCCACCGCCCTGGCCGTATCGTGCGATCCGATCAGGCTGCGACTTTGATTGAGATAGGTGCTGATGAAATGCGGAAGTTTCATGCCGCGCCAACCTGCTTGTCATGGATGTGAAAAAGACGCTATTGAGCTAACGCCTGTAACGTCGATTTTCCATCGCTCCGTACTTTGTCCAGTGCGCCTTGGCGCTGTGCTCCCCACTGATGCCCGCATCCCTCAGTCCAGGGTTCAGGTCCAGATACGCGCCAAACAAAAAATCCGCAGGGGCCGAATAGCGGGTGGCCCGACCTTCGTTGGCGCCATAGGTGAGATAGTGCAGCGTCGCACCGACCGGATTAGCCAATCCGGCCCTGACCACGTCGGGATGCAGGAAAAGATATGTCGGCCAATGAAAATTCTGCGGCTTATGGGAGAAATCGTGAGCGGCAGAGTATCCGTGCGCGAACACGCCAAAATTCTGGTTGAGAATACGGCCGTACTCCTTCGGCGGCGCCCCATGCACATACACGCGCTTCCAGGTCGCATAGAGACCGAGCGTGCGCGGATCGTCCAGACAGGAAAGGACCATCGACGGATTCTTGTATGGAATATCGATACCGACCACGCAACGCGAATTGATCATCAAGCACCCGTCAATAAAGTCGAAGGCCCCCGACCCGAGCGGATCGTTCGCGTGACGTTTCTCCACGGACAAAATGATTCTTGAAAACCCAGACCTGAGCGCGACATTGAAATTCTCGACGCTGTAGCATTTCACCACGACCTGATTAATCAAGCCAGCCGAGCGCGACGTGTCCGCCAGATGCGAGATGATGAATTCGTAGTCGCGCTCAATTGAAATACCGCAGACCAAGGCCCGCCCCTTTCGCGCGCAAAGCCCGATCGCATCCTCGACGGCGATCGGCGTCAACCCACCCTCGAACCGACTTCGCAGAAACTGTTCTGTCGATGTCGATACGAATGCTTGTTCGAGCCCGTATTTTGCCTCGGTTCCTTGCCTCGCGACGATGACGCCGTCGGCGCAGCGGGAGAATTCCAGCTCCACCCAATCCACCGCAGCCAAAGCGCACTCGACCGCCTCGCGGGAGCTTGACTCATTCACTCCCTTGAACCGGCCGCCTTTCTGAGCGATCAAGCGGTTGCGTGAGAAGAACAGGTTCTGATGCGCGGCCGAATAAGATGACTCGGTCTTTCGTCGCTCGCGCAGCTCGGCCAGCGATCGATCTTGCTCCATGTCACACGCACGAGCGATCTCCGTCGCGACCGCTTTAACGCTCCCTGGCTCGATCCTCGTACCGTGCAGGATTCTGTCACGCATGCGTTGCAAGGCCACGGACACATGCTCGTCACCCGCCAGAACCCTTTCGACGGCGCGCATCACTCCATCAGGACGGGTCGGCAATCCGCCACAAAACAACTCTGCCGTGCCCGCCGCGTAAGGGAAATCATAAACGACGGCATTGTTGTCGGAATACTCCCTGAGCAACAATTGCACGACCGGCCGGCCCAACGCCGCGGCCTCGTAGATCGTCGAGGAAAGATCGGAGACCACGCAGTCGGCATGCTTGAGCAGCTCACTCACCACCCCGCTTTCGTTCACCGCGACATTCAGCCTTGAAACATCCAGATGCGCGGTTTCTGGATGCAGCAACGCAACATGGTTATCGATCTTGGCTATTTCCAAAATCGCGGCCGCCATGTCCGGATTATTGGAAATGTGCCAGGTCGGCGCGAACAGGATGATGGGCCGCGCGGGGTCCAACGCATACTTGAGCGCGATCTGTTCCCGGCTCAACGAGGGCAGCTGCAGCAACTGCCCGGACTTGATGAATCCGGCCGACCTGACCTTGCCGTAGCTACCGCCGATGTCGGAAAAGAAGGTCAGCAGGGCATTGGTGTGGTCCGGTCCGGCGGTGACGATCACGTCGAAGAAGTCGAAACGCGCCGGATTCGACAAGAACCACTTCAAATGACTGGCGCCATGATCGACCAGCACCCTGGGCTTGCTTGCGTACTCGCTCGCCGGCGCGCTCACCGGAAGATTGAAATACACCAGACAATCGCAATCCACGCCGCGGGGCAGAGTCTGGCCCGCCGAGAATATCGGTGCGATATTGGAGGCTGTGAGCTCGTTGACCAGACTCAAGGCGCAGTCGTAATGTTTGCGGATGTAGGTATCGCCGAATAGAACCCGCTTGCACTTGAATCGATCCCCAAGCTCGAGCTTCACCTCGGTGGATGAAATGCCCGGCGTCCTGGAAAGATAAGCCACCTCGCAGCTGACCCAGTCGAACTTTCCGCGCCAATCGTCGCCCATGACGAGCAAATCGGCGCCATGCTCGCGAATGTACTCATCTTTTCGCTCCAGCGAGTCTTCGAAGAACACCTCATCCACGACCTTCAGAGCAGCGACGCACTCCATGCGGTGCTTCTGGTCGAAGAAGGAACGCTTTCCCTTCTGCGCGTTCAAGTGATCCGTGGACACGCCTACGACCAGGTAGTCGCCTAGCGATTTCGCCCGTTCTAGAATCCTCAGATGTCCATCGTGCAACAGGTCGAAGGTTCCAAACGTTATGACTTTTTTCATTGGTCGGACGATCTTCTTACGTTGTCTGGATGATCGATCGAGCGACGCATGTCAGTTCCAGAACCGCGACGGAGCGAATCGTGGCAGGGAAAAATCCGCGACCTTTCTCGCGATCTTGCGATCCATCTCGAACACCGGCTCTTCGAGAAGATGGAGATTGTCACGACCGACCAGTCGACCGAACTCCTCGCGCAATCGTTGTGCTTGCTCGTCCCCACCCCATTTCCGGGCCAGGTAGTAACCGCCGGCCAGCATCGACTGCTGCCGGCTGCGCTCGGTCGTCGATGCCTTGTCGCCGATGAATCTCGGCGTGACGTCGTGCACGAACCGGGCTGCCGGACACACCTTGAGGTAGCCACCGATCAGCCTGACACGCCACGACAGATCCACATCCTCGCAATACATATGAATCCTTTCGTCGAACCCGCCGACCTGCGTCCAAAGCTTGTAGGGCAGCGCGAAGCAAGCACCGGAAACCCACGCGGTGTCCAGAGTCACCGGATCGTGCCATTTTGGATGATCGATAGGCGCCGCGCTTCCCTCGATCAAGGCCTGATCTTCGTGGAAGTCAGAAAAATCAACCAAGGCCTTTATGCAACCCGGCGTGAAGTACCCATCCGGGTTGGCCCCGATGTACAGCCTATCCGTATCGAAGCAGCGCCTCATCAATTCGTTGTGCGCGCGACCAAAGCCGATATTCGCGCAGTTCTCGTCGAAAATGATCCTGTCGCCCAGAACCTTTCGATATTGCGGAAGGTTTTCGGTATCGTTCACGTAGTACATCCAATCGATACGATAGCCGTCGCTGATGCGCACTTCATTTCGCAGCGACGCATCCAGACGCCTCAGCTCGTCCTCGCTATTGTTGTAAAGCACTATCCCAATGAACGCATCGCGACGACGTTCGTGGGCTCGATGACGCAGGGATGGCAGCGAATCGCGGGCATAGGGTGTCGGCCACGCCGGTCCGGCGATGCGTCCGGTTCCCCTGGTGTGCGCGAGGAATCCCTTGACGCTGCGAAACGCATCGTTTCCTGACAGATGCGCGGAGTTCCTTAGGAACTGGGCACTGACCCGCTCGTCGGGCGCGAATCGTCGCCCTTCGGCGAGTCCATACTGGATCAGGTGCATCAATGGGACGACGTTGGCCTGCTCCAAGTCAAGATTATTTGACATGTAGTACGCCATGGATGCCAGCGAGCTGCATTCCAGATATCCGGCATCGCAGCGCCCTCGGACGTTGAGATAGCGCTCCAAGGGAATGTCCTCGGAGGTCACTACCGGTCGGCCTTCGGATTGGCGATATACCGCATTCTCAAAGAACGGGCCCGGATCGACGTCGGTGCACTGCAACATGTGGCGTAACCCGCGAAACCGACTGAACTGCTCGCGCTTTCGTTCCAGATCCCATCCGCTCGAACCTGGCTGAATCTGTTCGAGAATGTAGTCCATGTCGAACAGGACACACGGCGCACGCCCCTCGAAGAAGCCATGCGTAACGTAGTGCAACAGCGGATTGACGTCGCTTACGACCAGATCCGGGTTGCTGTCCAGATAGTAGCGCCCGTTAAACAGCGCGGACGTGGCAGCGCCCCAGTAATCTCGGCTCTCGAGATACATGAATTCGACCGGGACACTCGCCGCCTTGGTCAGGTCCACGCCTATGGCCCGCGCCAGATATTCGGGATCGAACAAGCCCGACTCACGCAACAATGCCATTTCGGCCAGTTTTTCGTTCAACATTTATCAAAAATCCGAGGCGAACAGTTTCACTTGATAGGTACTGCGCAAGGCGTTCAGGCGATCGCGATTGTGCTTCCATACCCGTTGCTTTTCGCGATCCTCCTCGCTTCCGTTATTGCTCGGCGTGCTGTTGCTGTGATCGCTGCGGATGATGTAAATGCCTATGCGGCAACCGAGGGCGGAGAAATCGCAAGGGTTGGGCCCGGCGATGCGCAGCAGGAAGTCGTAGTCCTCGACCCGGCTCAGCTCGCTCCTAAAATACAGCTCACAGGGATCAATCTTCGAACAATCGATCAGATACGAATGCAGAGGGCAAAAATTGTCCTTGACCAAATCCATCTTGTTCTTGCCAACGAACGGATAGCTCATGTCGTATATGAAGTCGTAATCGCGCATGCCGACCGCGTGCGCCATCTCGATGCCGGCAAATGAAACCGCCACCCGGGTTTCCAGCAGCGGTCGCTTCAGGATTCTGTAGGCATGCGTGTAGAGAATGTCGTCGTAATCCAGGAACGCCAGGAAGCGATTGCCGAGCTTCAGATGTCTTTGAATTCCCAGATTCATCAGATCCGAACGCGCATCGCCCATCCCTTCGTCCGAATAGTTGATCACCGCGGCGGCGGGTAACCAATCGAAGAACCACTGCCTGGCGACCGCACGCGAAGTGGCCTCGACATCCGATGAGCTGAACCGCTGCGTCACCACGATGGGTTGAATCGCGGCGTCTGTCTGCGCATGCAGGCTTTGGATTGCCCGCTCCAGCTTTGGCAATTCGCGTATGTCATGGAAACGTACAACCACGCTGACGACATCGTTCAGCACGGACGCGTTTCCCACTTTTTCAACCGCCTTTATCGCCGCCTTCTTGAACATTATTATTTCGCCAATTGCGTCAATTGATTTCGATCAGCGCGGCGCTTGCCAGAGGCAACGGCGCACCGGTCTTCCCCGCCAATCGGCCGACGCTGACCCTCAAGGTGCCGATGAATCCATCGGGGTCGAAGCGCGTCGGCCGGAGCATCGTCACCCGAAATCCATAGCGGCCCGACTTCTTCGCGAGATGCAGGCGCACGTCCAGGCGATCCACTCGCTCGGGCTCCAGCATTTCGCGAACGCCGTTTGCTTCGACCAGGATCATGCCGACCTCGCCGCCCCGGTCGTCGGTCGCCCAACCTTCCAGCTCGATGCCGCTTTCCACGATGCGCACCCGTTCAACCACACCCGTGGCGTGTCCAAACAACAAGGGATCGGATGCACGGGCCTGCGCTTGCAACTGCGCGCCGACCCTGGAAACGATGTCGCGATAGGCCTCTATGCCTTCTTCCATATCGCCGAAATAGCGCATTTTTCCGTTGTCCATCACCAGCGCCTTGTTGCACACACGCCTGTGCAGCTCTATTCCGTGGCTTGCCAGCACCACGATCCTGCTGTGATTGAATCTGTCTTCCATGCGGCTTCGCGCACGCTCCATGAACGCGGCGTCGCCAGTGGCGATCCACTCGTCCATCAGCAAAATGTCGGGCTGAACGCAGGTGGATATTGCAAACCCCAAGCGCATTCGCTGTCCGGACGACAAGGTGTGCAATCGGTAATTCGCGCGATCGCGCAGGCCGGAGAAGTCCAGGATGTCTTCCATTGCGTGCAAAAGCTGTCGGCGTCGCAGACCCATCGCAGTGCCGCGGAGAATGATGTTTTCGGTGACCGACGCATACTCCGAAAATCCAATTGTCGCGTTGAGCAGAGATTGCATGGTGCCGCGACGCTCGACCGAACCACGGGTGGGAGCGAACGCGCCGTTGAGCACCCGCAGCAGCGTGCTCTTTCCCGCGCCATTCAATCCGATCAACGCAATTCTGTCGCCCTCGCGAGCGGCAAATTGGATTCGCGACAACACGGTGGCATAGCGACGCACACTGCCGGATAGCGCGGCCTTAAAACCCATGGCGCCCGCGGTCGATCCACGCTGCAGATCCAAAGGCAGTTCCAGGGATACTTCATGGACGTTCAGACATACAGTCATGGTTTCAACCTCAAAGCCAAACCGGCACGCGACGTGCCTTCGCGCCGTAGACAATGGACGCAAGGAATACGCCCACCATCGTCAGCCCGCCCAGATAGGCATAGGTCGTCGGCTCGACAGTTTCCTGGAGCAACGGACCACGCACCACTGCCAGCAAGTGATACAGCGGATTCAATCGCATCAACTGGCCATGCAAGGTCTCCGAAGAAGCCGCGCTTGAGTACCAGACAATCGGCGTGATCAAGAACAACGCCATGATCGCGCTGCCCATCAGTTCGTGCAGATCCGGGAAGCGAGCGCCCGCGATCGAAAACAGTACGCCGTAGAGAAACAGGTTCAGCACAACCACCGCCATGCCCGCGATCGATGGCGCCAGTCCAGCCGGGTCGAATTGCGGCGAAGCCAGTACGGCAATCGAGACCACGGGCAGGGAAAGCAGGAAATAATAGAACGACCGCGCCACGGATCGCAGAACGAAATCTGTCAGGCGCAGATGACCGTCATAGATGTAGGACTGGCTGTTGGCGAAAACCGATGTAGCGTCGATCAGCACAGTCGACAACAGTCTGAATACCAGGAAGCCCATGCCGACGTGCGCCAGAAAATTCGGCACGCTAACGCCTGGCTGCAACGCGGCCAGAAAACCGCCGATGCCCCAGATGTATACGACCGTGGGAATCAGCAGCCAGACAATACCCAAGCGAGTCTTTCGGTATTTGACTACGGTATCCAGCCAGCTTCCATAGACCCAATGGTCAGGTCGCCTCAAGCTGTCCAGAAGATGCGTGAACAATAGGCTCATGGGCTCACCAGTAAGCAATGGGCAGGCCGAACGGCGCCCGAGACGCGGCTGGCCATGGAACGCGGTGGAAACGCCAGCTCGAAATGCAGACTGTTCAACGACAGGTTCGGGTTATAGGCGGGGTCGTTGAGCAACAGGTCGCCCCAGCGCTGGCGCATGATGTCGGTCTCGGCGCGGAAGCGCGCGCGTTTTTCCGGCGTGTTTTCGTGTCCGCGGCTCGCCGATTCGTGGTGGTACAGCTCGGCGAACGGTGTCCACACATTGCGATAGCCGCGTTCGTGGATACGCAGGCACAGGTCGATGTCGTTGAAGGCGATAGCCAAGCCTTCGTCCATGCCACCGACCTCGTCGAACACTTCGCGCCGTAACGCCAGGCAAGCGCCCGTGACGGCGCTCATGTTCTGCACGACACCGGCGCGACCCAGGTAGCCATTGCTGCCGCGGCGCAGGTGGACGTGCGCGTGGCCGGCGATACCGCCGACGCCGAGAATCACCCCCGCGTGCTGGATGGTGTCTCCGGGGTAATACAACATCCCGCCGACCGCGCCGACTTCGGTACGCGTGGCATGCGACACCAGTTCATCCAGCCAGTGCGCGGCGATGATTTCGGTGTCGTTGTTGAGCAGGCACAGCACGCCGCCGACCGCGTGGCGCGCGCCATGATTGATGATCGCGGAAAAGTTGAATGTGCCCGGGTACTCGATCACGCGGACACGCTCGCGCGCCCGCAGCTGATCGAGATAGGTCAGCGCGGCCGGCTCGGTCGAACCGTTGTCGATCACCAGTATTTCGTAGGAGCGATAGGACGTCCGCTCAAGCAAGCTGGCGACACACTTCTTCAATAGATCGGCGCGGTCCCGCGTCGGCACCAGCACCGACACCAGCGGCGGCGCCGCGCCGAGTTTGCGCACGGTGCGGTAGTAGCCGTGCGCGGTGACCTGCACGCTCGCGTCCACGCCGGTGCGGCCCAGGTGATCTTCGATCGCGCGCCGGCCCGCATCCAGCGCGTACGGCTTGCTGCCGCCGCTTTGCGCCGTGGATTCGCCGCTCGATCGCCAGTGATAGAGCACCTTGGGCACATGCACGATCTGATCGGGCCGGATGCGTTCGGCGCAACGCAGGATCAGATCGTGGTCCTGCGCGCCCTCGTAGCCGGGGCGCAATCCACCCAGCTCGCGCACCAGTTCGGCCTGGATCACGGTGAAATGGCAGACATAGTTCTGCCCGCACAGCAGGTCCGGATTCCAGGCCGGCTTGAAGTGCGGCTCGTAGCGATCGCCCGATTCGTCGATCTTGTCCTCGTCGGAGTACAGCAAGCGCACATCGGGATGTTCGGCGATGGCCCGCGCCATTTCGCGCAGCGCATCGACATGCAGTTCGTCGTCGTGATCGAGGAAACCGATAAACTCGCCACGCGCCAGATCGATCGCGTTATTGCTCGCCTCGCAGATATGCCCGTGGTTCTCGCGAAAATGCACGGCGATGCGCGGGTCGCGGCTGGCGTAGCCGCGCAACAGGCGCTTGACCGCGCCCGAGGAGGAGGCGTCGTCGGCGATACACAGTTGCCAGTTCGGGTAGGTCTGGGCGAGCACGCTGTCGATGCAGCGGCGCAGCCAGGGCAGCGGCGTGTCGCGCACGGGCAGCACGATCGAGATCAGCGGGCCGTCGCCGGCCGGGTCGATCGATGCCGCGCCGGCACGCTCGGACAGATGGCCGCCGAACCGCGCCAGCCACTGTTGATACGAATGCGCGCGCTGGCGCAGGGTGCGGCGGTAGCGTTGCGCGAGCAGTTCGCCGCCGGCGCCGACCTTGCCGCGCAAGGCCCGGCTGAGAAACAACGCGAACGCGGTCAGCGCGTCTTCCCACAGCAAGCGCCGGGTGATGCGCTGGATGCCGCGCAGCATTTCGAACACTGCGCGCACGCGTGAAATAGGCTGGAAATCGAAACGGCGCAGGCCGAAGCGCGCACCGCATTCGGTGGGATCGAAACGCAGCGCCAGCAGCGACGGGCCGATCACGATCACCGTGCGCGAGCGTCCGTCCGCGCTCGGATCGGCCAGGTCGATGCGAATGGATTCGTTGAGGCCGCTGCCGTAATCGGGGTACAGGCATGGCGCGACGATCGCGCCGTCGTCGACATCGAAATCCACCGTCAGCAGATACCAGCCGGTCGCCGGCAACGCGCCGCCCTGAGCCGCGCGCACCTCGAATTGAGGATCGTCACCCTCGGCGATGTAGCGAGACCGCGCGTCGGACGAGTCGGGCTGTTCCAGCAATTGCTGCAACGGCACCAGCGCCCACGGCTGACCTGGCCGATGTAGTGAACTGTTCTTCGACATCCCCTGCCCCGCACCCTCGTGACCCGGACGCAGCGCGTCCGCCCCCACTCAAATCGCCGCCGACGAAATCCCCACACCGCCGCGACGTTAAAAAACTCGTGAAATATTTATTCTGATTAGAGAATCACACCCCGATCGGAGAAATGTCAAGCAAACGGCCAGGGGCCGCGCACGTCGTGCCGGCGATGTGATTTCGGCTGAAAAGCAGCGGTGCGAAGGGGGCGCGGCGGGACTTTATGAGTTAGTTGTGCCGCGATTCGCGCGAAATTCAGCGATGGCCTGTAGTGAACAGGCCACGCCTACGCACATTAATTACGCCACGTTCGGCGTGAGTGGATCAAAACGCGACGGCGCAGCCGGCAATCGGCGGCATGCGCCAGCGAAAACCTCGGCGCGCACGGCGCGCACGGCGCGCTGCGATGGCGCGGCCGCTATCGCAGCCGTCAAGCGGTTTCGCCGGCGGCGGCGGGCCGAAGCCCGACGCCGCGCTCAAGTCTTCAGCCGATCAGGCGAAACGATCGGTCGCCTGCACCAGCGCGTCGATGTTTTCGATTTCGAACGCCGAATGGCCCGAGGCCGGGGTGATGTTGAGCTCCGCCTTCGGCCAGACCTGCTTGAGATCCCACGCGTTCTGCAGCGGGCAGACCACGTCGTAACGACCGTGCACGATCACCCCGGGGATGTCGGCGATCTTGTGCGCGTCGCGCAGCAACTGATCCTCGACTTCGAAAAAGCCACCGTTGACGAAGTAGTGGTTCTCGATGCGGGCGAACGCCAGCGCGAACTTGGCGTCTTCGTGACCGCTGACGAAGTCCTGGTCGACATGCAGGAAACTGGTCGCGCCTTCCCACACGCTCCAGGCGCGCGCGGCGTCGAGCCGGGTCTGCTCGTCGTCGCTGGTCAGGCGGCGATGGAACGCGCTGATCAGATCGTGGCGTTCGACCAGCGGAATCGCCTTGAGGTAGTGCTGCCACGCATCCGGGAACAAGCGCGAGGCGCCTTCCTGGTAGAACCATTCCAGTTCCCAGCGCCGCAGCATGAAGATGCCGCGCAGGACCAGCTCGGTGACGCGTTGCGGGTGGGTCTGCGCGTACGCCAGCGACAGCGTCGCGCCCCACGAACCGCCGAACACCTGCCAACGCTCGATACCGAGCTGCACGCGCAGTTTTTCGATATCCGCGACCAGATCCCAGGTGGTGTTGCCGACCAGATCCGCATGCGGCGTGGACCGACCGGCGCCGCGCTGATCGAACAGCACGATGCGGTACTTGGCCGGGTCGTGAAAGCGCCGCATCTTCGGGCTGCAACCCGCGCCGGGGCCGCCGTGCAGCAGCACCACCGGTTTGCCGTTCGGGTTGCCGCACTGTTCGTAATACAGGCTGTGACGATCGTCGACCTGGATCGTGCCGGTGTCGAAGGGTTCGATCTCGGGATAGAGCGTGCGCATCGCAGATCTCGCAGTCGGGGAGGGGTGCAGTCTAACGAGCGGCGTGGCGGTGCAGCTAGGGCGTGGGTTGGGGTATGGCTCGTAACGCGTCGTGATTGGATGACGTCGCTTCGCGAAAGTGGATTTTGGCTTATTCGGTGCGGCCGAATGTCGGGAGACTTCAGGGTCATCCCTCCAGGCCGTCATTCCCAAAGCGGTCTCCTCCACAAGCCCACCACGAATGAGCATCGTGCAGACGCGCGTCGTCGGCGACGCGAGCCAACGCATCCACACCGGCCAAACAGGCGTATCTCCCTGGCAACAGCGATCACTCGCCGCTCGCCCGCGCGCCCATCCCCGCAGCCACCCGGACCCCGTCACGATGCCGTCACTGCTCAGATCGTTCACCACCTTGATGATCGCCCTCGCCGCGTTGCTCAGCAGCGGCTGCGAGCGCGCGCTGTTCGGCTACATCAACCGCGGTCTGCCGCCGGCCGAGGCCAACGCGGTGTACGCGCCCGAACTGGGGCTGTCGCTGGACATCTATCGGCCGCAACCGGCGCCCGCGCGCGCCGCGCCGGTGGTGGTGTTCTTCTACGGCGGCGGCTGGCAGCGCGGCAGCCGCGCGCAGTACCGCTTTGTCGGCCGGCGCCTGGCCCGGCAGGGCGTGCTCACGATCGTCGCCGATTACCGCACTTGGCCGCGCGCCGGGTTCCCTGACTTCGTCGACGATGGCGCGCGCGCGGTGGCCTGGGCCCGGGCGAATGCCGGCGCGTACGGCGGCGACCCGCAACGCGTGTTCATCGCCGGGCACTCGGCCGGCGCGCAGATCGCCGCCCTGCTCGGCACCGATGCGCGCTATCTGCAGCAACGCGGCGTGCGCATGAACGAGATCGCCGGGATCATCGGCCTGTCCGGACCCTACGATTTCGAAATCACCGGCCAATACCGCAAGGTGTTCGGGCCACCGGCGCAATGGCCGCAAGCGCAGGCGCTGAACTTCGTCGATGGCGACGAGCCGGCGTTCCTGTTGATCCACGGCGATGGCGATCGGGTGGTCGAGTCGCGCGACAGCGTCGAACTGGCCGACAAGTTGCGCGCACACGGGCGTTCGGCGCGGCTGATCCTGCTCCCGGGTGCGGGTCATATGGCGCCGCTCGGTGGCCTGTATCGCGATGAGCGCTCGCCCCAGGTGGTGCCGGCGATCGTCGACTTCGTCAACGCCGACCTGTCCTGACCCAACGCGGTCGCCGCACCTTCGCCCGCTCAGCCCGCCTCGGTCGGCTTGCGCGCCGACGTCACCCGGTCGCGATCTTCCCAGTCCTTGTGCGTAGCCGCGTCGATCAGGCCGGCGGCGATCAGCAACGCACGCACCGCCTCGCCCTGTTCCCAGCCGTGCTCGATCAACAGCCAGCCGCCCGCGCGCAGATGCGCGGGCGCGTCGCGCGCAATGATCCGGATCGCGTCCAGGCCGTCGGCGCCGGACGCCAGCGCGCCGGCCGGCTCGTAGCGCAGATCGCCCTGGGCCAGATGCGGATCGCCGGTTTCGATATACGGCGGATTGCTCGCGATCAGATCGAAGCGTTCGCCGGCGAGCGGCGCGAACCAGTCGCCCAGGCGGAATTCCACGTTGCCGAAGTCGAGCGCATGCGCGTTGGCGCGCGCGACCGCCAACGCGGCCGGGCTGACATCGACGGCGATCACCCGCGCATTCGCGCGCTCGCAGGCCAGCGCCAACGCGATCGCGCCGCTGCCGGTGCCCAGGTCGGCGACGCTGAGCGCGCCCGACTCGGGCAATCGCTGCAACGCCAGTTCGACCAGCAGTTCGGTTTCCGGCCGCGGGATCAAGGTCGCCTCGCTGACCTGTAGATCGAAGCGCCAGAACCCGCGCCGGCCGGTCAGATAGGCCACCGGCTCGCCGTTCGCGCGGCGTTCGATCAACGCGGCGTAGTCTGCAACGGTCTGCGTGTCGAGCACATCGTCGGCGTGCGCGAACAGCCAACCGCGCGGCTTGTCCAGCAGGTGACACAGCAGCAACTCGGCGTCGGCCGATTCGACGCGCGCGCGCGCATCACGCAACAGGGCATCGACGCGGATCATTGCGGGGCGGTCTCGACTCATGGGCGGGATCGCTATCGTACGCGAGCGCATCGCAGCGGCCTCGCCGATGCGCCTGTCCGCCGCCGGCATGTCGCCATTGCAACGAATGCGACCGGCGACACGGACGCGCACAAGCGTGCTGCGGCGCAACGCGGCACGGCCTGGTTCTGTGGACACGTTCGAATTCGCGCACTGCCCGCCACGAGGCGACAGCGCATTGATTGCTCTGGAAAAACTTCGCCGCGGACCTGGGTTTAGACCTTTTTGCCCGATTTAAATCGATCCAAATGTTGACACGCCGAAATCCGCGCTCGCACTGTCGCCGCGTCGCCGCACGGCGACAAGGACTGCGTTCCCGTGCCGCGCCCGCCATCGCGATACGGGAACGCGCATTGCCGCCATTGCGTCGCCACCGACGCTCATCGCAGGGGATCGCTCCATGTCGAAGTCGAACCAGAAACCGCCCGCCACCCTCCGCCGGGTCGCGCCCGCATTCGCCGCGTTGACGCTCGCCCTGGCCGCGCCGGCCGCGATCGGCGCCGAATCGGCGATCTTCGGCGGCGGCCCGTTCTATTCCGGCGGCCAGACCGTGATCAACGATCTGCGCAACTCGGGCTTCACCACGGTGTTCCTGTGGAGCATCCACATCGAGGACAACGGCGATCTGGTCTACAACGACATCCCGATCGTCAAGAACGGCGCCTACGTCGGCGCCGACGCCGATTGGCCGGCGCGACTGGCGACGCTGAAAACCGCGCCGACCTCGGTCAAGCGCGTGGAGGTCTCGATCGGCGCCTGGGGCGTGCCCGACTTCGAGCGCATGGCCAAGCTGGCCAACGGCACCGCCGCCGGCTGCGGCACCACCCTGGTCTGCGGTACCGGCAGCGGCAGCATCCTGTACCGCAATTTCCAGGCGCTGAAGACCGCCACCGGCGCCGACGCGGTCAACTTCGACGACGAGAGCCACTACAACGTCGCCGACACCACCACCTTCGGCCAGATGCTGGTCGGGCTCGGCTACAAGATCACCTTCGCGCCCTACACCAACCAAAGCTTCTGGAAGGGCGTGAAAGACAACCTGGGCGCCTCGGTCGACCGCATCTACCTGCAGGTCTACGACGGCGGCGCCGGCAACAACCCGGCCACCTGGAACACGGCGATGGGCATGACCGTCATGCCCGGCCTGTGGACCAAGCACGGCAGCGGCTGCAGCGCCGGCGACAGCCCAGCGCAGGTCAACACGCGCATGGCCGGCTGGAAGACCAGCGCCGGCATCAGCGGCGGTTTCCTGTGGTTATACGACGACATCCAGGCCTGCTGGGCGCAGGGCACCAGCGCGCAATACGCGGCGGCGATCAACAACGCGCTCAGCGGCAACACCGCGCCGGTGGCCAACTTCGGCGTTAGCATCAGCGGGCTTACCGCGAATTTCAGCGATTCCTCCAGCGACGCCGATGGCAGCATCGCCTCGCGCAGCTGGAACTTCGGCGACGGCGGCACGTCCACCGCGACCAATCCTTCGCGCACCTACGCGAGCGCCGGCAACTACACCGTCAGCCTGACCGTCACCGACAACGGCGGCGCCAGCCACACCAAGACCCAGACGGTGTCGGTGGGCGCGGGCAACGTCAACCTGGCGCTCAACAAACCGGTCACCAGTTCGGCCGCGTGCAACAGCAGCGAATCGGCGGCGAAGGCGGTCAACGGCAGCACCTCCGGTGGCAACACCGACAAGTTCTGTTCGCTCGCTTCGCCGGCGTGGCTGCAGGTCGACCTGGGTTCGGCGCAGACGGTCAGCGGTTTCACCGTCAAGCATGCCGGCGCGGGCGGCGAGTCGACCAGTTGGAACAGCAAGGCGTTCACCATCCAGACCTCGAGCAACGGCAGCACCTGGAGCACGCCTGTGAGCTCGACCGCGAACACCGCCAGCACGTCGACGCATGCGATCACGGCGACGTCGGCGCGTTACATCAAGCTCAATGTGACCACGCCTACGCAGAACGGCGATCCGGCTACGCGGATTTATGAGTTCGAGGTGCGTTGAGGTTTGGTAATGGGGCCGGTTCGCGATGCGATCGCGGGCCGGCGTTTTTGTGGGAGCTTGATTCGATCCGAACGGTGGGCACCGGGTTGAGTCGAAATCGGCGTCGTGGTTGTGTTTTCGCGGTCGCGGCTTGCGCCGCTCCTACAGGTAGTCCATGCCGCTTTCGCTTGAGGTCGCGCCTACCTTCCAGCGCTGCGAGGCTTGTAACTCGCGTTAGCAACAGGACACCCGTAGGGCGGCGCACATGGATGTGCGCCGTGCGCCACCGAGACAGGATGTCTCGTGTGGCGCATGCCTGCGTAAGCTCCGCACTTGCGGGCCCTTGATTCAAAAAAAGCGTTTTTCTTTGGTTACCTTTCTTTTGTCGCTTTAGACAAAAGAAAGTAACTCGGCCGCTTGTGGACGAAAGCTGTTGCCTTTGCCTTAAAGGCTCTAGAGCCTCAAAGCTGCAAGCAGGATCAAAAGCTTCCGCCACTAAAGCGGCGGGTCACTTTCTTTTGTCTAAAGCAACAAAAGAAAG